>JBFGDZ010000117.1:0-11649 GCA_041580375.1 Candidatus Polarisedimenticolia bacterium
GGGGGCGATCCGCGAGGCCCTGGTGACCTTCGAGGGGGTGAAGCGGCGCCAGGAGATCCGGGGCCTCGCGGGCGGGGTCACCGTGATCGACGATTTCGCGCACCACCCCACGGCCGTCCGCGTGACCATCGAGGGGACGCGCGCGCGCTTCCCGGGACGCCGCCTGTTCGCGGTGTTCGAGCCGCGCACCAACACGACGCGCCGCAGCGTCTTTCAGGACGAATACGCGCGCGCGTTCGACGAGGCCGATCGGGTGATCGTGGCCGCGGTGGATCATCCGGAGCGAGCGCCGGAGGGCCAGCGGTTCTCGGTCGAGCGGCTGGTGCAGGACCTCGCCGTGCGGGGATTGCGCGCCCGGCACATCCCGGACGTCCCCGCCATCGTCGCCCACATCGCGGAGGAGGCGCGCGAGGGCGACGTCGTCCTCATCATGTCGAACGGCGCCTTCGGCGGCATCCACGACCGGCTGCTCGCGGCGCTCGGGGATCTTCCGGCCGCGGCTGCGGACGCCTGACGGGCGTCAGCTGCCCATCAGAGCCGGATCGCCCTGGGCGAGGACGCGGATCAGCTCTTCGTCGAAATAATCGGTCGGGCCCGGCGTCTTCGGCACGCGCGCCCGGTACGTCTGCCGGCTGCGGTCGATCTCCTTGCGCAGGCGCCGGTACAGATCGCGGTTCTTCCGTCCCAGCACCACGGCCTCCTCGTTGTACAGCACGAGCTCGGAGACCAGAAGCTTCGCGAGACGGCGCGCGTCCGACTGCATCCGGCGCGCTTCTTCGGACAGGCCGTCGTCGGAACCCGCGCGGCGGGGCGAGGCGGTGATGTCTCCCAGCAAGGCGTGGATCTCGGCCTCCTCGGGCGGGGTCGGGGTGCCCGGGCGCGACACCGGAATCGCGCCAGCCGACGATCGCGCGTGATGAGTCCCGCCCGCGACCACCTCGGCAGCCCTGCCGCGCCCCGCGGAGTCCGCGGCGGAGATCCTCTCGATCGCGAGCGACGCGACCCGCGCCAGGACCTCGAGCATGACCCCCTCCCCGATCGTGCCGGACTGGCCACTGTCCGCGTAAACCACCGCGGCCGGTTTGCCACGAACCATCAGGGGGACGGCGGCGGAGAGGGGAGGGTACACGCCCCCCAGCGCTGCGATCGGCTCCGTGCCGGGCCCCTCGCTGCCCGACTCCGCGAGGGCCCCGCTCTCGAGCGCCCGCGCCAGGATGTGGTCCCCGGCGGCCGCGAACGAGACGCGGGGCACGGCGTCGTCCTTGAACCCGCCGGCGCCGCCGAAACCGAGCCCCGCCCAGCCCGACAGCCGCCCGTTCTTCATGATGAAGATGGCGGCCCGCGCGAAACAGATCGACGCTCCGCGCAGCAGGGCCGCCAGGATGTCGCGCTGGGTGGAGCCGCGGGATATGGCGTCGACCGCGTCGCGCACTCTCTCGGGACGCAGCGCGCCTCCCTCGGACGGATCGTCGGCGGCGCCGCTGGGGAGCCGGATCTCCTCGCCGAGCCCTGCGATCGCCTCGTCGAGAGCGAGGCGGAAGCGCTCCACCCGCTCGCGCAGCATGCGGTTCGCTTCCGACTCGGCTCGGGACCTTTGACGGGCGCTCATGAGTCTCCCCCGGTCGGTCGGGGCGCGATCGACCCGATCCGCGCCCGCCGCCCCCGTGCCCGGGGTTGCATCGACGCGGCGCCGGGGAATCGGAGGACCGGATCAGTAGCACACGGCCGGTGACGTGTCAAACGGCGCGCTTCTGGCAGAATCGCCACAGACTGCTGTGGCTTTCCTGCGACTGGAGGGGCGCCGATGCATTTCTCCGATCCGGACGACCATCAAATAACCATTTTGGTTTCAATAGTTTGGCTGTCATCGATCCGGAAAGACCCTGATGGCACGTCGGATGCATATCAGGGTTCGGCCCCGTGCGGCCCGGGAGGGAGTCGTGGCAGAGCATCAGAGATCGCTCGTTCGGCCCGTGGAGCTCGAGGGGGTCGGACTGCACACCGGCACCGGCGTCGCGGTTCGCATCGAGCCGGCCGAGCCGGACGGCGGCATCGTCTTCGTCCGCAGCGATCTCGACGGGGCGTGCATCCCGGCCACGACCCGGTATCTTCGTGGCTCCGCGTACGCCACGACGCTGGCCCGGGACGACGTGAGCGTTTCGACCGTGGAGCACCTCCTCTCGGCCCTGCGCGGTCTGGGCGTCGACAACGCCCGGGTCGTGATCGACGGGCCGGAGGTGCCGATCCTGGACGGCAGCGCCCTGCCCTTCGTCGAGGCGATCCGCCGCGCCGGCATCCGCAGCCAGACGGCCCGCAGGCGCTACCTCACGCTGCTCCGCCCGATCTCCGTCCGCAGCGGCGACCGCGAGATCCTGGCGCTGCCGGCCAACCGGCTCGAGGCGACCTACGCCATCGATTTTCCGCATCCCGCGATCGGCTACCAGGCGGCGACGGCCCGCGTCAGCGGCGACGCCTACGCCAGGACGATCGCGGCCGCCCGCACCTTCACCCTGCTCCGGGACGTGGAGGCGTTGCGTCGCGCGGGGCTCGCCCGGGGCGGCTCGCTCGACAACGCACTCGTCGTCGGGGAGAAGGGCGTGATGAACGGGGACCTGCGCTTCCCCGACGAATTCGTGCGCCACAAGATCCTGGACCTCATCGGCGATCTCGCGCTGCTCGGTGCCCCGCTCCGGGCCCACGTCATCGCCTACAAGGGGGGGCATGCGCTGCACGCGGCTCTCATGACCCGGATCCAGCAGGACGCCTCCTGCTGGTCGTACTCCACGTCCGACGCCGTGCTGCCGCAGGCTCACCTCGCCCGCTTCGCGCACCTCACCCAGCGCCTCGTTCCGAACCGGGTTCCGCTGACCGCCTGAGCCGGTCCCCCGCGGCCCTTCGACTTGTCCACCCGCCCCGGGCTCCGGTAGACTGAACCGAACTTGATGCGCGCCGGGCGCCCGCACGCCGAGACCGGGTCGCGCGGACCCGGAGTCGACCGATGATCCCCAAGCTGGGAGCCACAGCACTCAGCCTCTCGCTGGCCCTCGCCCCCGTTTTCGCCGACGGCCCCGCACTCGTGAACGTGCGGGTGGAGCGGAACGGGGAGCATTACCTCGCATCCGGAAGTCTCGAAGGGGCGCTGACCCCGGACCTGCTGGAGGAGGTGGCCGCAGGTCTCGAAACCACCATCCAGTATCGCCTTCAGGTGCACCGCCGCCGGCGCGGTTTGCCCGATCAGGCGATCGCGAAGCACCGGATCGTCTGCGCCGTTCGTCGCGACGCCCTCACGCGGCAGTATGCGCTGACGCGGCGCGTCGACGACGAGGTCGAGGAGACGCGGGTCACGGAGAACGAGGCGGAGATGCGGGCGTTCATGACGTCGCTGAGGGCCGTGCCGGTGGCCCGCAGCGCCGATCTCGCCCCGGGCGAGGAGTACTACCTGAAGGTGAAGGCGAACCTGGGTCTGATGTGGCGCTTCTATTTGATCCCGTGGCCCCTCGACACCGACTGGGTGCGCGTCGGCCTGAACCCCCCGGGGAACGGATCCGGTGACCCCGACTCCTGAGCCGGATCCCGGCCGTTCGGGAACGCGCGTCCGCGCGGATCGGCTCATTCTGTTCAGCATCATCGTGCTGCTGCTCGTCTTTCTGGGCGGTTATCTGACCCTGCGCAGGGCGAGCCATTTCTCCTGGCCCTACATCACCAACTCGGTCGTCCTCCTCTCAATCCTGTTCCTGACCAACGCGATCCTCGTCCTGACGCTCGTCACGCTCCTCATGCGCAACCTGATCAAGGCTCTGGTGGAGCGGCGAAGGGGGATCCTGGGGTCGCGCTTCCGGACGAAGCTCGTGTTTTCTCTCCTCCTGCTCTGGCTCGTCCCGTCGGGCATCATCTTCTACGCGGCGCTCCACCTCATCCAGCGCAGCATCGATCGATGGTTCAATGAGCCGATGGATCGGCTGGCCCAGGCGTCCGAGGAGATCGTCAACACCTATTACGACGAGGCGCGCCGCCGGGGCGCGGCGTCCGCGGCAGCCGTCGCGAACCGGCTCTCCGATCCGGAGCTGCTGAACCCCGATGCGCCGGGCTCCATCCACCGGGTCATGGGCGACCTGCTGCGCGAGTACCAGCTCGACCTGCTCTCGGTCGACCTGGGCGGCGACGCGCGGTATCTCGTCGTCGACCCGCACGTCCCGGCCACGGGCGACCTGCCCGACGTTCCGTCCGACCAGCGCCAGGCGGCGTTCTCCGGGCAGGCGTTCACGCTGACGTCGGAATTCAGCGCCGGTCTCCTCATCCGCTGCGGCCACCCCGTCCGCGCCGGACCCGGAGGCGAGGTGAGGGGCGTGGTCACGGTCGGGACCCACGTGCAGCGCGATTTGGCGCGGCTGGTCCGCGACGTCATCCGGAGCAACGAGGAATACCGGCAGATCCGGGCCCAGAAGGGGCTCATCAAGCGCGTGTACGTGCTCGTCTTCGCGCTCATCACCCTTCTCGTTCTGTTCTCGGTCACCTGGATCGGGCTCTACCTGGCCCGGCGCATCACCGAGCCGATCCAGTCCCTGGCGGAGGGGACCCGGGAGATCTCGTCGGGGAACCTGGACTACCGCGTGGAGGTCGAGGCGGGGGACGAGCTGGGCATTCTCGTCGATTCGTTCAACCGGATGACCGCGGATCTGAAAGCGGGCAAGGAGATGATCGAGCGGCGGAATCTGGAGCTGTACGAGAGCAACCAGGCCCTGATGGAGCGCCGCCGCTACATCGAGACGCTGATTCAGAATCTCACGACGGGGGTCGTGTCTCTCGACGGAGAGGGCCGCATCAGCACGATCAACCGGTCGGCCCTGCGGCTCCTGGCGCTGGAGGCGGGTCCTCACCCGGTCGGGAAGACGCTCGCGCCGCTGGTCACCCAGCCGGGTGCGCGCGCCGAGATCGAGAGTCTCCTGGCCGAGGCGATGGGAGGCGGCCGGGGAGCGGCGCGCGAGATCGAAGTGACGCAGGAGGCGAGCGCGCTGACCCTCGCGGTCAGCGCCACGGCCCTGCGCGACGATTCCGGGCAGGTCATGGGCGCGATCCTCGTGATCGAGGATCTGACCGACCTCATGCGGGCTCAGAAGATCGCCGCGTGGCGCGAGGTGGCGCGGCGGCTGGCCCACGAGATCAAGAATCCGCTCACGCCGATCCAGCTGTCCGCGGAGCGGATCCGCAAGAAATACGACGAGGGCGATCCCGATCTCGACGGCATCGTGGCGGAGGGGACCGCCGCCATCGTCCGCGAGGTGGCCGCCCTGAAGAACCTCGTCGACGAGTTCACCCGCTTCGCGCGCCTGCCGGCGCCGAGGCCCGTGCCGACGGATCTGACCCGCCTGGTGGAGGGCGCGCTGACGCTCTACGACGGCGTGCATCCGGGCGTGCGGATCCTCCACAGGTGCCAGCCCGATCTGCCGCCGGTCCCCGTGGATCCGGAGCAGATGAAACGCGTGCTGGCCAATCTGCTGGACAACGCCGTGCAGGCGCTCCGGGGACGCGGCACGGTCACCATCGCCGCCCGCCGCGATCCCGGCTCGACGGGCATCCGTCTGGAGGTGGCCGATGACGGTCCGGGGATCAGGCCGGAGGATCGCGATCGACTGTTCCTGCCCGCGTTCTCGACCAAGAAGCACGGCGGAGGCCTGGGGCTCGCCATCGTGCATCGCATCGTCACCGATCATCACGGACGCATACACGTCGAGGACAATGAGCCGCGCGGGGCCCGGTTCGTCATCGAGCTGCCGGCCGCCGCGGCCGGCGCCGACGCCGTGGGGTAGAATGGCGCCCATGACGAAGGCGCGCGTTCTGGTCGTGGACGACGAGGAGGGCGTGAGGACGTCGCTGGGCAACGTCCTCAGGGACGAGGGCTACGCCGTCGATCTCTCCGATTCGGGAGAGGACTGTCTCGACAAGCTGCGCCGCCAGCCGTACCACGCGATCCTGCTCGATGTCTGGCTCCCCGGGCGCGACGGACTCTCGGTGCTCGAGGAGATCGTCGCGATGCCATCTTCGCCGCGCGTCATCATGATCTCGGGGCACGCCGACGTTCCGGTGGCGCACCGGGCCGGGCGGCTCGGCGCGTACGATTTCATCGAGAAGCCCCTGTCCCTCGAGAAGGTGGCGCTGACGCTGCGCAACGCCGTGTCGGACCGGAAGAAGGACCTGCGCATCCGGAGCCTGAAGGAGCAGCTGCACGGCGAGGACGATCTGATCGGCGAGAGCACGGCCATCCGCGATCTGAGGCGGCAGATCGAGGCCGCGGCGCCGACTCAGGGCCGGGTGCTGATCTTCGGCGAGAACGGAACAGGCAAGGAGCTCGTCGCGAGGACGATCCACGCCCGATCGCTGCGGCGGGACGAGCCCTTCGTCGAGATGAACTGCGCCGCGATCCCGGAGGAGCTGATCGAGAGCGAGATGTTCGGCCACGTGAAGGGTTCGTTCACCGGCGCCGTGGACAACAAGCCGGGGAAGTTCCTCACGGCGGACGGCGGCACCCTGTTCCTGGACGAGATCGGCGACATGTCGCTCCGAACGCAGGCGAAGGTCCTCCGGGCCCTGCAGGAACAGGCGTTCGAGCCGGTCGGGGGCAGCACGCTGCGCGTCGACGTCCGCGTCATCGCCGCCACGAACAAGGACCTGGGCCGGGAGATCGCCGAGGGGCGCTTCCGGGAGGACCTCTACTTCCGGCTCAACGTCGTGCCGCTGCGCGTTCCGCCCCTGCGGGAGCGCGCCGGCGACATCCCCCTGCTCGCGGCGCATTTCATCGAGCAGTTCTCCAGACAGTACGGCCGGGTGAAGCGCCTATCGCCGGACGCGCTCACGGTCCTGAAGGCGTATCGCTGGCCGGGCAACGTACGGGAGCTTAAAAACGTCATGGAGCGGCTGGTGATCCTCGTGCCGGGAGACGACGTCAGTCGCGCCGACCTGCCCGCGAGCCTGAGGGGAGCCGGCTCACCGGCGCCCGACCTTTTGAACGGAGCGCGCTCGCTGAAGGAGGGACGCGAGCGGTTCGAAAAGCAGTTCATCATCCGCAAGCTGGAGGAGGCGGGCGGAAACGTCGTGCGGGCCGCCGAGCTTCTGGGCCTCGAGAGGAGCAATCTGTACCGCAAGATGAGGGCCTACGGGATCCGGACCGGCGAAGGGGGCGACTGACGGGCGCTTCGCGGCATATTGACAGTCGTGTTGGCCTCTGATAATAAAAGGCTTACGAGCGCGGAGGCGCCGAGCTATGCAGTTGACCAAAGGGGTTGAATACGGGATCGAGGGCATTCTGTATCTGGCGCGGCAGGGAGAGGACGAGTCGGCGTTGATCAGGGAGATCTCGAAGGCGACGGCGATCCCGGAGACCTTCCTGTCCAAGATCTTCCAGCGACTGGCCACCAAGGGTCTCTTGCGATCGCGCCGCGGGTTCCGAGGCGGTTTCCGCCTGGCCCGGCCGGCGCGCCGGATCACCCTCCGGGAGATCATCGAGGCGCTGCAGGGACCGATCGAGTTCCACCGCTGTCTGGACCACCTGCGGCAGCGCGGGCGCAGGCAGAGATGCTACGTGAATCAGGTTTTCGACAAGGTGCAGAACAGGGTCTCGGCGATCCTGGAGCAGACGACCATCGAGGACATCCTGCAGGCGACCTCATGGAGGCCGCGAAGGGTTTGATCACGACCCCTTTCGGACCAAAAAGGTCCTTTAAGTCCCGAACGAATCCACGGGGGCTCCGGGCTCTGCGTGCCGACCTGCACGTTCACTCCCGCTCCACGCCCGCCGGGCACTTCGCCCTGCGCGGGATGCCGTCCGCCCGGGGCGACGCCGCCGCCATCTACAGCGCCGCCAGGCGGCGCGGCATGGATCTCGTCACGCTGACCGACGTCGACACGATCGAGGGCTGTCTTCAGCTTCTGGACAGCCGTCCCGAC
The DNA here is from genome assembly GCA_041580375.1 of Candidatus Polarisedimenticolia bacterium. Lineage (GTDB taxonomy): Bacteria > Acidobacteriota > Polarisedimenticolia > Gp22-AA2 > Gp22-AA2 > JAPUIN01. Next base: position 7,942 of record JBFGDZ010000117.1, read on the forward strand.
TCGCGCGATCTGTTCATCTCCGAGGAGATCACAGCGCGGGATCCGCGCATCGGCGCCGTCGTGCCGGTGCTGGCGTACGGCATCAGCGAGGCGCAGCACGCCGAGATCGTCCGGCTGCGCGGCTGTCTGCCGGAGCTTCTGGACTATCTGCGATCGGAGGGAATCGCGGCCTCGCTGGGCCTGCTCCCGGTGGGCGGAGCGGCGAGCGTCGACCTGGCGTCCGGGGGGAGGTCGATCCTGGAGCAATTCTCGCATTTCGAGATCCGCAATGGGATCGGCGGCTCCGGACCGTCGATGGAGCGCCTGCTCGTCGAGGCGATGCCCGGCCGGCGCCTTGCCGCCACGGCCGGAAGCGGTGCGCATGGCCCCGGCGGCGTGGGGCGGACCTTCACGGAGTGCCGCGCCAACGACCGCGACGGATTCCTCGATGCGCTCCGCGAAGGGCGGTGCCGGATCGGCGGACGCCCCGGCAGCGCCCTCGAGGCGGCGCGCGAGCAGGTGCGCCTTCTGGCGCGCGGGTACCGCGACGTGACGCGCGCGCGGCGCACAGGGGAAGCAGACCGGCGCGCGCTGGCGCGCGCCCTTCGCGCTCTTCCGCATCACCTGAGCGGACTCTCCCTGGGCGGTCACGCCCTGAGGATGATCCGCTCCGCCCGGGATGTCGGGCGGGCGCGGCGCAGGTTCGACGAGATCACGGTGAGGAGGTTTCAGGAGAAGGCCCGGTCCTACGCCCGCGCCGATATGGCCGCGGGGACGGACGCGGGAGTCTGACGCAAAGAGTCAGGGCGATCGCGCGCAGTCCGGATCGTCCCATGAGCGGTCGATTTTCTTGGAGGGGTCTTCCATGAGCCAGGCTTTGGCCCGGATCGATGACGAGAGAACGGATGTCCGTTCAGCCGGCGGGAGGTCGCCCCGCACGACCGGCCGTCCCCATGGGGCGCCGGTGCCGCGGGGAGGTCGGAGGCGCGCCCCCGGCCGGTTCCGCTACCTGAGGCCCGGCGTCCTCCTGGGCGCCGGTCTGAAGGGCGCGGCCCAGATCGTCTGGCACGGATTCCAGGCGGTCAACAAGAGGATCCCCTACCGGTCCTTCAAGCCCAAGTGGGCGCCCGCGCCGCTGCTGAAGAGCCACGAGCGGTCGTTTCCCGAGCTCGGCTTCCCGCGCGAGACCGACTCGCTCTGCCCCTCCTGCGTCAAGGAGGTTCGCGAGGCGATCGTCCGGGGCGAGGCCGACTGGCAGAATCTCATCAACGGCAAGCCGGGGGAGGTCAGGGCCCGCATCGTGGAGCGCGACGGCCAGGTCTGGATGGAGAAGGAGTGTCCTCGGCACGGTCGCTGCGAGGACCTGATGGCGATCGACGTGGAGTTCCTTCGGCGCATGGAGAAGCTCTATCCGGGCCGCGATTTCCGCATGGCCCCGGATCCGTACCACAATCACGGCTCCTCGACGGTCAAGTACGGCCGCGGGGCGGTTCTCACGGTCGATCTCACCAATCGATGCAACATGATGTGCAATCCGTGCTTCATGGACGCGAACCAGGTCGGCTACGTGCACGAGCTGACGTGGGACGACGTCCGGCAGATCCTGGACAACTCGATCAACGTGAAGCCACGGCGGCAGATGTCGGTGCAGTTCTCCGGCGGCGAGCCGACCCTCTCGCCCTACTTTCTCGATGCCGTCGCCTACTGCCGGAAGCTCGGCTACCAGAGCGTGCAGGCGGCGACCAACGGGATCCGCTTCGCCCAGGATCTCGATTTCGCGCGCCGCGCCAAGGCGGCGGGCATGCGTCTCGCCTACCTGCAGTTTGATGGCGTCACGAACGCGGCGAACAGCCACCGTGGCGTCGGGAACCTGTTCGACGTCAAGAAGCGGGCGCTGGAGAACCTCAAGAAAGCGGGCATCGATGTGACGCTGGTCGTGACCATCGTCAACAGCATCAACAACGACCAGGTGGGCCCGATCGTCCAGTTCGCGATCGACAACATCGACAAGATCAATGCCGTGTCGTTCCAGCCCGTCTCGTTCACGGGCCGCGACGAGGACATCGACGACGAGACGCGCCGGCGCCAGCGCTACACGCTGTCGCATCTGGCGCGCGACGTGAAGGACCAGCTCGGCATCACGGAGCCGCTGCGCGACTGGTACCCACTGTCGGCCTCCGGGCCCTTCTCCGATCTCAGGGATCAGATGGACGGTCTGGACGCGGAGTGGGGCGCCCTCAAGTGCGGCTGCCACCCCAACTGCGGCATTGGCACGATGCTGCTGGTCAACGAGTCGACCAGGCAGGCCGTGCCTTTCCCGCAGATCCTGGATACCGACGCGCTGCTGGAGGATCTCAAAATCATCAACGACAGCGCGCGCGGCCCGGGGATGACGGTGTTCCAGTTCATCGTCAGCATCCTGCGCAACGCCCGTTACTCGGAGATGCCTCCGGGCATGAACCTCTGGGAGATGGTCAAGATCATCGACGGCCACAACGGCGCCAAGCTCGGCCTCGCGGAGAGGGCGCGCTACAAGTGGCGCATCATGATGGTCGCCGGCATGTGGTTCCAGGACCTGTTCAACTACGATTTCCGCCGCACCGAGATGTGCATCATCCCCTACGGGACCCAGCTCGGTGAGGTGTCGTTCTGCGCCTACAACACCGGCGTGGGCTGGCGCCAGATCGTGGAAAAGATGTTCTCCACCCATACCACCGCGCAGTGGTTCAAGGAGAAGGGACGACACCCCATCTACGCGGCCGGCAAGAAGGTCCCGCTCGGCCCCGGCGCGGAGACTCCGGGAACGGCGGCTCCGCGGCCCGCGACGCGTCCTGCCCCACCGACCGTCCCGGCCGCCGCGGCGCCGGGAGAGAGCGCCGGCGCGATCTCGATGAGCGCGTCGGCGCCCGGGAGCGGCCCGGAGGGCGGCTGCCACTGATCGCTCCGGAGAGAAAACCGGCACGGGGCGGGGGCCGCGCGCTCCCGCCCCTTCGTTTATGAGGCTCACGAAGATCATCGCGACGATGGGCCCGTCGTGCGCGAGCCCGGGCGTGCTCGGGCGGGTGATCCGCGCCGGCGTGGACGTCGTCCGCATCAATCTCTCGCATGGCACGCACGCCGGCCATGCCCGCGCGATCACCGCCGCCCGCCGGGCCGCGGCGCGGGGGGGCCGCGCCGTCGCGCTGCTCGCCGACCTGCAGGGGCCGAAGGTCCGGATCGGTCGGCTGGAAGGGGGCGGCCCGCTCACGCTGCGCCGTGGCGACACGGTGATCTTGTCGTCGGGCCGGGGTCGGGGCCGCCCCGGCGTCATCCCCGTGTCGCACCGTGGACTGGCATCCGACGTCGGGCGGGATGAGCCGATCCTGATCGACGACGGGAAGCTCGAGTTGAAGGTTCTGCGCACCCGGGGCCGCGACGTGCAGTGCCGCGTCATCACGGGGGGGCCCCTCCACGAACGCAAGGGCGTGAACCTCCCCCTCACCCGCCTGAGCATCCCCTCGCTGACGCGCAAGGATCGCGACGATCTCGACTTTGCGCTCGAGCGGCGGGTGGACTACATCGCCCTGTCGTTCGTGCGCGGCGCCGGCGATCTGCGGCAGGTACGGCGCCTCATGCGCCGGCGCGGCCGATCCGTGCCGTTGATCGCGAAGCTGGAGCTGCGGGCCGCGGTGCAGCGACTGGACGAGATCCTGGAGGTGGCCGACGGCGTGATGGTCGCGCGCGGCGACC
>JBFGDZ010000118.1:0-11436 GCA_041580375.1 Candidatus Polarisedimenticolia bacterium
AGCACGGCGCTCGTCATGCCACCGATGAGACGCTCGCCCGGAATGAGAGCGTCCGTGACCCCTCCCTCCCTCCGCTCGAGGGTGATCAGCTCGCGCTCCTGATCCCGCATCTTGTCCAGGACACCGCGGAAGGCGAGGAGCAGCTCGTCGGCGCCGTCGTGCCCGCCCGCCCGGCCCAGCCCGCTCAGCGTCCCGGGGGCTCCACCGGCGGCGCTCAGCAGGCGGCGGTACGGCTGCAGCAGCCAGCGCGCGAACAGGATCACCATCACGAGCAGCAGCACGAGGCCGCCCGCCTGCAAAGCCGCGATCGCTCTGAGGCTGCGATCGACGCCGGCGAGGACAGGCACCTCCTGCTCGACGCGGATCACCGCGATCGACTCCCGGCGACGGTCGCGGATCGGGCTGTAGGCCGCAAGCGTGGCGTGCCGGGATCCGGCCGCGCGATCGAGCGGGGTCACGACGCTGCGTCCGATGCGGAGCGTTCCGAGCGCCCTGCCACCGGGAGCGGACAGGAACGGGTCGATCTGACCGACTCTCCGGGGATCGGATGAGGAGAGGATGCCTCCGTCCATCGACAGGATCGCGATGCCGACCATCCCCTTCACGCGCGCGATCCGATCGAGGTAGGTCGGCGGGATGTAGGGAACGTCCTCCGGCCCGCTTCGCAGGCCCCGCAGCATCTGATCGCGCTCGAGCTCGGCGCGCACGAGATCGGCCTCCAGCCCCAGGCGGCGGCCCGCCTCGTCCTGGATGGCGTTCCGCGCGATGATCAACAGGTGCACGTTGCAGTAGATCGCGACGGCGAGAAACAACACGAGGAGCACGAGGACGATCCGGATCTGGCCCTCGTAGGTCCTGAGCGGCGATTCCCTCACGGCTCGATCCCCGCCAGACGCAGGTACCAGGCGACCCATCCGTGGCCAACGAACAGCGCGAGGATCGCCGCGCTCCCCAAAAAGACGCCGTAAGGCAGCTTCGATCTCCAGCCGTACCCCTTGAACAGAATCAGCGCGAGGCCGACCAGCGCGCCCGACACGGCCCCGAGGAAGAGGGTGAACAGGAGGAGGCGGACGCCCAGGAAGGCCCCGATCATCGCCAGCAGCTTGAAGTCGCCCTGCCCGATGCCGTCCTCCCGCGCCCCCCGCGGTACGCCGCGGATCGCCTGCCACGCGCGATACAGGGCGTTGACGATCCACGGCAGGGCGTATCCGAGGGCCGCCGCCACGACCGAATCCCGCACGGCTTCGATCGCAACCGGTTCGGCGGGTCCGCCGGACCACGCCCGCAGTGGGCTGAGCAGAAGGCCGGCCGCGATGCCGGGGAGCGTGATCGCGTTCGGCAGGATCTGATGCCGGGCGTCGATCAGGATGAGGGCGATCAGGGCGGCGCCGAATGCGGCGTGCGCGGTGAACGCGACGGTGGGTCCGCGCTGGACGAAGAGCAGGACGAAGAGGGCGGCGGTCGCCGCCTCCACGAGCGGGTAGCGGATCGAGATGCCGGCGCCGCAGTCCCGGCAACGGCCGCGCAGGAGCAGGTAGGACAGGATCGGCAGGTTGTCGTGCCAGGCGATCATGGCGCCGCAGGACGGACAGCGCGAACGGGGGAGCACGATCGACTCCCCGAGCGGGAGCCGGTGGATGCAGACGTTGAGGAAGGATCCGACGCAGGCTCCGGCCGCGGCGACGAAGATCCACGCCAGCGCCTGATTCATGAGACCCGCCTCCGCGCCTTCATCGACCCACGATGAGGCCGCCCCGGTAGGAGACCTCGCCCCGCCCGGGATCGTACAGGTAGGAGCGTCCCTCCGGATCCACCGGCATCGCGCGCAGACCGTCGCGTGGGCCGAGCTCACGGAGGCTCCGGGGCGGCCGGCCCTCGCGCCCGGCGAATCGAGCCACGGCGCCGCGCAGGCTCTCCAGGTCGATCTCGACCCTGAGATCGTGAACGTGATTCCACGCGACGCGGCGGACGTACTCGTCGTCGCTCGTCTCGAGGATCTCGCTCCACAGCTTCAGTGACGCGGGTTTGTCCCCCGCCCGGTTGTGCATCTCCGCGTAGAGGCGGCGCACGAGCGGGTGGACGTCCGGAGCGCGGAGGGCCTCCTCGAAGTACCCGGCCGCGCGCACGTAGTCCCTCATGTCGTTGTAGGCGATGAACCCCGCTTCGAACGGCAGGAGCCAGACGTCCGGGTTCTTTTCGATCCCCTTGTCGAGCAGCGCCAGCGCCATGTCCGGCCGGCGCGCCTCGACCGTCATGATGAGGGCGCCCAGCAGGTACGGATCCAGATACCGGGGATCGAGCTCGCTGATCACCTCGCCGTAGATCTTCTCCAGGTAGTCGTAGCGGTCGGCGATGTCATAGTTTCCGTAGTACTGAATCGACCAGAGGTAGATCACGTCGGCCAGCAGCTCGTCGAATCCCAGAGAGACGATGCGCAGATACTTGCCGGAGGGCAGGTAGAGGATCGGACTTCCCCCGCCCCTGTCGAGCCTGCGGGCCTCGAACTCCATCTGAAGCCCCGACGCCAGCGCGAGCGCCAGGAGCGCCGCCAGCGCCGTGTAGAGCCGGCCCCGCCGCACGGCGGTACCGCCTTTCATCTAATGCAGCTCGCGGCGCTGGAAGATGGCGCAGGCGCCGGCCAGCACCGCCGATCCGTACAGGAGCAGGTAGAGCAGCGCGAAGCCCGGCACGGCCGGATCGATCGCGAGGCCGTGCACCACCTCCCCCTTGATGTCGAAGTTGCCGAGATTCGGGAGCACATAGTACAGACCGCGGCAGAGGACCCGCCCGGCGCGGGAGACGAGGTGTTCCTCCAGCATCGGCAGGCTCCACAGCAGGTGACCCACGACGTAGAGGGCGAGGGTGAACACGCTCGACAGGATCGGCGTGGAGAGGCAGGAGAACAGCACGGCGATGGAGGTGACGAGCAGGAACTGGAGGAACAGCATGAGCACCGCCAGGGCGAGCATCGGGTCGAACATGCCCTTGAGCAGGAGGATCAGGAAAAACCAGGCGGTCATCACCCCGGTGTTGACGAGCAGGACGATGACGAGACCGGCGTATTTCCCGAGCACGAACTCGAAGCGGTGGATCGGCTTCGCCAGCAGCGTGAAGACCGTGCGGCGCTCGATCTCGCGGCTCACGAGCCCGATCCCGATGAACACGCTCGTCAGGACGCCGAATACCTCGATGGCCGCGAGCCCGAAGTCCTTGATGATCTTCTCCTCGCTGCCGACCGTCAGCAGGGAGAGGATCTGCGCGAACGAGATCATGCCGACGGCGAACACGAGCAGGAGGTAAAGGATGCGGTGCCGGATCGCCTCGCGGAAGGTGTTGACGGCGATGGCGGCGATCCTAGCGGGCATCGGCCGTCTCCTCGCGCGGCGGCGGCCCGGACGACCCATGCCGGACCTCTCGCAGGAACAGATCCTCGAGCGACTCGCGCGCGGGGGTCACCGACAGCAGGTGGGCCCCGGCGCCGTTGAGCGACCCCAGGATGCTGCTCAGATCGGCCCGGCTCTCCACCCGGACGAGCAGCCGATCGTCGAGGCGCGACACGACGCGCCCGCAGGGGACCCGCTCCGGCGCGAGCCCCTGGAACGCCACCTCCCAGAATCGCACCTCGGGAGAGACCAGGTCGTCGATCGATCCGACCGCGCGCAGGCTCCCCTTCACGAGAATCCCGACCCGGTCGCAGATCAGCTCCGTGTCGGAGAGGATGTGCGTGGAGAAGAAGACCGTGCGACCGCGGGCCTTGAGATCGAGAATGATGTCGCGCACCTCCCGGCGTCCGATCGGATCGAGTCCGGACATCGGCTCGTCCAGGATGACGAGGTCCGGATCGTTGATGAGGGCCTGGGCCAGCCCGATACGCTGCAGCATGCCCTTCGAATAGTGCCGCAATTGCCGCTCTCCGCGGTTTCCGAGCCCGACACGCTCCAGAAGCTCCGAAACGCGCCGCCGCCGTTCCGGAGCCGACAGCCCGAAGAGCCGGCCGTGGAAATCGAGGAATTCGGCGCCGGTCAGGTAGTCGTACAGGTAGGGGTTCTCCGGCAGGAACCCGACCCGGCGGCGCGGCTCGGGGCTCGCGGCGTCCTCTCCGAACAGTCGGATCCGCCCCGCGTCCGGGCGTATGAGCCCGAGCGCGAGCTTGATCGTCGTCGTCTTGCCGGCGCCGTTCGTCCCGATGAATCCGAAGATCTCGCCCTCGCGGATCTCGAGCGAAAGCCCCCGCAGGATCCAGTACTTCCTGAGGGAGAGGTGAGTCCGATAGCTCTTGAAGACGTCCAGAAGTTCCAGGACAGCCATGGCCTAGAAACCCGTCCGGGTCGCGCGCCGGAGCGAGTCCGGCGCGGACTGGCGCCGGCGCGCCTTTCGCCCCCGGACCCCCTGCCAATATAAACCCCGCTCCGCAGCTGTCAAGTTGCGCCTTCTCAATGGGTTAAGCGAGGATCCTGCCGGAGTCTCCCCAGATCCGCCGGCCGTCCCTTCCTTTATATAGATGGCGGCGCCGTCGCCCGCGCCCCGGCTCGAGTCGCATCGCCCCGGGCTCTGCGGAGGTGCCGATCGATGAGATCGCCGTAGAGCGCCTCCTGCGCACGCACCATCCGATCGATGTCGAACTCACCGAGGCATGCCCGGGCGCAGCTCGCGAGACCGAGGCCGAAACCCGGATCGCGCAGAATCCGGATCACGCCCTCCGCCAGCCCCTCCCGGTCGTGGGCTCTCCGCACCACCGCGTTCCGCCCGTCCGCGAGTATGTCGTTGGCGCCGTCGACGGCCGTCGCCACGATCGGGATCCCGACCGCGATCGCCTCCGGCAGGACCCTGGGCAGGCCCTCCCAGGAGGAGGTCAGCAACATCACGTCCAGCGAGGCGAGGATGCGCGGCACGTCGCGCCGCCAGCCGAGGAGGCGGACGCGGTCACCGATCCCCAGGGCGCGCGCGCGTTCGAGGACGGCGCCCCGCAGATCGCCGTCCCCCGCCACGAGGAAAAACGCCTCCGGAACCCGGCGAGCCACCAGGGCGGCCGCCTCCACGAAATCGAGCGGCGACTTCTGCGGTTTCAGGCAGGCGATCAGTCCGGCGACCGGCGCGCCGGGCGGAATCCCCGTCTCGGAACGCACCGCCTCGCGATGTCGCGCCCGCTCCGCGCCCGCCGCTTCGAACCGGTCCAGCCGGATCCCGCTTCGGATCAGGCTGGCGCGGCCGGCGGGGATGATGCCCAGGGCGATCCCCTCCTCGAGGTTGGCGCGCGAGACGGCGATGAAGTGGGTCGTGATCGGCGCCACGGTCCGTTCCGCGGCGATCAGGCTGGCGCGCAGCGGCGCCGGCTGCTCCCGGTTGAATCCGAATCCGTGGATCGAGTGGACGACCACGGGCACTCTCGTCAGCCGCGCGGCGATCCGTCCCAGCACGCCCGCCTTCGAGGAGTGCGTGTGCACGATGTGCGGACGTTCCTTCCTGAAGATGCGCACGAGGCGTGCGAGCGCGAGCAGATCCCGCGCGGGATGGATCTCCCGCACGAGCGACGGGACGAAGGTGACGCGCACGCCCGGCATCTCCCGCGCTTCGCCGTCCAGCAGACCGCCGGGACCGCAGACGAGCGATGGCTCGTAGGGAGGACGGAGGTGGCCGACCGTGTACAGCGTGTTGTCCTGGGCGCCGCCCAGATCGAGCCGCGTGATGACGTGGAGGACGCGCACGGTCCGTTCGGTCACGCCGCCCGCCTCCCCGCGCCGGGGCGCATCACCCTCAGCCATGTCTCGAAGATCACGAGGGTCCAGATCATCTCGTCGTAATTGCGCTGGCCGGACCGGTGGATCCGGAGGACGGCGGCGACGGCGTCCCGGTTCAGGAAGGGGCGCGATCGGGCCCCCTGCCCCAGCAGCAGGTCGCGCGCCACGGCGTGGAGGTCGCCTCGCAGCCAGTGGTCGATGGGCATGCCGAACCCGGCCTTGCGGCCCCGGAGGATCGGGGCCGGGATGCGGCCCCGGTAGGCCCGCCGCAGGAACCACTTGCCGCGCCCCCCGCGCACCTTCTGACGCGAGGGCACGCTGGCCGCCAGCTCCACGATGCGGTGATCGAGGAACGGGCTGCGCACCTCCAGACCGAACGCCATCGAGGCGATGTCGGCCTTGAACAGCAGGTCGTCCGGCAGGTAGTGCTCCTGATCGGCCCGCAGGATCGAGTTGAGCATCGTCGGAGAGCGCCAGCCGTTCTCGATCGCGCCGAGGGCGCGCGTCGGATCGATTCCGGCGACCTGCGCGGCGAAGTCCCGGTTGTAGAGCCGGGCGACGCGCCGCGCTCCCGGGTTGGCGAGCCAGAGCGCGTTGCGCTCACGGGCCGGCAGCTCCCAGCCCTCCAGGAAGCGCCGCAGACGCCCCGGAAGGTTGCGGCGGCTCTTCTCCGTGGAGACGGCCTCGAGCAGGGCGAAGAACGGCGAGCGCGAGATCAGGCCGGGCAGGAACCCCCAGCGATCCGCCAGCAGATGGGCGCGGTAGCGATCGTACCCTCCGAACATCTCGTCGCCCCCGTCCCCGACGAGCGCCACCTTGACGTGCCGCGAGACCTCGCGCGCCAGCGCCCAGGTGGGCAGCAAGGAGGGATCGGCGAACGGAACCTGCATGTGCGCGACGATCGACTCCAGGTCGTCGAGGCTCCCCGCGCCGATCTCGATCTCGTGCAGATCGATGCCGAACCGCTCCGCCACGGCGCGCGCCCGGGGCCGCTCGTCGTAGTCCGATTCCGGGAACCCGACGGTGAAGGCGCGAAACGCCCGGGTCTGGTTCCGCCGCATGTGGTAGGCGACGGCGGTGGAGTCGAGGCCGCCCGACAGCAGCAGCGCCACCGGCACGTCGCTCCGGAGACGCAGCCTCACGGCGTCGTCCATCAGGGCGCGGTAGCGCTCGATCCGATCGCCCCGCCTCTCCGTCGTGGCGGAGTCCGGGCCGGGGATCCTCCAGTACCGCCGCGTCTGAACGCGGCCCGACTCGTAGATCAGCAGGTGGGCCGGCGGGAGCTGGACAACGCCGCTGAAGGCGGTGCGAGGGTGGGGCACGACCCGCAGCGCCAGAAGGTGGTGAATCGCCTCAGCGTCGGGCTCCGGCGAGAATCCGCCCTCCGCGAGGAGACCGCGCATCTCAGAGGCGAAGGTCAGACCGTCGGGAGACAGACGGTAGAGAAGCGGCTTCACGCCGAGCCGGTCCCGCCCCAGGATGAGCGCCCCCCGGCGATCGTCCCAGATGGCGAAGGCGAACATGCCGATCAGCCGGTCCACCGCCTCGATACCCTCGCGGAGATAGAGATGAAGGAGGACCTCGGTGTCGCCGCGGGAGCGCAACCGCACGCCGCGCCGCTTCAGATCCTCGCGCAGCTCGATGTGGTTGTAGATCTCCCCGTTGAGGACGAGGACGATCCGGCCGTCGTCGCTGGCCATCGGCATGCGGCCCGCGGGCGTCGGGTCCTGGATCGCGAGCCGGCGGCTGACGAGCCCGGCGCCCGGGCCGGCCCATTCGCCAGCGTCATCCGGCCCGCGGTGGGCCATGGCATCCCCCATGGCCGACAGGGCGGCGGGCTCCGGCCGGCGGCCCCGCTCCCGGTAGACGATCCCCCCGATGGCGCACATGTCAGGCTCCTCTCCGGCGGCGCGCCGCGAAGAGTGGGGCGATTCGAGCCGCAAGGTTCATGCCGGCCCGGATCGCGCTTTCCATCGACGAGTATTCCCAGAAGCCGAAGCGTCCGGCCGAGTGGATGCCCAGGCGCTCGAGCGATTCCAGGACGACCGGGACCCGCGAGGCCCGGAACCGGTCGTAGATGACGTATGCGGGATCCAGCACGCTGAGGCGGCTGTAGACGACGCGATCCCCACTGCGCAGAACGCGGAGCCGGCGCAGGTCCTCGACGGCCGCGTCGATCGCGTCGTCCGGCCGGAACGGCTCGTCCCGGTGCAGCGATCGCTCGACGTAGAGGGACGAGCAACCGCGCGGCGCCAGGTGGACCGACAGGTTCGACGGGAAGCCGACCCGGTAGAAGGAGACGTCGCTGGCGGGAAAGTAGATCCAGTGCGCCTTCGACACGGACGGGCGGTCGATCCCCAGGCTGATGTTCAGAACCCGCACGGCCCTCAGCCGCCGCGCGACGGCCGGCAGATCGGAGGGCAGGCCGGACGTGATGGACAGGAGACGATCCAGCGGGATGGTGGAGACGAGCCGCTCGTAGCCGATCGTGGCGCCCGACGCGAGCCGCACCGTGCGGGCGCCCGCGTCGACCTTCTCCACCGTCTCGTTCAGCCGGATCTCCGGGCAGCGCTCCGCCAGCGCCTCGGGCAGGACGCTGATCCCCCGCCGCCTCGGGTACAGGAACGTCGGGTTGTAGCCGAGTCCCTTCACCGTCGATCCGAAGGCGCCGTCGAGAATCTCACGCAGGCTCGGGCGGGGGATCGACCATGAGACCCAGCCGCACTCGATCTCGTTCAGATCGGTGCGCCACAGCTTGCTGTTGTACGGGATCATGAAGTGCTTCGCGATCCCCTGGCCGAATGTCGCGAGGCACCACTCGCGGAAGCTCATGCCCGCCGGATCGCGATCGCCCTCGCGCTCCCTTTGAAGCTGCGCCTCCATGAATCCGAGAATGCACTCCTTGACCACCTCGATCGGAAGTCCGTGCAGGTTCGCCTGGAACGGATAGGGGGTGAGCACGCCGTTCGAGTAGATCTGCGCGCGACGTTCGTGCCGCGCGAGCCCGCCGGGCAGCAGGCGCCGGACGAGTGCGCTCACGCTCGCGTCCCTCAGGTGCAGCAGGTGGCCCGTGCAGTCGAACGTGAACCCCTCCTCCACATGGGTGCGGCACAGGCCGCCGGCCTCGTTCTCCCTCTCGAGGACGACCGACGGCACGTCCCCCAGGTGGTAGGCCGTCGACAGACCGGTGAGGCCGGCCCCCAGGATCACGACGGGGTACGAGGACGTCGGCATCGGATGCGCGCTCATGGTGACTACAACCTCATGTCGATCCGCTTCAACAACGTTCCCACTGCGAGCGATGCGAACAGAATGACGCCCAGGATCGCCCCGGCGGCCGCCGTGCCCGACAGCATCATCCCGATCGCCAGGGCGCCCAGCAGCAGCGTCGCCAGACAGGACGCCAGCACCGTGGCGCGCGTGGTGAGGCGCCATTTGCGGAGCCGCAGGGCGAAATGATCGGGGCTGCCGAGCATCACGGGGAGGCCCCGCCGATACCGGATGTACATGACGAACAGCATGTCGAACACCGGAACGCCGAGGATCACGACGGGAGCGACGGACGCGATCAGGTTGTGCCGGGTGTACGAGTTGTTCATCGCCAGCGCTCCCAGCATCAGGCCGACGAACATGCTGCCGGCGTCCCCCATGTAGATCTTCGCCGGCTCCACGTTGTAACGCAGGAAGCCGACGAGCGAGCCGCACAGCGCCGCCAGGAGCACGGCGTCCATCGTCCGACCGTTGACCGCCGCCACCAGGAAGAGGATGCACGCGGCGGACGCGGCGACGCCGGCCGCGAGACCGTCCATCACGTCGATCAGATTGAACGCGTTGGTGATGGCCAGCAGCCACAGGAACGACAGGCCGATGGCGAGCCACGACGGGAGGAACTCGAGCTTGATGTAGATCGATGCGTTCATGAGGGTGAGCACGGCCACGACCTGCCCCGCCAGCTTGACCCACGGACTGAGCACGCCGAGATCGTCGATGAGGCCGAGGATTAAAATGATCGATCCCGCCAGCAGCATGCCGAGCAGCTCGACCGAATCGAAGCGCAGCGTCCCGGTGAGCGCCAGCAGGAAGGCCAGGTAGATGGCGATCCCTCCGAGGTACGGCACGGGCCCTTCCTGCGTCTTCAGCCTCCCGTCCGGCCGATCGACGATGCCGAAGCGGATCGCCGCCTCACGCATGAGGGGCGTCAGGTACAGGGCGATCGCGACCGCCAGACCGAACGCCAGCACGGCGCGGATCACGCCGCGCCCCTGCGCCCGGCGGCGTCCATCGTGATCTGCCTGCGGCGGAAATCGTCGTGAAGATCGCGGTAGAGCGCCGCGGTCGCCTCGACGAGGCGGTCGATGCAGAACTCCTCGCGGGCGCGCCGCCGGCCCGCCTCCCCGAGACGGGCGGCCCGCTCCGGATCGGTGAGGATCTCGAGACAGGCGGCGGCGAGCGCGTCGGGATCGGCGGGCGGAACGAGCAGACCGGTGCGGCCCTCGAGCACGACCTCGGGCACTCCCCCGACGCGGGTCGCCACGACGGGACGGCCCGCCGCCATCGCCTCGAGCACGGTCAGCCCGAACCCCTCCCAGTTGGACGGCTGGACCAGCAGATCGAGCGCGCGCATGACATCCGGAACGTCGCGGCGCTCGCCGGCAAACAGCGTGCGATGCCCCATCCCCTCCTTCGTGGCCAGCGCCTCCAGCCGCTCCCGGGCGGGACCGTCGCCGACGATCACGAAGCGGACGCCCGGCAGCCGGTCGGCCATCCGCCGTGCCGCGGCGAGGAAGATCGGGATCCCCTTCTTCGGCTCGACGAGGCGCCCCACGGTCCCGACCAGGCGCTCTCCGTTCGCCGCTCCCAGCTCGCGCCGAACGCGATCCCGGCGCGCCGCGTGGCCCGCCGCCTCCTCCGCAGCGGGGATGGCGTTGCGCAGCGTCCGAACCTGTCCCGGGCGCAGGCCGTAGGTCCGGATGGCGTAGCGGCGTACCGCCTCGGAGCAGGCGAGGACGGTGTCGGACATCGAGGCGGTCGCGCTCTCCGCCAGACGGGCCAGGAATCCCATCTCGAGGTCGGTGTCGTGGTGCGTGCTGATCACGATCGGGACGCCCGCCAGCCGGCCGATCAGGCGGGCCGTCAGATTGGCCAGGAACAGGTGTGCGTGGAGGATCTGGATGCGCTCCCGCCGGATCAGCGACAGGAGCCGGCCCACCGCCCTCACGTCGCATGGGCCGGCCGCGCCCAGCGCCACGGCGCGCACGCCCCGGGCCTCGAGCTCCTCCCCCACGGGACCCCAGCCCTTGAGACACGCGACCGAAACCTCGAACCCGAGGCGCTGCAGCCGCGGCGCGGTCAGGAGGATCAGCTGCTCCGTTCCGCCGACGGTGAACCCGACGGTCAGGACGAGGACGCGCGGGCGCGGCGGACGCCCCGCCGCCCGACCAGGCTCCCGACCGGGGCGCGGCGCAGCGGTCGCGAGCGCGCGCGAGCCGGCGGCGACGCTCATGCCGTCCTCCCTCCCGCCACGATCCCCGGCGCGGCCGCGTGGCGAGCGGGATGGGCCGGTCCGTCCAGCGCCTCGAGCGACCGCCTCAGCCTTCCGTAGCGGTCGTCCCAGGAGTTGCGGCGGGCGAAGTCGATCCGGCGCTCCCTCGATCCGGGGTCGTTCTCGCGCCGCGCTCGTTTGAGCGCGGCCGCGAAC
>JBFGDZ010000119.1:0-11406 GCA_041580375.1 Candidatus Polarisedimenticolia bacterium
GCCCGGCTGATCCTGCTGATCGTCGCGTTCGGAGCCGGCCTGCTCTCGCTGGGAGCGCGCTGCGCTCACCTGCAGATCTTCAGGGCGGGCGATCTCATCGATCGCGCCCGCTCGCAGCAGGAGCGCTCGGTCACGCTGCATCCGTACCGCGGGCCGATCCTCGATCGCAACGGTCGCGAGCTGGCCCTGAGCCTCGCGGTCGATTCGGTCTACGCGGATCCGTCGTCGATCGACGATCCGGCCGGCGCCGCGCGGCGCCTCTCACGCGCCGTGGGGATCAAGCCGTCCGTGCTCGCGGAACGCTTGCGCGATCGCGACCGCCAGTTCGTCTGGATCACGCGGAAGATCACGCCCGAGCAGAGGGCCGCCATCGAGGAGCTCGCGATCGATGGGATCGGCTTCGTCCGCGAGAGCCGCCGCTACTACCCCAAGCGCGAGCTCGCGTCGCACGTCCTCGGCGCCTGCGGCGTCGACAATCAGGGGCTGTCGGGGCTCGAGTTCTCCTTCGACCGGTCGATCGGCGGCACCCCGGGACGGATGCTGTTCCTGCAGGACGGCCGCGGCGGGAAGGTCCTCGACCGATCGCGCACCGAGCCGATCCCGGGCGCCGGCCTCGTCCTCACCCTGGATTCCAACATCCAGCACATCGCCGAGCGCGAGCTGGCCGCGGCGATCCGCAAGAGCGGCGCGGCGTCCGGCGCCGTCGTCGTGCTGCAGCCCGGCACCGGGGAGGTGCTGGCGATGGCGAATCATCCGACGTTCGATCCGAACGCGTTCCCGGACGCCCCGGAGAGGGCGCGGCGCAACATCGCCGTGTCCGACTTCTACGAGCCGGGATCGACCTTCAAGCCGGTCGTCGCGGCGGCCGTTCTCGACAGCGGCCGGGCGCGCCCGAACGAGACGATCTGGTGCGAGAACGGTTCGATCGTCGTGGGCCGGCACCGCTTCCGCGAGGACAGCCGCCCGTTCGGCAACCTGACGTTCACCGAGGTCCTCGCGCGCTCCAGCAACGTGGGGGCGATCAAGCTCGCCCGGCGCCTGGATCCGTCCGAGCTCTTCGACGCGATCGTGCGGTTCGGCTTCGGCGAGAAGACCGGCATCGAGCTGCCGGGCGAGAGCCCGGGCATGCTGCGCGACCCCGGAGATTGGTCCGGTCTGTCGCACGCGTCTCTCGCGATCGGCCAGGAGATCGGGATCACGCCGCTGCAGATGGCCGCGGCGATCGCCGCGATCGCCAACGACGGCGTGCGCGTCCCGCCGCGCGTCGTGCGCGCCAGGATCGATCCCTCCGGCCGGCGCCCACGAGCCCAGGCGCAGGACGCTCCCGGAATGCGGCGCGTCATCGCCGCCTCCGCCGCCCGCGCCCTGCGCCGGATGATGCTCTCGATCACGGCCGACGAGGCCACCGGACGCCTGGCCGCCGTGCCCGGCTACTCCATCGGCGGCAAGACCGGAACGGCGCAGAAGGTGGACGAGGAAACCGGACGCTACAGCCGCACGCGGCACGTCGCATGGTTCGCGGGACTCGCCCCGGTCGAGCGTCCCGCCATCGCCATCGTCGTCATGATCAACGAGCCGCGGGGGCCGCGCTTCCACGGCGGAGACGTCGCGGCGCCGGTCTTCTCGCGCATCGCCCGGCCGGTGCTGCAATACCTGAACGTGCCCCCCGATCGCGACGGCACGCTCGTGTTCGACCGGGCGCCGGCCGAAGTGCTGGTCTCCGGCGCGCCGGAGGCCCCGCCGGCCGAGACCGCCGCATCCGTCCGGCGCGGCCGGCATTCGGGACGGGCATCCGGCCGGACCGCCGTCATGGAGGCCTCGATCGCCGGCGCGGCCGGGACCCGCCGCGGCGCCATGCCGGATCTCGTCGGAATGAGCCTGCGCCGCGCCACCGAGGTCCTCGCGTCGTCCGGCCTCACGTGCCGCGTGACGCGGCGAGGCGCCAACGTCACCGGGCAGAAGCCGGCGGCCGGGACCCCGATCCGGCCCGGCGATCCCTGCTCGGTCGTCTACTAGGAATCGGCATGCAGCTTCGGCTCCTCCTGGAGGACATCCCGAACGCGCGCCTCTCCGGCGATGCCGGGACGGCCGTCCGCGGTCTGGCCTACGACTCGCGCCAGGTCGAGATCGGATTCCTGTTCGCGGCCATCCGCGGGCTGGCCCGCGACGGCAACGAGTTCGTCGACCAGGCGATCGACCGTGGCGCCGTCGCCGTCCTGTCGTCTCGACCGGCCCCCGATCCGCCCCCGCCCGTCGCCTGGGTGCGGGTCGACGACGACCGTCTGGCCCTCTCCCTGGCCGCGCGCAACTATTACGGGCATCCCGACGAACGGATGACGATGCTCGGGATCACCGGGACGAACGGCAAGACGACCGTCGCCTTCCTGCTCGAGTCCGTCCTGCGCGAGGCGGGCCTGAAGCCCGCGCTCATCGGCACCGTCCTGTACCGGCACGGCCGCGAGGAGCAGCGCGCCGGGAGAACGACGCCGGAGTCGCTCGATCTGTACCGGCTCCTGGATCGCTTCGCGACCGGCGGCGCGCGATCCTGCGTCATGGAGGTGTCGTCGCACGCGCTCACGCTGCGGCGCGTCGCGGGCATCTCGTTCAGGGCGGGAGTCTTCACGAATCTCACCCAGGACCATCTCGATTTCCACAAAGACATGCGGTCGTACCTCGAGGCGAAGTCGATCCTCTTCCGGGGGCTCGCGCCGGACGCGCTCGCGATCCTCAACGCCGACGATCCGCACTGCGCGGCGATCGAGGAGGCGACCCGCGCGCGGATCGTCACGTTCGGCACCGCCCCGAACGCCGCCGTGCGCATCGCTTCCGCCCGCGCGGACGCCGGTGGCACGCGGGTGACGCTGCGCGTGGCCGGCGACCTCGGTTCCCGGTCCGAGCGGGGGGCCGTCCTGGAGATCCGCTCGCCGCTTCTGGGACGGCCCAACGCCATGAACCTGGCCGCCGCGGCGGCGACGGGGCTCGCCCTCGGCCTGCCGCCGGAGGCGATCGCCCGGGGCCTCGAGAGCGTGACCGGCGTGGACGGCCGCTTCGAGCGGGTCGACGACGGGGGCCCGTTCACGGTTCTCGTCGACTTCGCCCACACCGACGACGCGTTGTCGAACCTGCTCGCGGCCGTGCGCGAATGGCGGCCCCGCCGGATCGTGACGGTATTCGGCTGCGGCGGAGATCGCGATCGCACGAAACGCCCGCGCATGGGGCGCGCGGCCGCCGCGGGCAGCGACATCGTGGTGGTCACGTCGGACAACCCACGCGGAGAGGATCCGGACGCGATCATCGGAGAGATCCTCCCCGGCGTGCGCGAGGCGCAGACGGGCGATCCGGCGGGCGCGCTCGATCCGGCGCGCTGCCTGACGATCGCCGATCGCAAGCAGGCGATCCGGCGGGCGCTGTCCCTGGCGGAGCAGGGGGACTGCGTCGTGATCGCCGGCAAGGGACACGAGACGTACCAGATCCTCGGCGATCGCACGCTCCCGTTCGACGATCGCGAGGTGGCGAGGGAGATTCTGCGGACGCTCGGCCGGGATCGCTCCGGCCGCGCGATGCGCTGATCGGCATGGCGACGCTCCGCCTCGGGGCGATCGCGACGGCCCTCGGGGGCGAGCTGGCGTTCGGCGGCCGGCCGCCCGCCGCGGGCGCGGAGCACGAGGTCGACGGCTACAGCATCGACTCGCGCACCGTGAAGCCGGGCGAGCTGTTCTTCGCCCTGGTCGGTCCGCGGCACGACGGGCACCGGTTCGTGGGGGATGCGCTGGATCGCGGGGCCGCCGCCATCGTCGTGGGTCACGGTTCGGGATCGTTTCCCGGGGCGCCGGCCGTCATCCGCGTCCGCGACACGACGCGGGCGCTGCAGGACCTGGGGGCTCATGTGCGGCGGGCCCGGCCGCTGACGGTCGTCGGGATCACGGGCAGCGCCGGGAAGACCACGGCGAAGGAGATGACGGCGGCGGTGGTGAGCGAGCGTTTCGGAACGTACCGGAGCGAGGGGAACCTGAACAACACGTACGGTCTCCCGCTCTGTCTCCTCAGGATGCCGGACGACCGGGAGGCCGCGGTTCTGGAGATGGGGATGAGCTATCACGGCGAGATCACGCGCCTGGTCGAGATCGGGGACCCCGACGTCGGCGTGATCCTCAACGTCCTGCGCGTCCACCTGGAGCACTTCGGCCGCGTGGAGAAGATAGCCGAGGCGAAGGGTGAGCTGTTCCGCGCGATGCGCCGCGACGGCGTCGCCGCGTACAACGCCGACGATCCCCACGCGTCGCGGCTGGGGCGCGCCTTCCCCGGCCGCTCGATCCCGTACTCGCTGAAATCGAAGCGGGCGGAGGTCGGCGCCACGGAGATCGAGACGGAGGGGCTCGCCGGATCGCGGTTCCTGTTGCGCGCAGGGGACGAGGAGGTGCCGGCCCGCATCGGCCTCGCGGGCCTGCACAACGTCTACAACGCCCTGGCCGCCGCCGCCGTCGGCCGCGCCCTGGGCATCGAGGCGGACGCCATCGCGCGGGCGCTCGGGACGGTGCGCCCCGCCTCCATGCGCGGCGTGCTGCACCGCCTCGAAGGCGGCATCGATCTGCTGGACGACTCCTACAACAGCAACCCGGCCGCCATGGAGCGGGTGATCGAGATCCTGGCCGCGGCGCGTCCCCGCGGGCGCCGCGTTCTGGTCTCGGGCGACATGCTCGAGCTGGGGCCGTACGGGCGCCGCGCCCACACCCGGCTCGGCGAGCGCGTCGCCGGCGCCCGGATCGAACTGTTCGTCGCCGTCGGACCCCTGAGCGCCCGGGCCGCCGACGCCGCGCGCGCGGGGGGCGGCGTCGAGGTGCATCACTTCCCCGACTCGGCGGCGGCCGCCCCGTTCGTCGCGGGCGCCGCGCGCTCGGGCGACATCATCGTCGTGAAGGGCTCGCGCGGCGTCGCGATGGAGCGCGTCGTGCGCGCCCTGCTCGAATCGCGGCCGGCCGCGGATCCGGGAGGGGGCCGCTGATGCTCTATCACCTCCTGTATCCGCTGCACGAGTCGCTCAGTATCCTCAACGTCTTCCGGTACATCACGTTCAGGACGGCGCTGGCCACCCTCATGGCGCTCCTGATCAGCCTTGCCCTGGGCTCCCGCCTGATCCGCAGTCTGCGGGAGATCCAGATCGGGCAACACATCAGACCCGAGGGACCTCTTTCCCACCAAACCAAGAAAGGCACTCCCACCATGGGGGGGCTCCTCATCCTGATTGCCGTGGTGCTCCCCTCCCTTCTCTGGGCTGACCTCACCAACCCCTTCGTGTGGATGGTTCTCGTGTCCACCCTCCTCTATGGAGTCATCGGCTTCGCCGACGACTACCTCAAACTCACCTGGAAGAGGTCCCTCGGGCTGACTGCCTGGCAGAAACTCCTGGCGCAGTGGGCGGTGGCGCTGGCCCTCGGGCTGGTCCTCCTGTGGCTGGCGCAGGAAGGGCGCTACGCCACGACCCTCAGCGTGCCGTTCTTCAAGAAATGGACGCCGGACATCGGGTGGCTGTACGCTCCATGGGCGATGCTCGTGATCGTCGGAGCCGCCAACGCCGTGAACCTGACCGACGGCCTGGACGGCCTCGCGATCGGCACGTCGATGATCGCGTCGGGGACCTACGCCATCCTGGCCTACATCGCCGGCCACGCGAAGGTGGCGGGTTACCTCGACGTCTCGAACGTCCGGGGTACCGGCGAGCTGGCGATCATCTGCGGGGCCATGGTCGGCGCCTCGCTGGGCTTCCTGTGGTTCAACTGCAACCCCGCCCAGGTGTTCATGGGGGACGTCGGCTCGATGGCGCTGGGCGGGGCGCTCGGGACGGTCGCGGTCCTGATCAAGCAGGAGATCCTCCTGGTCTTCGTGGGCGGCCTCTTCGTGATCGAGGCGCTCTCCGTCATCCTGCAGGTGGGGTCGTTCCGCCTGCGCGGCAAGAGGATCTTCCGGATGGCGCCCATCCATCATCACTTCGAGCTCGCCGGCTGGCCCGAGCAGAAGGTCGTCATCCGGTTCTGGATCGTGGCGATCATCTTCGCGCTGGTCGGGCTGTCGACGTTGAAGCTGCGATAGGAGTTTTTCGGGGTATTCCGTGGGGTCGCGCCATGGTGATCGCGAACCGAAGACAGGAAACGCCGGGGACGCCATGAGCCGGTCCGCGCGCTCCCCCGGACCGCCGGCGCTCGCGGGGATGCGCGTCGCCGTCGTCGGCGCCGGGCGCAGCGGCCTGGCCCTCACCCGCTTCCTCCTGTCGCGCGGCGCCCGGGTCCTCCTCACCGACCTGCGCCCGGCCTCCGGCCTGTCCCCCGAGGTGGCCGAGGCGGGGCGGCGGGGCGCGGAGCTGATGCTCGGCGGACACGACGCAGCGCGGCTCGCCGGCGCCGAGCTGGTCGCGGTGAGCCCCGGTGTGCCGCTGGCCTCGCCTCCTCTCGCCGAGGCCCGCCGCCGCGGCGTCTGGATGGTGGCCGAGGTGGAGCTCGCGGCGCGGTTCCTGAAGGGGACTCTGATCGGGATCACCGGCTCGAACGGCAAGAGCACGACGACCGCCCTGACGGCGCACCTCCTCGCCGGCGGCGGCCTCAAGGCGACCGCCTGCGGCAATCTCGGCACCCCGCTCAGCGATCTGATCGACGCCGACACGAGCGACCACCACTACGTCGTCGAGCTGTCCTCGTTCCAGCTCGAGGGGATCGAGACGTTCCGGCCGCGCATCGGCGTGCTGCTCAACCTGAGCCCGGACCACCTCGATCGCTATCCCGACAGCCGCGCGTACTACGACGCGAAGGCGCGTCTGTTCATGAACCAGACGCGCGCGGATCACGCCGTGCTGAACCGGGACGATCCGGAGGTCTGGCGCCTCGTTCCCTCGATCCGGGCACGCGTGCACCCGTTCGCCCGGACCGCCCGGCCCAGGTCCGGGGCCCGCCTGGAGGGGGACGCCATCGTTCTGCGCCCCGATCCGCGGCGGACGCGGCGCGTTCCGATCGACGCGCTGCCGCTGTTCGGCCCGCACAACGCGGAGAACGCGATGGCCGCCCTGCTGGCGGCCGATCTGTGCGGCGTG
The DNA here is from genome assembly GCA_041580375.1 of Candidatus Polarisedimenticolia bacterium. GTDB lineage: Bacteria > Acidobacteriota > Polarisedimenticolia > Gp22-AA2 > Gp22-AA2 > JAPUIN01. The sequence goes on from JBFGDZ010000119.1 coordinate 7,079, forward strand.
CCGCCGCACCGGACCCTCGAGTCGCTGCGATCCTTCCGCGGTCTTCCCCACCGCCTGGAGAAGGTGGCGGAGATCGACGGCGTGGCCTACTTCAACGACTCGAAGGCGACCAACGTGGCGGCCGCGGCCCGCTCGCTCGAGAGCTTCCCGAGGGGCGTGGTGCTGATCCTGGGCGGGCGCGACAAGGGCGGCCCCTTCGCCGATCTCGCCCCGCTCATCCGCGAGCGCGCGTCGCACCTCGTGATCATGGGCGAGGCGCGCGAGACGATCGCGTCGCAGATCGGCGCGATCGTCCCGACCACCCGGGCGGAGTCGATGGAGGACGCCCTGCGCGCGGCGCGGGGCGCGGCGCGGGCGGGCGGCGTCGTGCTGCTGGCACCGGCCTGCGCGTCGTTCGACCAGTACGGCAATTTCGAGGAGCGCGGGGAGGATTTCCGCCGGCGCGTTCTGCAGATGGCGGGGGGAGGGGCGCGCGGCGCGAGCCGCGGCCCGGCGACGGGCAAGCGTCCCCCGGCCCCGGCGGCATGAGGCGATGAGCCGCAAGCTGGCATTCGACAGGACGCTGTTCGGCGCGGGCGTGGCGCTGTCGCTCTTCGGGCTCGTGATGATCTACAGCGCATCGGCCGTGATCGCGATGGAGCGATTCGGCAGCGCGCACTATTTCCTGTTCCGGCAGGCCACCGCTCTGCTCATCGGGCTTCTGGCCATGGGCGTGACGATGCACACCGACTACCGGAAGCTCCTCAAGCGCCCCGCGGTCTATCTGGGGCTCCTCGTGAGCACGCTGCTGCTGGTGTACGTGCTGTTCGCCGATCCGCAGGATGTCGTGCACCGCTGGCTGCGGATCGGACCGATCCAGGTGCAGCCGTCGGAGATCGCGAAGCTCGCACTGGTGCTCTACCTGGCGTACCAGCTCGCCCGCAGGGAGGACCGTGTCAACGACATCGCCGGCACGGTCCTCCCCTGCGCGGTCGTCGTCGGCCAGCTGGCGCTCCTGATCTATCTGGAGCCGGACCTGGGCACGGCGGGACTGCTCGTGACCCTGACGATCCTGATGCTGTTCCTCGCCGGGCTGAAGTGGCGGTATCTGTTCGCCGGTGCCGGCGCGGGGGTCGTCGCCCTCGCGCTGATGATCGCGCAGGCGCCCTACCGGATGCGGCGCGTCCTCGCGTTTCTGGACCCGGAGGCCGACCCGCTCGGATCCGGGTTCCAGGTGCGGCAGTCGATCATCGCGATCGCCAGCGGCGGCCTGCACGGCGCCAGCCTCGGGGAGAGCCGCCAGAAGCTCTTCTTCCTCCCCGAGCCGCACACCGACTTCATCTTCTCGGTGATCGCGGAGGAGCTGGGCTTCGTGGGCGCGGCCGCGGTGATCGCGGCGTTCGGCGTGCTGCTCTGGCGCGGGATCCTGGCCGCGGCCGGCGCCCCCGATCGGGGCGGCTACTACCTCGCGCTCGGCATCACGTCGTGGCTCGTCCTGCAGGCGGGCCTCAACATGGCGGTGGCCCTCGGCATGATCCCCACCAAGGGCGTGCCGCTGCCGTTCGTGAGCTACGGGGGATCGAGCCTGGTGGTCTGCCTCACCGCGCTGGGCATGCTGTTGAACGTGTCGCAGCATTCGTCCTGAGAGCGGCGTGGGGGTCGACACGATCGTGATCGCCGGCGGAGGGACCGGAGGGCATCTGTACCCCGGGATCGCCATCGCCGGCGAGTTGCGGCGCCGGCGGCCGGGGCTCGCGGTCGTCTTCGCCGCCGGCGGGCTGCCGCTCGAGCGCGACATCCTCGGGCGGCACGGATACCCGCTGCTGCCGATCGCGAGCGGCGGGGTGGTCGGCAAGTCGTTCGTGCGCCGGCTGACGGGCGGGCTCCGGGCCTGCCGGGGTCTCCTGCAGTCGCTGCGGGCGCTCAGGAGGATGAGGCCGAACATGGTGATCGGGGTGGGCGGCTACGCGTCGGGACCGATGGTGATGGCGGGCGTGATCCTGCGCCTCCCGACCCTCATCCACGAGCAGAACTACTACCCGGGGACGACGAATCGCCTGCTCTCCCCGTGGGTGCGACGCGTGGCGATGTCGTTCGAGGAGACCGGGCGCTACCTGCGGGGGCGCACCGTCCTGACCGGCAACCCGATCCGCGCCGAGTTCTTCGAGATCGGCCGGAAGCCGCGCGGCGGCCCGTTCGAGATCCTGATCTTCGGCGGCAGCCAGGGATCGCGGGCGGTCAACAACGCCGTGATCGAGGCGCTGGGCCGCCTGAGGGAGCACCGCGAGGGGATGCGCTTCCTCCATGGGACCGGACCCGCCGACCTGGAGCGGGTCCGCGCCGCCTACGCGTCGGGCGGCTTCGACGCCGACGCGCGCGCCTTCATTGCCGGCATCCGCGAGGCCTACGCGCGCGCCGACCTCGTCGTGGCGCGCTCCGGCGCGAGCACCGTGTCGGAGATCGCGGCCTGCGGCCGGGCGTCGATCCTGGTCCCGCTCCCGACCGCCGCCCACGATCACCAGCGGTTCAACGCGCGCAAGCTCGAGGGGGCGGGGGCGGCGATCGTCCTGGAGGAGTCCGCGCTGTCCGGGGAGTCGCTGGCGCGATTCCTCCTGGCGCTGCGCGACGACCCGCGCCGCCTGGAGTCGATGGGGGACGCGGCGCGGACCCTGGCCCGACCGGACGCGGCGGCGCGCATCGCCGACCTGGCCGAGGAGATTGGATGGTGAGGACGAACGATCCCGGAGGACCGCTCCGATGGTGATGCTCCGCAAGACCCGCCGGATCCACTTCATCGGGATCGGCGGCATCGGCATGAGCGGGATCGCCGAGGTCCTGATCAATCTCGGCTACCAGGTGACCGGGTCCGACCTGGAGGCCGGGCCGACCGTGCAGCGCCTGAAGAAGCTGGGGGGCTCGATCGTCCGCGGCCACCGCCCCGAGAACGTCGGCGACTGCGACGTCGTCGTCACGTCCTCGGCCATCCGCCCCGACAACGCCGAGGTGGCCGAGGCGCGACGCCGGCAGATCCCCGTCATCCCGCGCGCCGAGATGCTGGCCGAGCTGATGCGGATCAAATACGGCATCGCCATCGCCGGATCGCACGGCAAGACGAGCACGACCTCGATGGTGGCGCAGGTGCTGTCGGGCTCCGGGCTCGATCCGACCATCGTCATCGGCGGCCGGCTCGGCGTGCTGGGGAGCAGCGCCAAGCTCGGGCGCGGCGATCTCATGGTGGCCGAGGCGGACGAGAGCGACGGATCGTTCCTGCGCCTGTGCCCCACCATCGCCCTGGTGACCAACATCGACGCCGAGCACCTCGACCACTACGGCGCCCTCACCGCCCTGCAGGACGCCTTCGCCGACTTCCTGAACAAGGTGCCGTTCTACGGCGTCGGCATCGTCTGCCTGGACGATCCGGGCGTGCAGGGGATCCTCCCGCACCTGACGAGGCGTCTCGTCACCTACGGTTTCTCGGCGCAGGCCGATCTCTCCGCCGCGGCGCTGGAGCTGAAGGAGTTCCACGCCGCCTTCGACGTGCGGCTTCAGGGGCGGCGCCTGGGCCGCGTGGATCTCCGCGTCCCCGGCCGCCACAGCGTCGAGAATGCCCTGGCCGCGGTCGCCGTCGGCCTCGATCTCGAGATCCCGTTCGACACCATCGCCGCCGAGCTGGCCCGCTTCCGGGGCGCCGACCGGCGCTTCCAGCTGAAGGGCGAGGCGCGCGGCATCATGGTGATCGACGATTACGGCCATCATCCGGTGGAGATCCTGGCGACGCTGTCGGCAGCCAAGAAAGGGTGGTCGCGTCGCACCGTCGTCGTCTTCCAGCCGCACCGCTACTCGCGCGTGCGCGCGCTGCTCTCCGATTTCGCGCGGGCGTTCTACGACGCCGACGTGCTGGCCGTCACCGACATCTATCCGGCCGGCGAGAGCCCGATCGAGGGAATCGACGCGGAGGCCGTCGCGCGCGCCATCGAAACGCACGGGCACAAGGACGTGACCCTCGTGCGGGAGCTCGAGGCGGTGCCGGCGTGGCTGAAGGAGCGGTCGCGCGAGGGGGACATGGTGATCACGCTCGGCGCGGGCAGCGTCCATCGCGCCGGCGATCGGTTTCTGAGGCTGCTGAAGGATCCTTGAGCGGGCGGGCCGCCCGGCGGCGGCCCGGCGCGGAGGTTCGGGGTGCTGGCCGTGGCGTCGAGGAGCTGGACCGGGAGTGCGGAGGCGATCCTGAAGGAGAGCGCCGGCGTGCGCGTGCTCGAGAACGTGCCAATGCGATCGCGCACGTCGCTCGGGGTCGGCGGTCCGGCACGCTACTTCGTCGTTCCGGAGGAAGCCGCGGCCCTCGCCGC
>JBFGDZ010000120.1:0-11391 GCA_041580375.1 Candidatus Polarisedimenticolia bacterium
AGCGGCACGAGCCCCGGCGCGCCGGTGACGACGTCCGCGATCTCCACCGCGTCGCCAACGGCCCAGATGGCCGGATCCGACGTGCGCATCGCCTCGTCCACGAGGATGCCGCCCCGCTCGCCGATCCGGAGTCCCGCCTCCCGGGCGAGCGCGACCTCGGGGCGGACGCCGATCCCCAGGATCACGAGGTCGGCGGGGAGGGCCGAGCCGGAAGCGGTCCGCACGATCAGGCCGCCTCCCTCCGGCGTCTCGAAGGCGGCCACTCCGTCGCCCAGCCGCAACGACACGCCGCGCGATGCCAGGTGCTCCTGGACGGGGACCGCCATCTCCGGGTCGAGCGGCGGGAGGACCTGTTGCGCCTGCTCCACGATCGTCACCTGCAGCCCGCGGCGCGTGAGATTCTCCGCCATCTCCAGCCCGATGAACCCGCCGCCCACGACGACGGCGCGCGAGGCGCTCCTCTCCTCGATCCATGTGCGGATGCGCCGGCTGTCCGGGATGGTGCGCAGCACGAAGATGCCGGGCGAGTCGATGCCCGGGATGTTCGGACGGACGGGGGAGGCGCCGGGTGAGAGGACGAGCGCGCCGTAGCCCTCCCGGTAGACACGCCCCGTGGCGAGCTCTTTGACCTCGATCGTTCTCGCCTCGCGATCGATGCGCAGGACCTCGTTCTCCGTGCGCACCTCGATGTTGAACCGCTTTCTGAACAGCTCGGGCGAGGCGACGATCAGGTTCTCCTCCTCGCGGATCACGTTCCCCACGTAGTAGGGAAGCCCGCAGTTGGCGAACGACACGAACGGGCCCCGGTCGAACACGATGATCGTGCAGGTCTCGCACAGCCGCCGGGCGCGCGCGGCTGCCGACGCGCCTCCGGCCACGCCTCCGATCACCAGCAATTTCCCGGGAACAGTCATGATCTCCGCCCCGTCCGCACGCGTCGCGCGCGCCGCTCCGGCGATCCGCCGGGCCGATCCCCGCGGCGGGCCGTCATCCTTGACATTCCGGGCCCGCGACCGGGCGGGCATCTTACCATCAGGAGGGAGCGGATCGGGACGGGCCGAGCAGGAGAGCGGGGTCGATGTTACCCCCGCTGAGGACGACCGCGGTCGGAACGCCCCCCGTTTTCGCCCTCCCCGAGAGCAGGGCCGCCAGGGCGGCCGCCCCGCTCCACTCGACCAGCAGATGCTCGGTGCGCAGGAGCCACTCCGCCGCCTCCCGGATCGCGTCGTCGCCGACCGTGACGACGTCCGAGACGAAGCGGCGGGCGATGTCGACGTTCAGATCCCCGGGCCGGGACGGGAGCAGGCCGTCGGCGATCGAGCGGGGCGACGGGATGCTCACCGGCGCGCCGGCGCGCAGCGAGGCGGCCATGGCGGCCGCGCCCTCGGGCTCGACCCCGATCACCCGGATGGAGGCGCGGTGATACCCGGCCGCGAGCGCGATCCCGGAGAGGAGGCCGCCCCCGCCGACCGGCACCAGGATCGCGCCGACGTCCGGCATCTGCTCGATGATCTCGACGCCGCAGGAAGCCTGCCCGGCGACGATGAAAGGGTGATCGAACGGGGGGACCATGGTGAGGCGGCGCCGTTTCTGGATCTCCTCGGCAAGCGAGCGCCGCTCCGGCGACGTCGTTCCCTTCAGGTGCACCTCCGCCCCGAGCGCGCGCACGCGCTCCATCTTCACGTCGGGGGCGTTCTCCGGCATGACGACGACGGCCGGGGCCCCGGCCGCCCTCGCGGCGATGGCGAGGGCGATGGCGTGGTTGCCGGACGAGTAGGTGATCACGCCGCGCGCGGAGTCCGCGGGATCGAGGCGGGCGAGGAAGTTCGTCGCGCCGCGGATCTTGAACGCGCCGCCGACCTGCAGATTCTCGCATTTGAGGGCGAGCGGATGCCCCAGCCGCGCCCCGAGCGTCTCCGACCGCAGCAGGGGGGTGACGCGGGCGGTCCGGGCGACCCTGCGCCGCGCCTCGCGGATATCGGCCGTGCCCAGGCCTTCGGGTTCCGTCGCCATGCTCGTCCTCCGCCTCCTCCCGGCGCTATCTTGCTCCAGGGCCGCCCGGCGGCGCCAGTCCCGCAACCGGGCGGGGTTGAACGGGGGTGGGCGATGTGAGAGACTTCCGAACATCGGAGGTGGATCCGGATGCCCGCACCGGCCGACTACAAGAACAGGTATCTCAAGAAGCCGCCGAAGCGCCTCGCGGTCATCGATCACAGCAGCTGCTCGGGCTGCGCCAACTCCCCGGCGTGCGTCGCGTTCTGCGAAACCGTCACGGTCAAGGATCAGGTGGTCGACGCCATACGGTACGTGGCGTCGCCCGACGCGCCGAACAATCTCGCGATCGTCGAATACGACAAGTGCATCGGCTGCGCCCTCTGCGCGGAGGTCTGCCCGTGGGAGGCGATCACGATGTACAACTTCGAGGAGGCCTGGGACGTGCACCCGCAGGTGACCCAGGTCGAGTACAGCCCCGAGATCGACGTGAACCCGAATCCCGAGGAGACGGAGGACGCGGCGAGCCCCGCGCCCGCGTCCTGATCTCGATGGACGTCGTCGCCGTCCTGCTGGCGGCCGGAGATTCCGAGCGCATGGGCGCTTCCAAGGCGCTCATGCCGTGGCACGGCCGGAGCCTGCTGCGCCACCAGGTGCAGGAGATCCAGAAGAGCCTCATCAGGGAGTGCGTCGCCGTGCTCGGACGCGAGGCCGACCGTCTCACGCCGGTCGTGGAGTCCTCCGTCCGGCCCACGTGGAAGTCCCGCGCCGTCTACAATCCCTGGCACGCGGAGGGGAAGAGCGCGTCGATCCGCGCCGGGCTCCGATCGCTGTGCGACCGGCCGGACGGCGTTCTGATCGCCGCCGTGGATCAGCCGCTCGATCACAGGCTGATCGACGCTCTGGTGCTGCGCGCCGAGGAGGAGTGGGAGCGCGGCCCCGGCGCGGGCCCGAGGACGATCGTGCTGCCGACGTTCGCGGGGCGGCGCGGACATCCGCCTCTGTTCAGCGGGGCGCTCATGGGCGAGCTGATGGAGGTGCGGGAGGAGAGCGAGGGGCTGCGCGCCGTCGTGCGGCGCGAGCCGTCGCGGGTGCTCGAGGTTCCCTGGGGCAGCGACCAGATCCTGTTGAACCTGAACACGCCGGCGGACCTCGGACCGCGCCTGCGGGCGAACGGGCACCGCGCCCGCTAGGGCGCCGGAAAGGACGGACCGGCCATGGCACGCGACGAGAGACGGGCGGGACGATCGAGCGGCGTCAGCCGGCGCGATTTCATCAAGGGGCTCGGGGTCGGCGGCGCTCTCGGCGCCGGCATCCTGGGAGGCGAGGCCTGCGACGCCGTGCGGGAGCCCGGCGTGTCCCGCGAGGGGGGCGCCACGACCTACGGCCCGGAGGCGGTCTCCGTCCGGCTGCAGGTGAACGGCGCGGAGCGGACCCTGCGGCTGGAGCCGCGCGCGACCCTCCTGGACGCGCTGCGCGAGCACCTCGATCTGACCGGAACGAAGAACATCTGCGATCGCGGCGAGTGCGGCGGCTGCACGGTCCTGCTGGAGGGCCGCCCCGTCTACGCCTGCATGCTGCTCGCGCTCGACGCGCGGGGACGCTCGATCACGACCGTCGAGGGGATCGCTCCCCGGGACGGGCTGCACCCGGTCCAGCAGGCGTTCGTCTCCCGCGACGCGCTCCAGTGCGGCTTCTGCACGCCCGGCTTCGTGGTGGCGTCGAAGGCGCTGCTGGACGAGAATCCGGCCCCGTCGCTCGAGCAGGTGAAGAGCGCCCTGTGCGGGCACCTCTGCCGGTGCGGCACGTACCCGCGCGTGTTCGACGCGGTGCTCGACGTGGCACGCGGATCGCGCCCGAAGCGCGCGGGGTAGGGTGGGACGCATGGCCGACACGCGGAAGATCCGGATCGGGCACACGGACGATCTCGAGTCGAAGGAGATCCCGGTTCCCGGGTCGGAGCCGCCGATCTGGGACGCCGACGCCCGGCTCGCCATCGTCGGTACCGCCCAGCCGCGGGCCGACGGCGCCGCCAAGGTCACGGGCGGCGCGCGCTACACCCACGACCAGAATCCCCGCGGTCTGCTCTTCGGACGCATCTTGAGGAGCCCTCACCCGCACGCGCGCCTCGTCTCCATCGACGCCTCCCGCGCCGCCCGCCACCCCGGCGTGAAGGCGGTCGTCACGTTCGAAAACCCCGACGTCTTCTCGGCGCTGGGGGAGAAGGACGAGGCCGGCCGGGCCGTGGAGAGCGACGAGAAGAAGAAGGGCGCTGCCGGCGACTCCGGCAGGCGCCGCCTGATGTACGCGGGGGACGAGGTGGCGGCGGTCGCGGCCGTCTCGCAGGATGTGGCGGAGGACGCGCTCGAGCTGATCGACGTGCGCTACGAGACGCTGCCGCACGTCACCGACGTGGACGCGGCGCGCGAGCCGGGCGCGCCGAAGGTCTTTCCCGAGGGGAACGTCTCCGAGCCGTCGGTGCGCCGCCGCGGCGACGTCGAGGCCGGCTTCCGCCGGGCCAGGGTCGTCGTCGAGGGGACGTACCGCACGCCTGTGGCCCTGCACAACGCCCTGGAGCCCCACGGCGCCGTCGCCCTCTGGGAGGGCTCGAAGCTCACCGTCTGGGCGTCAACTCAGGGCGTGTTCGGGTTCCGCGACGATCTGGCCAAGTTCTTCGGCATCCCCGCCTCCGACGTGCGGGTCGTCAGCGAGTATCTCGGCGGGGGATTCGGCGCGAAGTTCGGCGCCGGCACGACCGGGATCATCGCGGCGCTGCTGGCGCGCGACGCGCGCGCTCCCGTCAAGCTGATGCTGGGGCGGCACGAGGAAAACCTGGCGACGGGCAACCGCCCCGACTCGGTGCAGCACATCCGGATCGGCGCGCTCGCCGACGGGACGCTGACCGCCATTCATCTGAAGTCCTACGGCACGCCCGGCATCGGGAGCGGCGCGGGCGTCGGGGGCCCCGCCTGGAGGACGTACGCCTGCCCGAACGTCCTGATCGAGGAGGAGGACGTCAGGACCAACGCCGGCCCGGCGATGCCGTTCCGCGCGCCGGGATACCCGCAGGGCTCCTTCGCGCTGGAGTCGACGCTGGACGAGATCGCCGATCGGCTGGGCCTCGATCCGTACGCGCTGCGGCTGAAGAACTACATCGAGAAGCCGGCCAAGGCGCTCCGCGAGGAGTACCACCTGGCCGCGGAGGCGATCGGCTGGAGCCGCCGGAAGAAGCCGCGCCGCGCGAAGGCGACCGGCGGCGTCGTGCGCGGCATGGGCATGGGGACCGCTATCTGGGGGATGTACGGTGGACCGCCGGCCGACGCCCGCGTCAGCATCCGGAGCGACGGAACCGTCGCGTGCGTGTGCGGGACGCAGGACATCGGCTCGGGCACCCGCACGGCGATGGCGATGGTCACGGCCGAGGTCCTGGGCCTGCGGCCGGACGCGGTGCGGGTCGTGCTGGGGGACACCGACACCGGAATGTACTCGCCGGCCTCGGGCGGCAGCGTGACGCTCACCGCGATCCTGCCCGCCGTGCGCAGCGCGGCCGAGGCGGCGCGGACGAGGTTCCTGGAGGCGGTCGCCCCCGCGCTGGAGACCGAGGCGGCGAATCTGGATCTGCGCGACGGCGAGGTCCGTTCGCGCGACGGCGGGCGGAGCCTGCCGTTCGCCCGCGCGGCGTCGGGCCTGGGCGCGGCGGAGATCGCGGGGCAGGCGTCGCGCGCGAAGAACTACCCGGGCCTGGGGATCGAGTCGTTCGGCGCGCAGTTCGCCGAGGTGGAGGTCGACGTGGAGACCGGCCGCGTGCGCGTGCTGAAGATCGCGGCCGCCCACGACGCGGGCCGCACGATCAACCGCCTCACCGCCGAGAGCCAGGTCAACGGCGGCGTCCTCATGGGGCTGTCGTACGCCCTGCTGGAGGAGCGCGTCATCGATCACGGCACCGGCATCGTCATGAACGCGAATCTCGAGGATTACCGGATCGCGGGCACGATGGAGACGCCCGAGATCGTCCCGATCCTGGTCGACGTCTACGATCCGGCGAACAACGTGGGCGCGAAGGGACTGGGCGAGCCGCCCGTCGTCCCGACCGCGGCGGCGATCGCCAACGCGGTGAGCAACGCCATCGGCGTCCGCGTGCGGGAACTGCCGATCACGCCCGCCCGCGTCCTCGACCTGCTCAACGGCAAGGAGGCCTGAGATGCGGCCGTTCGCCCTGGTGGAGCCGGAATCGATCGAGGCCGCCTCCCGCCGCCTGGTGCAGGGCGGGGAGAGCGCGCGCGTCCTCGCGGGCGGCGTGGATCTCCTGGGCGAGCTGAAGGACCGCCTCGTCGAGGTCGACACGCTCGTGAACCTCAAGTCGATCCCCGGGCTGCGCGCGATCGAGGCCGGCGCGGACGGCTCGCTCCGGCTCGGCGCCCTGGCGACGCTGACCGAGGTGGCGCGCCACGCGCGGGTCCGCGAGGAGTACGCGGCGGTCGCCGAAGCGGCCGAGAGCGTCGGCTCGCCGGAGATCCGCAACGTCGGGACGGTGGGAGGGAACCTCTGCCAGCGGCCGCGCTGCTGGTACTACCGCTCGCCCCACCACCCCTGCCTCAAGAAGGGCGGGGACGTCTGCTACACCATCGGCGGGCAGAGCCGCTATCACGCCATCTTCGGTGGAGGCCCCTCGTTCATCGTGCATCCCTCCGATCTGGCGCCGGCGCTCGCCGCGTGCGGCGCGCGCGTCGAGGTCGGCGGCCCCTCCGGGCCGAAGGAGATGCCGCTGGAGCAGTTCTACGTGCTGCCCGAGGTGAGGCTCGACCACGAGACGATCCTGCAGGACGGCGAGATCGTGACCGGCGTCACCCTGCCGGCCGCGGCCGGCCGCGCCTCGGGGTGGCGGAGCCTGTTCTTGAAGTTCCGCGAGAAGGATTCCTTCGATTTCGCCCTGGTGAGCGTCGCGGCGGCGATCCGGATGGAGGGGACCGTCTGCCGCGAAGGACGGGTCGTCCTGGGCGGCGTGGCCCCGGTGCCGTGGCGCTCGGAACCGGCGGAGAAGGCGATCGCCGGCCGGGCGATCGACGAAGCGACGGCCCGGAAGGCGGCCGAGGCGGCCCTGGAGGGGGCGGAGCCGCTCGAGCACAACGCCTACAAAATCCCGCTGGCGAAGACCCTGCTCCGCCGCGCGCTGATGCGGCTGGCGGGCGGCGCCGCGGCCTGAGGAGACCGGGACGATCATGAGCGAAGCGACGGGACGCGTAGCGCCGGACGGGGGGCCCGCGACGCTCTGCCGGCACCTGCGCACCAAGAAGTACTACTACGGAACCCCCCGGGAATCGCTGGAGAGCGCCGACCTCTCGACCACGGCGCAGTTCTGGTGCCTCAGGACCATGCGCGTCGTGGGGCCCGACGAGGGATCGGTCACCGCGCGCTCCTGCCGTCCCCCCCGCTCCTGCTGCGAGCCGGCGGAGCCGTGAGGGTGTGACCTCCTCCGCCGCGCCCCGACCGCCGCGATCCGCGCCATTCGTCCTCCTCTCTCGAGCCGTGCCCGTCGCGCTCGCCCTGATCGCGGGCGCCGCCGCCGGGGGTGCGCCGCGATCCGCCGCGGAGGAGCCGGGCGGCCCGGAGAGCAGGCCGCGATCGGGGCAGCGCGAGCGGATCCCGCTCGGTTTCACGCGGGAGGCGTGGGATGACCAGGCCAGGCTGGAGGAAGAATTCGCGAAGCGTCTCGATCGTCGCCGGATCGCCCGGTCGTTGAGGGCCCTCTCGGCCGGGGCGCACCGCGCCGGCACGGAGGGGGGCCGGCGCGTGGCGCTGCTGGTGAAGAAGGAGATCGAGAATGCCGGATTCCGCCCCGAGATCGTCTCCTACCGGTTCTACAACACCCATCCGGGACCGCGATCGATCCATCTGACGGAGCCGGAGAAGCGGCCGCTGACGCTCGTCGAGGATCGCATTCCGGGCGATCCCTACACCGACACGGCGGCCAACCATCGCGCCTTCGTCGCCTACAGCGGGTCGGGCACGGTGGAGGGTAAGGTCGTGTACGCCGGGCAGGGGACGGAGCGCGAGTTCCGCGTGCTGGACGAGGCGGGAATCTCGCTCGCCGGCCGCATCGCCCTGATGCGCTATTTCGGCGCCGGCGAGGGAGCCAAGATCCTGCGCGCGCAGGAGCGCGGCGCCGTCGGGGCCGTGCTCTACGCCGACCCGCTGGAGGACGGGTTCGTGCACGGGGCCGTCTATCCGCGGGGGAACTGGCGCCCGGAGGGGTCGATCATGCGCCGTTCGATCATCGCCACACCCTACGGGGGCGATCCGCTGACCCCCGGCTGGGCGGCCAAGGCGGACGCGCGTCGTCTCGATCCGGCCGAAGTGCCGGGCCTGCCGCACATCCCCGTGCTGCCGATCTCCTACCGGGATGCGGCCGCCGTCCTGTCCTTCCTGGAGGGGCCCGAGGCGCCGCCCTCGATGCGGGGCGGCCTGCTGCGGGAGGGGCGCCCCCTCGTCTACCGCCTCGGGCCCGGGCCGGCCCGGGTCCGGCTGTCGGTGAGCATGAAGCCGCGCACCGACACGATCCGGAACCTGATCGTCCGCATCCCGGGCGAGGAGGAGCCGAACGCCTGGATCCTTCTCGGCAACCACCACGACGCCTGGATCTACGGCGCGGGCGACCCGTCCAGCGGCACGGCGGCCGACCTCGAGGTGCTGCGCGCGCTGGGCGACCTGCGCCGGCGCGGATGGCGGCCGCGCCGCACGCTGATCGTCGCGTTCTGGGACGCCGAGGAGATGAACCTGGGGGGCTCGACCGAGTGGGCCGAAGAGCACGCGGACGAGCTGCGCCGCAAGGGTGTGGCGGTGATCAACATGGACTCGGCCGTGTTCAACGGCGCGCGTCCCCTCTACGTCGCGGCGAGCCCCTGCCTGCACCGCCTGTTCCGCGAGGTCGCCTCGGCCGTGCGCTCCCCGGCGGGGGCGGGAAGCCTCGCGGACCGCTGGCTCGAGCTGCAGAACGAAATGCGCGGGAAGACGTCCGTCGACGGTTTCGGACCCGACTACGATCCGAAGGCCCCGTTCGACGCGCCGTACATCGACCCGATCCCGCTCAGGGACGATCAGACTCCCTTCGTCGAGTTCCTGTCGATCCCGGGCAGCGACATGTACTACGGCGCCGACTACGGCATGTACCACTCGCTGTACGAGAACGAGCACTGGATGAGGACCGTCGTGGATCCCGAGTTCGAGCACCACCGGGCCATGGCCGACTTCCACGGCCGGCTCGGGCTGCGGCTGGCGATGGCCCCCGTGCTGCCGCTCGACGCGGTGGCGACCGCCGACGCGTGGCGCGACGCGATGGGCGCTCTCGAGCGGAGGGCGGACGAGAAGGGGATCCCGACGCGGGCCCTCAAGCCGGTGCGGCGCTCGCTGCGCCGTTTCCGCCAGGCCGCGCGCGAGTTCGCCGACGTGCGCGAGGAGGTCCTCGCCGGCGTGTCGTGGGGGGCATCGGGCGCCCCGGAGCGGCTCGTCGCCGTCAACCGTCAGCTGGCCGCCGTCGATCGGTCGTTCTTCCAGGCGGAGGGCCTGCCCGGCTTCCCGCTGGCGCGGAATCTGTGGGCGGTTTCTCCGGGGCCGGTCCCCGATCTGGCCGACGGACGGCTGCCGGGCCTGCGCTGGCCGCTCGAGGCGGGCCGGGAGGCGTCGCTCGCCAACGAGGTCGCCGTCTACGGCCTCGCCCTCGACGAGGCGACGGCGCACCTGCACCGCGCCCAGGGGATCCTCGAGACCCTGAAGGGTCCGTCCCCCCTGGACGGCGCCGCGCCGGCGCCCCCTACCCCCTGAGCGCCGGGGCGATCGCGTCGAACGCCTTCAGGTTGGCGTCGACGTCCTCCTTCGTGTGGGCGATCGACAGGGTCCAGACGTCCCCGCCGAAATGATGCGCCGGGAGGATCCCCCGGTTCATCATCCCCAGCCACCAGTGGCGGAACGTGTCCTCGTCCGCGGTCATGAAATCGCGGTAGGAGCGGAGCGGCCGGTCGGTGAAGGTGATCATCCCGCAGGGGCCCACGGCGTTGATCTGGGCCCGCAGGCGGCGCTCGCGAACGATCGACCGGTACCCCTCCGTGAGCCGGCGGTTCAGATCGAATACGTGCGCGTAGGCGTCGGCCGTGAGGATGTCGCGCAGGACGATCGTGGCGACGTGCAGCGACAGGGGATTGGCGGAGAAGGTGCCGACCTGGATCACGCGACCCGACTCGACCACCTCCATGATCTCCCGATCGGCGCCGATCGCGCCGAGCGGCACGCCGCCCGCGAGCGCCTTGGCGACGCAGACGATGTCGGGCTTGAGTTTGAAGTGCTCGGTGGCCCCGCCCGGGGCGATCTTGCAGCCCGTCTTCACCTCGTCGAAGATCAGGAGCGCCCCGTTCTCGTGGCACAGATCGCGCACCGCATCGAAGAAGCCGGGCTCCGGCTCGATGCAGCCGCAATCCATCATGATCGGCTCGGCGATGACGGCCGCGATCTCGTTCGTGTGCCGCGCGAACAGGTCTTTCACGGAGTCCAGATCGTTGAAGACCGCCATGAGCGTCAGCGCGTACGTCTCCTCCGGGATCCCCTCCGAAGCGGGAATGCGCGCGCCCCGATCGGGCCGGCCGAGCTGGCGCAGCAAAGCGTTCGTGGTCACCAGCGTCTGATCGTTGTGGCCGTGATAGTGCCCCTCGAACTTGACGATGTACTTCTTGGAGGTGTATCCGCGGGCGATCCGGAGGGCCGTCATCGTCGCCTCGGTCCCGCTGTTCGCGAAGCGCCACTGCTGCAGGCCGAACCGCTTCGCGAGAAGCTCCGCGACCTCGCGCTCCCCCTCGTGAGGCATGCAGAAGAGGGTCCCGCGCTTCGCCTGCTCGTGGATCGCGGAGACGACGGCCGGATGGGCGTGCCCGACGATCTGCGTCCCCATGTTGAGCATGAAGTCGATGTAGGCGTTGCCGTCGACGTCGTGGATCCTCGCTCCCTCCGCCCGCGCGGCGAAGAGGGGATAGGGATCCATCGTCCGGAAGTTGCTCGCAACACCGGACGGCACCGACGCCCTGGCGCGCTCCCACGCCTGGCGTGACTTGGGCGTGCGCTTGAGCCAGTTCTCCAGTTCCTGCCTCAGACCATCCATGTCCGAAAACTCCTATTAATAATGAAGGGACGATTCAATGACGATTCCGTAATGTTCCGCCTTCGCTTCCGGATACGCGTCCGGAGGCCGGCCGGAGGGGCGATCGCGGGGGGTGTGCGCCACGTCCGGGTCGCGGAAGGAATCTCTCCGATCGTACCGCGCCCCCCGGGGAGGGTGTCAAGGAACGACGCCCGCTCGCGGCGTTTCCTCCTGCCGGTATCGCGAGAGTGTCAGTGAGACTGGTAGTCGCAGATGAT
>JBFGDZ010000121.1:0-11359 GCA_041580375.1 Candidatus Polarisedimenticolia bacterium
CTCGCCCGCCGCCGTCAGCGCCTTCTGGAGCTTGCCGATCGCACCTCGCACGATGCGAATGGCCAGGTAGGCGGCCAGGAGCACGACGATGATGCGGAGGATCGATTGCGAGGCCTGCATGGCGTAAGCCATGACGATCTGGCGGGTTTCTTCGGACCACAACTCCTGCAGGGACGGCATCAACGCACCTCCTGTCGCGTGAGAGTCATTCGGATTGAGGGATCCGGACGAACCGGACTCCGCGGATCGGGTCGGCGTGCATGAGGAACCCCGACACCGTGTCCCCGTCGTTCCGGAGGAACTCCAGCGTCCGGGATCCCGGTTCGTCGGCGTCGTCGTTCGGATAGGTCGCGAGGAAACGATCGGAGCCGACGGGCGTCAGATCGTCGAGGGTGCGCACGAGTCGCATGCGCAGGCGCCCGCCGTCCGGCCGGATGCGGGCGACGACGTCCAGTTCGCCGCTGTAGTAGTCACCGGCGTACCGCGCGAGGTCCGGCGGGGGCAGGCGCACGGCGCGCGGCCGCTTCGCGCGCGCCGCCCCGTCGTCCCGGGGCTCCGCCGGGGGCGGCGGCCCGGTGAAGAGGTCGGCGAGGTAGATGTCGGCCACCGCGTCGGCGAGACGGGACGGATCGAACGTGCTCAGATTCGCGAAAACGACCACCGAGAAGCGCTGATCCGGAAACTGCCGGTAGGTGGCGCGGTAGCCCATGTACCAGCCGGAGTGGGAGACGCGCCGCAGGCCGCGGTAGGTGTCGATCCGGAGTCCGAAGGCGTAGTCGATCGCGGAGCCGTCGTTGAGGCGTCCCGGCGTCAGGATCATGTCGATCAGCTTCCGGGTCCGGCGCCCCAGCCGGTTGTCGTAGAAGTTCCGGTCCCAGAGCAGAAAGTCCTCGATGCTCGTGAAGACGCTGCCGTCCCCGACGATCTCGAGCTGCGTCATGGCGATCCGGTAGCCGCCGTCGCGCGGCGCGTAGCCGGTGGCCCGGTTGCGCACGATGAAGTTGCGATCGTCGTGCAGGTGGGTGCTCTTCATGCCGAGCGGTTCGAAGATCTCGCGCCGCATGAACTCGCGCAGCGAGATCCCGCGCACGCGCGCGACGATCTCCCCGAGCAGGAAGTATCCGGAGTTCGAGTACTGGTACTTCTCGCCGGGAGGGAAATTGAGGCCCTTCTGTCGCGCCAGCAGGGCGATCCCCTCCTCCTTGGTGAAGAAGTAGTCGTCCACGCGACCGGCGAGCCCCTGGAGCTCCAGGTAGTCGCGCAGCCCGCTCGTGTGATGGATCAGATGCCGGACGGTGATCGGGCGCTCGTAGGCGGGCATCTCCGGCAGATGCTTCCGGATGTCGTCGTCCAGGGAGAGCCGGCCGCGCTCGGCGAGGATCGCCGCGCAGATGGCGGTGAACTGCTTGCCGACCGACCCGGTCCTGAAGACGCTCTGAGGTGTGATCGGAACGTCGTATTCGAGGTTCGCCATCCCGTAGCCGCGGGCGTAGATCAGCCGGCCGTCCCGGATGATTCCGAGGGCGGCGCCCGGCGAGCCGGCCCGGTCCCACCCCGCGAACAGGGCGTCGACGCGGTCGGTCAGCGGGGTCCGGGGGTAGACGGCCGCCAGCGGCGTGGTGAAGTTCAGGAAGATGAAGGCCCCGGCCCAGAGAAGCAGCGGAGCCCATCGACGGATCCCGGCCCAAGCCTCGTTCATGGTCGACTCCTCCCGGCGTGGCGGTGGCCGATGATACTCCACATCGAACCGGCGGCGTTGACAGGCGGCGCGACCGCTCACTATGCTGAAGCAATCCGCGAGCACCCATCGTTCCGGGAGGTCCCGATGAAGCCGTCCCTCTATCGCGACGCCACGAAGATCTACTCCTACGAGCCGGAGATCCCCTTCTCGCCCGGCGAGTACCGCGACAGGCTGGAGCGGGTGCGCGCCGCCCTGGATCGGGCGGGCGTCGAGCTCCTCTACTGCTCCTCCCCCGAGAGCATGTTCTACCTGTCCGGCTACCAGATGGTCTGGTACAGCCGCGACACCCTGAATGGCATCGCCGTCCCACGCAAGGGGGACGGGTTCGCGCACTTCGAGTGCAGCGACGAGGAGCTCCTGGCCCGGCAGACCTCGATCGCGACGGACTACTTCATCTACAAGTACGGCAACGAGGATCCGGCCCCGGCGATCGCGCGCGAGCTGAAGCGGCGCGGCTGGCTCGGCGGTCCGGTCGGCCTGGAGATGTGGAGCCATCACCCCTCGGCGGCGATGAGCCGACACTTCCAGACGGCGCTGGAGAAGGAGGGGGCGAAGGTCGTGGACGCCTCCGACATCGTGCGCGAGATCCGCGCCGTCAAGTCGCCGCAGGAGATCGCCTACATGAGAACCGCGGCGCGCATGGCCGACATCGCCATGGAGGCCGGCGTCCGATCGATCAGGCCCGGCATCTGCGAGCTCGACATCTGCGCCGAGCTGGAGCATGCGCTGGCCAGGGCGGGCAGCGAGCCGGCGGGCATCACGACCATGGTGCAGTCGGGCCCGAAGACGGCCACCATTCACGCGCCGGCCACGCGGCGGCGCATCGTGCCGGGGGACATCGTCGGCATCGACATCGCCGGGGTCTACAACCGCTACCACGCCGATCTGAGCCGCGTCATCTCGGTCGGGGAGCCGCACCCCGACGTCGCCCGGGTGGTCGACGGGACGGTGAAGAGCTGGCCCGCCCTGCGCGAGACGATCCGGGCCGGCGCTCCCGTGGCATCGGCGAACCGCGCGATCGTGGACTACTACCGCAAGGCCGGGCTCTGGGACGACCGCTGGTGGATCGGCGGGTACGAGTACGGGATCGCGTTCCCGCCCGACTGGGTCGGCGCCTTCTTTTTCGATCCGGATCTCGATCCGGGCGATCGGTCGTTCCTGGCCGGCATGTCGATCGTCTGGGAGGCGGACGTCTACCTGCCGCACAACGCCGGCCTGGCGCGGGTCATCGACACCTGGCAGATCGGGGAAAAGGAGACGGAGATCCTCACCCGCCTCCAGCCGGACCTGATCGTCGTCTAGCGGGCGATGCCGCACCAGCGCAGGAGACAGAGGGCGGTCACCTTCGCCGTCGCGACGATCTCGCGCAGGTCGACGCGCTCGTCGGTCTGGTGGATCGTGCGGGAGGCCGGGCCGACGGAGATCGTCGGGATCTTCGAGTAGTTGATCAGGTGGATGGCGTCGGACAGCGATCCCCACCCGATGAACTTCGACTCGATCCCGGAGTCGCGCGCCGCGTCCCGCGCGAGTTGCGCGATCGGCTCGTTCTCGTCCACCTCGGCGGCGTACATCAGGTCGGCGTCGAGGCGCGGAGGGTGCTCCGCCATCCAGGAATCGGTCCGCGCGACCCTCGCGATCGACTCTTCGATCTCCCCCCGCAGGTCTTCGGTGCCCGGGATGAAGTTGGCGCTGAACTGGATCCGGACCTCCTCCGGATAGGCGACGCCCCAGTGCCCCCCCGAGATCATCGTCGGCGTGATCCGATCCGCCGGGACGTACTTGTGGCGACGACGCGGATCCTCCTTCCAGTCCTGGCGCAGATCCTCGAGAGCGCCGATCACCTTCGCCGCCTTCACGATGGCGTTGACGGCGCCCCCCTCCCGCCAGTGCGGCTGCGGCATGTCGGCGTGGCCCGCCCGGCCGAAGACGCGGATCGTCCCGCTCAGGTTGCCGCTGACCGCCAGCAGGACGTCGAGATCGGTCGGCTCCGGGATGATCGCCGCGTCCGCGCGGACGCCGCGCTGGCAGCAGGCGAGCGTCCCCATGCACGTGGCCTCTTCGTCCGGCACGACCTGCACCACGACGTCGCCCCCGAGGCGAATCCCCGCCGCCTGGATGATCTCCAGGGCCTTGAGCATCGCCGCGATGCCGCCCTTCATGTCGCACGTGCCGCGGCCGTACATGGTGCCGTCCACGACGGTCCCCGAGAACGGATCGTGCGTCCAGGCCGACGTCTCTCCCGTGGGGACGACGTCGTAGTGCCCGTTCAGGAGGAGCGACCGGCCCCCGCCGGCGCCGCGGCGCCTTCCGGTCACGATCGGCATGCGGCTCAGATCCCGGGTCGGATTGATGTAGGCGCCCGGGAACGGCTTCAGCGACGAGGCGTCGGCCTCGAAGACCTCGACCTCGAAGCCGAGGCGCTCGAGCAGCGCCGAGACGGTCTTCTGATGGAGGATGAAATCGTCCGTCTCCGCCCGGGCGTCGTCGAGGGGCGTGACGGTCCGGAAGCGGATGAGCGTCCGCAGGAACTCCGCGATGTCGTCCTGTCGGTCGTCGATCGAACGCAGGACCTTTTTCTCGGCGTCGGTGAGCATCTCCGGGCTCCTTCGTCGTGGGGGTGGAATAAGCCTTCATTATAGATGGATGGCATCGTCCCGGATACCGCATGCATCCGGAGGCCGGGCGTCCGGCGGGGCGTCCCGGCGTACAAAAACGTAACCGCGGTTGCGGCGCCGCCCTCATTTGACTGCACCGCGCGGGCACATATCTTGAAGCGGGAGCGCCGGAAACGGATCCTCCGCTCTCCGGCCGGAGACGATCACAATGGCCGATCAGGAGTTCCTGCTCGGGCGCATCGCCGTGCAGGTCAAGCTGATCACGTTGGATCAGTTGAACGAGGCGACGGCCCAGCAGGGACGCGAGCCGGGCAAGAACCTGGGGCAAATCCTCGTCGAGCGCGGCTTCATCACGGATCGGCAGCTCGAGAAGCTGATCGATGTTCAGAAGAAGTACATCGCCAGACGCGATGCGATGCAGGCGGCCGCCGCGGGATCGTCGCCGACCGCCACGGTCAGGATGCCGGCGCCCGCCGCCGTCCGGGCGGCCGTCTCGCCCGGAGCCGCGCGCGGCGCGGCGGCGACGGCGGTGGCGGAACGCCCTGCCCCGTCTTCCGCCGCGGCGCCCGCTCCACGGACCGCGTCACCGGCCGCTCCCGCGAAGCCCGCGGCCGTCACGCTGCCGAAGACGGGCCGGCTGGACGCCCTGCTGAAGCGCGGCGTCGAGATCGGCGCGAGCGACATCCACGTGCACAGCGGCGCCCCCCTCACGATGCGGGTCCACGGACGGCTCGTCCCGCAGGAGGACGCGATCCTCATGCGCGAGGAGGCTGAGTCGATGCTGCTCGAGGTCCTCGATCCCGCACAGAGGACGATCTGGGAGGAGCGGGGGGAGATCGACTTCGCCCACACCATCCCGGAGGTCGGCCGGTTCCGCGCCAACGTATTCCGCCAGCAGCGCGGCGTCGACGGCGTTTTCAGGGCGATCCCTCCGAAGCCCCCCACTCTCGAGGAGCTGGGACTCCCGTCGATCCTGGCCCGGTTTACGAACTTCCATCAGGGGATCGTGCTCGTGACCGGTCCCGGGGGGTGCGGAAAATCGAGCACCCTGGCGGCGCTGATCAACATCATCAACGAGGAGCGCCGCGACCACATCCTCACGATCGAGGATCCGATCGAGTACCTGCACCCCTCGAAGCGCTGCGTCGTGAACCAGCGGCAGGTGATCCGTCACACGGAGTCGTTCGCCCGCGCGCTGCGCGCCGCACTGCGCGAGGATCCCGACGTGATCGCGATCGGGGAGCTGCGGGATCTCGAGACGATCTCGCTCGCCCTGACGGCGGCGGAGACCGGACACCTGGTGCTCGCGACGCTGCACACCAATGACACGATCCGCACCATCAATCGTCTCGTCGGGGTCTTTCCCCCCAATCAGCAGTCCCAGATCCGCACGATGATCTCGGAGTCCCTGCGCGCCATCGTGTCGCAGCGGCTCGTCGAGACGGCGGACGGCTCGCGCCGGGTCCCCGCGGCCGAGATCCTCGTGATCAACAAGGCGGTGGGAAACCTCATCCGCGAGAACAAGACGTTCCAGATCCGATCGGTTCTGCAGACCGGATCGACCCAGGGGATGTGCCTCCTGGACGCTTCGCTCGCCGATCTGCTGAAGGCCGGAACGATCACGAAGGAGGAGGCGCTGCGGAGCTGCGACGACCCGCGGCGCTTCGCCTGAGGCGATCATGGCCCACGTCGACGAGCTTCTCCGGTACCTGAAGGATCGAGGCGGATCCGACCTGCACCTGGCGACGGGACTGGAGCCGCGCATCCGGTGCCACGGCGCTCTCGAGCAGGTCGAGGGCTGGCCCGTGCTCGACGACCCCACGCTGCACGCGATCCTGCAGGAGATCACGGCGCAGCGCCAGTGGGAGCAGTACCGGACGGGACATGACCTCGATTTCGCCTACGGTCTGGAGGGGGTGGCGCGCTTCCGGGCCAACTACTTCTACCAGGAGAATGGGGCCGGCGCCGTGTTCCGGATCATTCCGGAGCGGATCGTCACGTTGAAGGAGCTGAACCTTCCGAAGGCGATCGAGGGGCTCGCGCATCTGCACCAGGGGCTCGTCCTCGTGACCGGACCGACCGGATCCGGCAAGTCGACCACGCTGGCCGCCATCATCGACCTGATCAACAACACCTACAACAAGCACATCGTCACCATCGAGGATCCGATCGAGTTCGTGCATCAGAACAAGAAATCGATCGTCTCCCACCGCGAGGTGGGGAGCCACACGGAGGGGTTCAGCCCGGCGCTGCGGGCGGCCGTGCGCGAGGACCCCGACGTGATCCTCGTCGGAGAGATGCGCGATCTCGAGACGATCGCCCTCGCCATCACGGCCGCCGAGATGGGCGTCCTCGTGTTCGGGACGCTGCACACGAACAACGCCGCCAAGACGATCGACCGCCTCATCGATGCGTTCCCCGCCGACCAGCAGGCCCAGATCCGCCTCACGCTCTCCGAGTCGATCGCCGGGATCGTCTCCCAGCTCCTCCTGCCCACGGCGGAGGGGCGGGGCCGGTGCGCGGCCAACGAGATCCTGCTCCGCACGCCCGGCCTGCCGAACGTCATTCGGGAGGGGAACACGCCGATGCTGCACTCGATCATCCAGGGGGGCCGGAGCATCGGCATGCAGGGCATGGACGATTGCCTGCTCGGCCTGGTCGAGAGCAAGCGCATCAGGCCGCACGACGCCTACATGAAGGCGACCGACAAGGCCCGCTTCGAGGAGCTCCTGCCGAAAGGCGCCTGAGCGACCCACCCCCGATCCGTCGCCCCGCGCGCCGCCGGGCGCCGCACGGCGATTGACCCCCCGCCCGCCCTTTCCTAGAATCGACGGCATCACGGACGAACGAGAGGCGGACCCATGGGATGCGGTTCATCATCCGGCATGCCGGCGGCCCCCGGCCGCAGCCCGCTCCTGCTCTGCGCCGCCGGGCTCGCCGCGCTGTCGATCCTCGGCCCCGCGTGCCGCACGTCGACCCAGGTCGGGCTGCCCGCGCCCCGCGTCCGGGTGATCGAGACGGCGCCCCTGCACATCGACCGCATCTACACGTCCATGGCCGGCCCCTACGATCGCGCGGTCGTCGACACCGCAGATCTCGACTGGGTGACCGCGTTCCGGTCGGAGGTGATCGACGCGCGGACGGGGCGTCCGATGAGCGACGAGTATTTCTGTCACAGCCAACTGCAGTTGCGGAACGGCTACCGGTTGATGCTGGGGGCGACCGGAATCGCGGACGTGCGTTTTCCGGACGGATTCGGCATGCCCGTCGGCCAGATTCTCGGCAGTCTGCCGGACGGGGACCGGATGGTCACCTTCCTGGGGATGGTCCTCAACAATCACCAGGCCACGATCGATCGCTTCGCGCGGGTCCGGGCGACGCTCGAATACTGGACGGACGAGGAGGTCGGCGATCCGCCGCGTCTGAAGAAGCTCTATCGCGCGAACCTGATCATGGCGGTCGAGGATCTGGAGGCCTACACCCCCGGCCCCGGCGAGCAGGTCAACGAGGACGTCACGACGCACTGCGTCCTGGTCGAGGGGGAGCGCACCCACTGGATCGTGCCTCCGGGCCGCCAGGTCACGCGCAAGCGCTACCGGAACGTGGCGCCGGTCGACGGGACGGTGCACTACGGCGTCGTCCACCTGCACAACCACGCCGTCTCCATGAGCCTGACCGACGTGACGGCCGGGCGGATGCTCTGGCGGACGGACGTCGTGCACGAGGCGAACCGGAGGCAGATCCAGCGCATCCCGGTCTACTCGAGCGCCGAGGGGTTCCCGCTGCTCGCGGACCACGAGTACGAGATCGAGGTGGTCTACGACAACACGTCCGGCGGCGACGTCGACGCCATGGCGATGTTGTCCGTGTACTATCATCCGGCCGGGGGCGAGAACATCATTTACCCGAAGGGCCCCGATGGCTAGGCGAGGGAGGGGAGGGACCATGACGATCCGCACGGGAAATCGCATCGCCACGCTCGCCGCCGCGGCGGGGGTCGCGATCCTCGCTCACGCCGGTTGCGGAGGGGGCGCCGGGGAGCCGGCGACGACCGTCATTCTGAACGCGACGGTGATCGACGGCACCGGGGCGACGCCGCGAACGGCGGCGGTCCGCATCGCGGGGGATCGGATCGTCGCGGTCGGGGATTTCGAGCCGTCCTTCCGCGACGCGCTCGTCGACGCCGCGGGCCTGGTCCTTGCTCCGGGCTTCATCGACACGCACAGCCACGCGGACGAGGATCTGTTCGAGCATCCCGACGCCCTGGCGGCGGTGAGCCAGGGGATCACCACGGTCGTCGTCGGCCAGGACGGAGGGGCGCCCTTCCCGCTGTCGGACTTCTTCGGGCGGCTCGACGAGAGCCCCGCGGCCGTCAACGTCGCATCGTATGCCGGCTTCGGGACTCTCCGGCAGCACGTCCTCATGGATGATTTCCGCCGGCCCGCCACGGACGCGGAGATCGAGCGCATGCGCGTTCTGCTTCGCCGGGAGATGGGGGCGGGGGCGCTCGGACTGGGGACCGGCCTGGAGTACGACCCCGGGATCTACTCCTCGTCCGAGGAGGTTCTCGCGCTGGCGCGCGAGGCGGCCTCGCACGGCGGGCGATACATCAGCCATGTCCGCAGCGAGGACCGATGGTTCTGGGAGGCGATCGACGAGATCATCATGATCGGACGGGAGGCCGGGCTGCCGGTTCAGATCTCCCATATCAAGCTGGCCTTGAGGAAGAACCTCGGCCAGGCAGCCCGGCTGCTCGAGATCCTGGACGGGGCGCGGCGCGCGGGGGTCGAGGTCACGGCCGACATCTATCCCTACACGTACTGGCAGTCGACCCTCACCGTGCTCTTCCCCGATCGGGACTTCGAGAATCGCGAGACGGCCGCGTTCGCGCTGTCCGAGATCACGACTCCCGAGGGAGCGCGTCTCGGCGAGTACCGGCCGAATCCGGACTACGAGGGGATGACCCTGAAGGAGATCGCCGAACTCCGGGGGAGCGATCCGGTCACGACGCTCATCGAGCTGATCCGAGAGGCGGAGGCCCTGCGGCTCAAAACCGGGGACGAGTCGGTCGAGAGCGTCATCGCCACGAGCATGGACGAGGAGGACGTCGCGCGCCTGATGGCCTGGCCGCACACGAACCTCTGCACCGACGGCGAGCTGGACGGGTCGCATCCGAGAGGATACGGCTCCTATCCGCGGTTTCTCGGACGCTACGTCCGGGAGCGCGGCGTCGTGGACCTGCCGACCGCCGTCCGCAAGGCCAGCGGTCTCGCGGCGGAGCACATGGGGATCGCGGATCGCGGTGTGATCCGTCCGGGAGCGTACGCCGACCTGGTTCTCTTCGATCCGGACGCCGTCCTCGATCGCGCGACTCCCGACGATCCTCATGCCCTTTCGGTGGGCATCGAGCGCGTCTGGGTCAATGGCCAGCCGGTGTTCGCGGACGGCCGCGTCACGGGCCGCCGCCCCGGTCAGGTGATCCGGCGGGCGACCCCCGCGCCGCCGGAGTCGATGGCGCGCGGCCGTTCTTGACGGTCCCCGCCGCGATCGGGTGTAATGAACGGACCCCCAGGACGCGTCGCTTCTTCCTTCCGCGAGAGGGTTTCGCATGGCGGACAAACCGGGCGATCACGCGTTCACCGCGGAGAGCCTGTACGGCACCGTTGTCGAGCCGACCTACTCGGGCGCGCTCAGCTTCATGCGCCGCAAGTACACGCGCGACCTGCGCAAGGTCGACGTGGCGGTGTCCGGCGTGCCGCTCGACCTGGCGACGAGCAACCGTCCCGGCGCGCGCTTCGGGCCGGCCGCCATCCGCAGGGCCTCCGCGCAGCTGGCCTGGGGGCGGCTGTGGCCCTGGGAGTTCGATCCGCTCGAGAAGCTGGCGGTCATCGACTACGGAGACTGCCAGTTCGACCCGGGGCACCCGGGGCGGATCGTCGATGACATCGTCGCGCACGCGCGCGTGATCCTCGGGGCGGGCGTGACCATGCTGACGCTCGGCGGCGATCACTTCATCTCCTACCCGCTCCTGCGCGCGCACCACGCCGTGCACGGGCCGCTCGCTCTCATTCACTTCGACGCCCACTCCGACACGTGGAGCGAGGACGACAAGCGCGTCGATCACGGCACGATGTTCTACCACGCCTCGAAGGAAGGCCTCATCGACCCGGCGCGCTCCGTCCAGATCGGCATCCGCACGCACAACGACGAGACCCACGGCTTCACGATCCTGAACGCCGACCGCGTGCACGACTCGAAGCCGGAGGAGATCGCCGCCGCGATCCGCGGCGTGGTGGGGGAATCGAAGGCCTATCTGACCTTCGACATCGACTGTCTCGATCCGAGCTGCGCCCCCGGGACGGGCACGCCGGTCGTCGGGGGCCTGTCGACGCATCAGGCCCGGCGCATTCTCCGGGGTCTCGCGGGGATGAACCTGGTGGCGATGGACGTCACGGAGGTGGCGCCCGCCTACGACGTCGGCGACATCACGGCGCTGGCCGGCGCGACCGTGGCGCTGGAGTTTCTCTACCTGATCGCCTCGAGAAAGCTCGCGCGCTAGCCAGGCGATTCACCGGCGAATCAGATGAGCGGCGCGACCTCGTCGAAGGCCCGGACGGTCGCCTCGATGTCCCGCTCGGAATGGGCCACGCTGATGGTCCACTGATCGTCCTGGCCCGGCGGGCCGGGCAGGATCCCGCGGTTCGACATCGCGTAGTAGTACCGCATCCACCGATCGTAGTCGCAGCGCAGGAAATCGCGGTAATGGCGGACCGGGGCGGGCCCGAACCACACCGTTCCGTGCGGCCCCACGGTCGTGACGTGGGCGGGCAGGCCGCGCCGGCTGATGACGTCCTCGCACCCTTCCCTGAGCAGCGCCGAAAGACCGTTGAGCCGCGCGTACGCGTCCGGCGTGAGAATCTTCTCCAGCGTCGCGATGCCCGCCGCCACCGAGACGGGATTACCGGTGAACGTTCCCGCGTGCAGGACTCTTTCCTCGGTAATC
>JBFGDZ010000122.1:0-11336 GCA_041580375.1 Candidatus Polarisedimenticolia bacterium
ACCCCGGGGATCGGCCAGCGGCCCGCTCCATTCGGACCAGGTCGAATCGGGCTCTTCGGTGTTGCCGGTGCGCGCGCTGATCGCGATCGACGTTCCCTTCGGGCTGTCGCCGCGCCACATCAGCCGGCCCCATGTGGCGAAGGACCGGGCATCCAGCACACCGGAAAGGAACGTTCCGGCGGATGCGTACCCGTCACGGAGAAGGAGGACCGCGCCGAGGTTGCTTCCGCCGACCAGAACGCCGGTCGCGCCTCCGGGCCCGCGGGACGGCCGGCCTGCGTCCCGGAATGGCAGAAGCGACGTGATCTGGCTCGATGGCGCCCGCGTGATCTCCGTGACCGATCCGTCGGGATCGAGCGCGTAAATCCGTCCCTGCAGGCTGGAGCCCATGAGCAGCCGGCCGTCGGATCCGATCGCCAGGCTGAGGATCGCCTCCTGGTTGCCGGCCCACACCTCGCGCGCATACCCATCGGGCGAGATCGCCAGGACCTTCCCCTCCATCGAGATCGGCACCCGCTGCTCGCGCGGGGCCTGCGGGGATTCGCGCTGTTCGGGCTTCTTCTCCTCCTCCCCGGCCGCCTGCCGATCGGCTCCCGTCGCCTCGGCCGGCTTCGGAGACGGCCGTGGCGGCGGCTCCTTGCGATCCCGCCCGCGGCCCTTTTCTCCCATCACGGCCGCGTAGATCGTGCCGTCCGTCCCCAGCGCCAGCGAGACGACCTCGTCGAGAGGCGCGTCGTACAGGACGAACGCATCGCCGCCGGGCGAGATCCGGAAGACGAGGCCGTGCCCGTCTGACCCGGCGATGAGATTTCCCCCGGGGTCCATGCGCAGGACGCGTATGTGGGTCTCGGCGCTGTCGAATAGAAGCTGCCCCGTCCCCTGCGGATCGAACCTCAGAATGCGACCGTCGAGACCCGTGCCGGCGTACAGGTTGCCGCGGTCATCGAGGAGGAGCGACCAGATGTACTGCTCCCGGGTCTCGGAGACCCACGGTTCTCCCCCGTCACGCGGGATCTTGTAGATCCGGCCTCCCGGAACCGAGCCGACGTACACGTACCCGTCCGGGCCGACGGCGAGGGCGCTCACCTCCGGCTCGTTGATGCGGAGAAAGACGCTGGCGTTTCCGTCCGGAGTGATGCGGTAGATCGTGCCGTCGTTCCCTCCGGCGGCGTAGATCGCGCCGGAGGCGTCCCGGGCGAGGGCCCAGACGTACGGCTGCGGGGTCTCGTAGAGGATCTCCAGGGGCGGCGACAGCCTCAGCGCGCCGTCGGCCGACAGCGAGACCCCCTGGGGCTCGCCCTTCTCGAAATCGGCGCGCTCGCGCTGGCGCCACGTCTGGGAGGTGACGGCCCCGAGCTCACCGACGGCCAGACCCGCGGTGAGGGTAGCCGCCAGCAGGACGGCGAGGCTGGTTGTGATGCGTCCGGGAAACGGAGTCATAAGACCTTGATGGAGATGCGGTGACCGCCGACGACGACCAGATCCAGATCCTTCTCCATCTCGAGAATGGGGGCCCGGAACATGAGCGTGGCGTCGGAGCTCAAACGCGGACTGTTGAAGACGCTGAAGATCGAGAGCGGGAGATCGGGAAGCACCTCGCTGCGCACGATGGCCGAGGGGGACCGGCGCGACAGGCTGAGATAGAGCGTCCTGTTCCTCCGGCGGCTCTCCACGAGCCCGATGAGATCGGCCAGGCTGCCCGTCTGGCTGAGGCGCCTCTGCAGGACGCGCCGTTCCAGGCTGCCGATCGCGGCGCCGCTGCCGACGACGATCTGCGCCTCGCCGCGGGGCATGTCCTCCGGTATCTTCACCTCGAAGTTCACCGATCGACGCTCGCCACGGTATGGCTCGAGCACCGCCTGCACCCTGAGCGTGTCGCCGGGCCGGACGCTCGTGCGCGAGGCGCTCAGGGAGGTGACGGCGGCCACGCGGCTCTCGGGGAGGACCTCCACCTCGACGCGCGCTCCGCGCATCCGCGGCGCCTCGAAACGATTGTTGTGCAGGAGGCCGAAGACCCCGCCCGTGGCGTTCGCCAGCGCGAGGTGCACCGGCTGGGTCGCGCTCGTGCCCGAGAAGATCTCCTCCACGTGGATGTCCGGATAATCCTCGATCGCGATCCGGTACCTGAGCGCCAGCGTGGCGCCGGCATCGTATTCGGTCGTCCGGACGAGGCTGTTGGCCGTCGTCACGGCCACGAGCACGGGCGACCAGGAGCGATTGTCCAGGATGCGGTAGTGGAACGATCGCTGCCCCGACGGCGAGGCGACG
The DNA here is from genome assembly GCA_041580375.1 of Candidatus Polarisedimenticolia bacterium. Classification (GTDB taxonomy): domain Bacteria; phylum Acidobacteriota; class Polarisedimenticolia; order Gp22-AA2; family Gp22-AA2; genus JAPUIN01. Next base: position 2,269 of record JBFGDZ010000122.1, read on the forward strand.
TGAACCTCGACGGGGATCATCGGCGCCGGCCGGCCCACGTGGCCGACGACGGCCGTGAGGCCGTCCCGCACGAAGGAACCGACGGGATTCGTGGCGTTGGCGATCTTGAACGATGCGGAGTTCGAGGCGAAGGTGGCGAGCACCTGAGCCTGTGTCATCGGGACGTCGATCGGGCCGGATCCGAGCACCGGATGCCCGAACGCGAAGATGCGATCCTCGTCGACCGCCGTCAGCGTGCCCACGCCGGTCATCGCGATGTCGCCCAGAGCGAGAGCCGCGGCGATCGGGCTGCCCGGCACGAGCGGCGCCGGCGCGGCGTCCTCGCCGGCCCCTCCCCCGGCCATCGGCTCGAGGCCGTGCGATTCGAAGATCGGAGCGTAGTACCGCAGCACCCCGGGGTCGCATCCGGTGCAGATGAGCGGCGTTCCGATCGGCACGAATCGCGCCTCGGAGGAGGCCGGACGCGCAAGCGGACCCCCGGGCGCCGCCGCCCCCGTTCCGCCTCCCGGGGCCCCGAACGGAGCCTCCACCGGTGTCATCCCGAGGAAGCGCCCCAGAAGATCCGGGGACGGGCCGGTCCACGCGGCCGGCGGCTGCGGGCCCCGGGCCAGTTGCAGCATCGATCCGATCGGCGTGATCCCCGCGATCGGCTCCTTGGCGAACGACCCGATCCGGTAGGACAGCGCGCCGACGAGCTTTCCGTCGATGTACACCGGGCTGCCGCTCATACCGGAGACGACGCCCGTGAACTCCACTTTGTCGCCGTGCAGGCGGGCCAGGATCATGTCCTGCTGGGGGCCGATGGCGTTCCGGAGAACCCCCAGGATCTCGACCCTGAACTCCTCCACGGCGTCCCCTTCGAAGACGGTCCGCGCGACACCCTCCATGCCGGGGCGGATCGCATCGAGAGGGAGGATGTCCATCTCGCCCGCGGTCACGGGGGCGTGCGCCAGCGAACAGGCCAGCAGGAGGGCTGCAGCAATCCGGACGGGAGGACCCGACCCGATCAGTCCTGGTCCCGGTTTTTCGGATCCCGGCCGTCGCTCTTCAGGGCGCTCTTGACGGCTTCGACGATGAAATTCTGCATCGAGGGCGGCTGGTTCTTCACAGCCCCGTACACCAGGCAGGGAAGCTTGAGGGATATCTGGACGCCATCTTCGTCGAGAGTGTCGAGCCAGCGGCAGAACCTGTCCCATGAGTCCCACGTCATCTTCTGGATCGCTCCCTTGCTGTAGAGCTCCAGAAGGGTCAGATCGTTCTTCAGTTTGAAGACTACGCTCTTCTCGTCGTAATCCTTGAAATCGCTGTACGCGAAGAATTTTACCTCACCAGCGGTCTGATCCTTCCCTTTGATGCTGATCTCCGGCTCCTTATTGCAGCGCATGATGATGTAATCGTCCTTCCCCTTGAAGTGGAAGGCCAGGATCGGATCGGTGGTGCGATCGTTGTCGCTCGGGGTTTTGAGCGCGCGGTACACCCGCCGGGCGACCTGCTCGTTGGTGGTATACGTGGACGATTCTCTGGCTATCCGTTTTGCCACGGCATCAATATACCATAACGCCACTTCAGACATTCGCGGATTGCGGCCGATCCGGGCCTCCCTCCCGCCGGATCGTCACGACTGCCGCATTTTGACCTTGAGCCGGACTCCTCTTCGCCGTACATGCAACGATCATGTCTGGAGCAGGCAAATCGTTCGTGGCAAGGGGTTTGGGGCTGATGCTCGTCCTGGCGGCCGCCGCTCCGGCCGTGGGGGCGCGCGAGGCCTCCGGGCCGCGGAGTGCGGTCGAGGACGATCCGGGGCGGATCCTCTCGAACATCCGGCCCGACTACAGGCGGTACATCAACGCCCTGCGGCCTCTCGATGGGGCAGGCGCCTCGGTCCGCTCACGCCGTGTGTACATGGCGCTCGTCCGGCCCGGCGCGGACGACCCGGGCTCCCGGCACAGCGCCCCGTTCGCCGGCCCCGGCTCGCGCAACGACGTCCTGTACGATCGCCATTCGATCTCGGGCGATCGGAGCCCGGCATGGTCCGAGCTGCTCCTCGATCACGAGTACTTCCACGCGCGTCATCTCGCGGGAGCGACGAAGCTGCCGCTTCCTGCGGGCGTCTCGGCGGAGGTGGAGTGGCACTTCTTCGAGGCCGCGGCGTGGGCGTTCAACGTCGCCGAGGCGCGGTCCTCACGCTACACGGGACTGCAGCCTGATGAATTCCGCGAGGCGCTCGATCACTACGGGGAGCACTACCGCGCACTGCGTCGCCTCCTCCGGGTCGAGGCTCCCGCGACCTGGCCGCGCCTGGCGGATCTTCTGAGCCGGCCGGACCGCTTCCTCAGGAAGGACGATCCATCTCGTTGAGCAGATCGCGGGCGTCCTGCTGGTTCGGATCGATCTCGAGCGACTCGCGCAGGAAGCGTCTCGCCTTCTCCGGCTGGCGCGTCTCCAGGTAGGCCAGAGCCAGCGCATTGAACAGGGTCGTCGTCCGCACGCCCTTCTCGCGCGCCGTCTCGAGGGCCACGATCGCCTCGGCCGGCCGTCTCAGCCTCCCCAGCGCCGCGCCCAGATTGATCCACGATTCCTTGTTCTCAGGCTCCTTCTCGACCGCCCGCCGGAGGATGGTCACCGCCTCCTCCAGCCGGCCGGTCCGCCCGTACAGTGCCCCCAGGTTGGCCATCGTGGCCGCGTAGTCGGGATCGAGCTCCATCGCCCTGAGGAAGGCGGCCTCGGCCTGCGGCAGCTCGCGCTTCCACTCGTGAATGATCCCCATCCAGTTCTGATGGACGACCGATTTGTCGTTGCGAGCCAGCCCCTCGCGGACGATCGGCTCCAGCGCCAGCACCTTCGGAGTGCCCCGGTAGATCTCGTGCAGCTCGGTCAGCGGCCCCCCCAGCGATGGATCGAGTCGCAGGGCCGCGAGCAGCTCCCGCTCGGCCTCCTCGACCTTCCCCTGACGCAGAAGGATCGATCCGATGGAAGCGCGGATCTCCGCGAGGCGCGGATTGGCCGCCCCCATCCTGCGAAGGAGCGCCAGGCCCTCGGACGCCCTCCCGGCGTCGGCGTAGAGCTTGGCGAGGGGCGAGAACGCCTGCTTCTCCCCGACCGGGTCGGTCTCCACGACGCGGCGCAGGGCGTCGACCGCGGGACCGTAACGCTTCTGCTCACCGTAGATCTGGGACGCGAGGATCAGCCCCGGAGCGAAATCGGGCGCGGACCGCAGCACCTTCGCGATCAGATCCTCCGCGCGCGCGTACTCCTTGTTCTTGAGGAGGATCGATGCCTCGTTGAGGTATCCCGTGACGAGCGCCTCGCCGTCCGGAGCCGACTCGGCGAGCGACGGGCCGCCGCCGTCCGCCGCGACCGCCCCGACGCCGGCCCCCGTCTCGCCGCCGATGTAGCCGAGCGAGCGCAGTCGCTCCAGGAACTCCGCCTCGACGCCCGGGTCGGCGATCACGTCCCCGGCGGGACGGAACGTACCCGTGACCCGTTCGTATGAGGGGATCGATCGCCGCGGATAGCGAGCGAGAAAATCGGGCGCGATCGCCTCCTGCATCACACGCCCCGGCATGTCCTTCGGGACCGGCAGCCCGGCCAGGTAGAGGGCCGTGGGCGCGACGTCCAGGAGCTCCGTCGTGTCCAGCCGGCCGGGACGAATGGCCGGACCGTCCAGGATCACGACGCCGTAACGGCGGTGCCAGAGACCCGGCTTCCCTTCGATGTAGGGCGGATCTTCGCGTGGCCGCGCCGTGCCGTTCAGAAACCCGTGGTCGGACAGCACGATGACGGCCGAGTTCGGGTCGAGGCGCTCCAGGATCTCTCCCAGCAGCCGGTCCTGGTAGCGGTAGTAGGCGAACACGGTATCGCGGAACCTCGCGTAGTCCTCGTCGGTCACCATGCCCATCTTCGGCGGCATGTAGTGCGCGAATCGATGGCAGACCTCGTCGATGCCCTGGTAGTAGACCGCCAGCAGGTCGGGCTGCCCGCGCTCGAGCAGGTCCAGGGCGATGGCGTGGTAGGTGCGGGTGCTCGCGAGGATCTTGGTCAGGTGATTCACCGGCTCGCGATAGGCGTACTTGGGATCGGTCTCGACCCGGCGCCGCCCCGCGCGGAACTCGCCAGGCGTGATCTTGACGAACTCCCGCACGTCCTCGTAGGTGATCGCCGCGTCGTCGACGACGAGCGGCTGGACGTCGCGGAAGTACTCCGGCGGATAGGTCGCCCCGGCCCGGTCGGATGCGCCGGCCTCGTAGCCGAACAGGCTGTAGGCGACGCGGTCGGAGACCATGTGCCCCAGCACGGGCTCCGCCGGCCAGGAAGCCCACCAGGCGACGAAGGCGGAGGGCTTGCCGAGATCCGTGAAGATGCTCCAGAGAGCCTTGGTCTTCCTCCAGCGGCTGGTGACCGGCACGGCGCCGCCCGTGCGCGCGTCCTTCATGAGGAAGTCGATGATGCCGTGCTCGGCGGGCGGCCTCCCGGTGGCCACCGACGTCCACAGGAGCGGCGAGAGCATCGGTTTCATCGACTTCATGTTGCCCCAGGCGCCGCGCTCCTTCAGGGCTCCCAACGCCGGCAACTCGCCCTTCTCGATCAGGGGATCGATGATCTCCCAGTCGGCGCCGTCCAGACCGAGCAGCACCACCTTGGTGAGCGTTTCGGTCATCGGGATGGAGGAGGCGGGGATCGCGGGACCCGGTTCACTTCCCCCGTTCTCCCGGCCCCGCCGCGCGATCCAGATCGAGAGCGCCGCAGCCATGACGAGGGCGAGCGCGACGATCGACAGAATCCGGCCGCGCCGGCGCGTTCCGGAGTCGTCAGACGGCGCGGCCCCGCCCGCAGCGGCGGCCGCGCGCTCGCGCGCGGCAGCGTCCTGCGCGCGCTTCCCTTTCCGTTTCGATCGCGATGACATCGGGTTCGGCCACGACAGGCGCAAAGCGCCGTCCGTCGTGGTGTTTCGAGTATAGCATCCGGCCCCGCCGCGGGACGGGCGGGCGCGGCCGTGCGAGCGCCCTTCGGATCGCCGCAGCCCTCAAAATCCCCCGGATTCCCAAATTGAAATGGACGCCCTCGGCGGCGGGCCCGATCTTCTTATGTTGTGAGGTTCGATCCGCCCGAACGGCCCATCCGCCGCGGCTTTCCATCGAACCCGGAGATCCCTTGTCGAACCTGTCCCCGGCCGCCCGCCTCTACATCCTCGCCATGGATTGCGCCGGCCTGGCGGCGCTGGCGGCGAGCTGGGTCTTCATGGCCCACCCCTCGTCCGCCACGCTTCTGCTCCTGGCCCTGCTGCTGGCCGGCGCCGCGGCCCCGTTCCGGATTCCCGCTCCGGTCTTCGGGGATGTCTCGATCGCCTTTACCTTCATCTTCGCCATTCTGATCATCCTCGGGACCCCGGCGGCCGCGCTGGGGGCGACGGTCGCCGCCGTATCGGCCTCGGTCCTGAGGCGGCGCACGCGGCTTCCTCTGTACCGTACGCTCTTCAACGCGGCGAATCTCGCCCTCTCCACCGTGACGGCGGGGCTGGTCTTCCGGCTGCTCGGCGGCACCGTGGGGAGCTTCGAGCCCCGCGCCGAGTGGGTGCCGGCGCTCCTCGCCACGCTCGCCTTCTTCTTCGTCAACACCTGGTCGGTCGCCCTGGTCGTCAGCCTCACGGACGGGGTCCCGTTCCTGCGCAACTGGAATCGCAATTTCTTCTGGACCTGCCCTGCCTACGTCGCCGGCGCGGTCCTGGCAGCGATCCTGTCGGTCGCCGTCCAGAGCCACGGCGCCTGGTCCCTGCTGGAGATCCTGCCGCCCCTCTACATCCTCTATTTCTCGCTCAGGCTGTACGTGACCCGTGTGATCCAGGAAAGGGTGCACCACAAGCAGATGGCGGATCTCTATCTATCCGTCATCGAGGCTCTGGCGCTCGCGATCGACGCGAAGGACCGCACGACGCAGCGCCACATCCGCCGGGTCCAGACCTACGCCGTCGAGCTCGGACGCGTCCTCGGGCTGCCGCAGGACGAGCTGGAGGCGCTCAAGGCCGGCGCGCTGCTGCACGACATCGGCAAGCTGGCCGTGCCCGAGCACATTCTGTGCAAGCCGGGGCGACTGGATCGCGAGGAGATGGAGAAGATGAAGATCCATCCCCGGATCGGCGCCGAGATCCTCGAGACGGTCCACTTCCCCTTTCCCCTCGTGGAGATCGTGCGATCCCATCACGAGAAGTGGGACGGGACCGGGTACCCGGACCGGCTGAAGGGCGATGAGATCCCGATGGGCGCGCGCATCCTCGCGGTCGTCGACTGCTTCGATGCTCTCACGAGCGATCGGCCCTACCGCCGCCCGCTGACGAAGAAGGAGGCCCTCGAGTACCTGCGCAGCGAAGCCGGCACCTTCTATGATCCCCGCGTCGTCGAGGCCCTGGTCGACAACCTCGACCGGATGGAGGCGTTGACGGCGAAGATCAACCACGGCCGCGAGACCTGGACCGCCCCCGATAAGCGGATCGCGCGGCGGAGCGACGGGCGCACGCGAAGGGATACGAACGACCTGCGGCGCTCCATCATGGACAGCATCTCATCCGCCCACCGCGAGCTGTACGCGCTGTACGAGATCGCCCAGAGTCTGGCGAAGAGCCTCAATCTGGAGGAGGCGCTGTCGTTCATCTCCAGCAAGGTGGCGCGGCTCGTGCACTATCGCTGTCTGATCCTCTACATGTACGACAAGGATCGACGGGTCCTGAAGGCGCGCTACGTGACGGGGCGGGACGCCAGCCGCCTGAAGGATCACGAGGTGAGGCTCGGCGAGCGCATGAGCGGGTGGGCCGCCCTGCACCGCAGGCCGCTCGCCGGCCGCACCCACCCCAATCCGGTCGAGCGGCGCGGGGAGCGTTCCGACCTCGAGGACCTGCTCGCCGAGGGTTCCATCGAGCCGCTCGAGAACGCCATCGTGGCTCCCCTCATGAAAGGCGACGGGATCCTGGGCGTGCTCGCCCTTTACGATCGGCCGGACCAGCCGTACGAGGACGACTCCCTGCGCGTGATCTCCCTGGTCGCGAAGCACGTCGCGAGCGCCGTCCAGAACGCCCTCCTGTACGAATCGACCCAGGAGAGCGCCCTCACCGACCCCCTCACGGCCCTGCCCAATGCCCGCTATCTCTTCGTCAGCTTCGAGGAGGAGCTCAGCCGCGCCGTGCGCCAGCAGGTGCCGCTGAGCATCATCGAGGTCGACGTGAACGACTTCAAGGAGATCAACGACCGGCACGGCCACCCTGCCGGCGACCGCATCCTGAGGGGCCTTGCCCGGGCCATCCGCGCCCAGCTGCGCGGCTGCGATACCTGCGTCCGCTACGCCGGCGACGAATTCATCATCATCGTGCCCGGGGTCGGCCAGGAGGGGATCCAGCGGCTGAAGAGCCGGATCCAGCGGGCCGTCGAGTCCCACCGGTTCCCCCTGCACGGGGGCCGGGCGGCGCGCATCTCGCTCAGCATGGGGGCTTCCTCCTTCCCGGAGGACGGTCGCACGTTCGATGCCCTGCTCGCCGTCGCCGACGCGCGCATGTACGACCAGAAATTCACGCGTCGCCGGAAGCCGCACGGCTCGGAGGACTACCAGAAGTTCACCGGCCGCCGCGACGTCCCCGTCAACTGATCCTCGCCGTCCTCCGTCCTTCCTGCACGAAGCGCCTCGTCCCCTCCAGCGTCTCGTCCTTTGTGATCTCGCCGCGGAACAAAGCGCTTGCGGCGCTCCCGGACTGGTGGTATTTTCGCCGTAAGTAACGGACTGTCATGCATTTATTGGCTAACGAACGATATCGGATCCTGCGTCCCCTCGGTGAGGGCGGCATGGGGTCCGTGCACCTGGCCCGCGACGAGCACATGGGCGGCCGCGAGGTCGCGATCAAGATTCTCGAGGCGGGGGCCTTCGACCCCGAGGCCATCGATCGCTTCAAAAACGAATTCCGATCGATGGCCCGCCTGCGACACCCGAACCTGGCGGAGGTCTACGACTTCGGCGTCCTCGACGACAACCGGCGGCATTACCTCTCGCTGGAGTACATCGAAGGGAAGGACCTGAGCGCCTACCGCTGGCCCGCCTCGCGCGACGTCATCGACGATCTGATCGTGCAGTGTCTGAGGGCGCTGGACTACATTCACACGCGCGGACTCCTCCACAACGACATCAAGCCACAGAACATCCTCGTGCGCGAGCCGCTTCAGGTGAAGATCCTGGATTTCGGGCTGGCCCATCCGCAGGCGGACCCCGCTCGCCCGGCGCCGGGCGGCACGATCCAGTACATCTCCCCCGAGAGGCTCCGCGGACAGCGACCCGACCCGCGATCCGACCTCTATTCGCTCGGCGTCGTGCTGTACGAGATCCTGACCGGACACCTGCCGTTCCGCGGCGATGACCCGGGGACCGTGATCGGCGCCGCTCTCCGGGGCAAATTCACCCGCCCCCGGATGCTCAACCCCGACATCCCGGAGCGCGTGGAGCGCCTGCTCCTCGGCCTGCTCTCCGCCGATCCGCTCGCCCGTCCCGCCACGGCCAGCGCGGCCCTGCGCCTGCTGGGCGACGGCGGCGGCTCCTCTCCGCTCACTCTCGACACGCCGGAGACGGTCGCCTCGTACGTGTCGAGCGGGCAATTCATAGGGCGCGAGAAGGAGCTGAACGGGCTCGTGCAGGCCGCGGCCAGGCACGTCGCGGATCCCGCCCGGGACGACGAGCCCAGGCTCCACCTGATCGCCGGTGAGAGCGGCATCGGCAAGAGCCGCCTGCTGCGGGAGGTCAAACACCGCCTGCAGCTGACCGGCGTCCCCACGCTGGACGCCCGCTGCTTCGAGGAGGCGGGGTTCCCGTTCCACGCCTTCGTCGAATTCCTGCGCCCGCTCGCCAGGCGCCCCGATCTTCAACCGGAGGACCGCGCCGTGCTCGAGGCCGTCATCCCGGAATCGGCCGGCGGCGACCGGGCGGATGCGGGGTTCGGGGTCGAAAAGAAAACATTGCTGGGCCGCCTCGCCAGGCTCCTCGACCAGGCCGGAGATGGTCGCCCGGGGGTGATCCTCATCGAGGACCTCCACTGGTGCGAC
>JBFGDZ010000123.1:0-11184 GCA_041580375.1 Candidatus Polarisedimenticolia bacterium
CGCATGATCTGGCGTACTCGCTGAACTGCCCCGCACCGGCCGCCGGACGGGCGGAGGACGGCGGCCCCGGAACCGGCGCGGCCGTCCTCTCGATCGTCGCGGGCTCGCTCGACGATCTCGGACGCAAGCTGGATCACGCGATCCCACGCCTGCGGGACGCGGAGCGCGGGCGGATCAAGGACGTCGGCGGCATCTACTACTTCGACGAGAGGCTCCATCGCGAGGGCGGGCCGGCGTTCCTGTTCCCCGGCGAGGGGGCGCAGTATCCGGACATGCTCGCCGATCTCTGTCTGCACTTCCCCGAGGCGCGCGCCTGGTTCGATCTGATGGATCGCGCCTTCCGGGATCACGAGCGCGGGTTTCTGCCCAGCGAGGTGCTGTTCCCGCCGCCCGGGGCCGGGGCGGACGAGGCGGAGTCGCGGATCTGGAGCATGGAGAGCGCCATCGAGTCGGTGTTCGCCGCCGACCAGGCGCTGCACGCCATCCTCACCGCCCTCGGCGTGCGGCCCGCGGCGATCGCCGGCCACAGCACGGGCGAGTATTCCGCGCTCCTGGCGTCGGGGGCGACGGAGGTCGCCGACGAGTCGCGCCTCATCGAGCACATCCTCGATGGAAACCGGGCGACCGAGAGCGCCGCGCGAAGCGGGGCGGTGCCGCGCGGCGTCCTGCTCGCCGTCGGGCCGGCCGAGCCGGAGATCCTGCGTGAGACCGTGGAGCGCTCGGGCGGCGCGCTGCATCTGGCGATGGACAACTGCCCGCACCAGGCGGTTCTGTGCGGGGACGATGAGTCCGTGTCCCGCGCGCAGCGGGATCTCAAGGAGGCCGGGGCCGTCTGCCAGCGCCTTCCGTTCGAGCGCGCGTACCACACGCCCCTGTTCCGCCCGGTGTGCGAAGAGCTGCGCGGCTTCTACGAGCGGGCGACCTTCCGGTCGCCGCGCGTGCCGCTCTACTCGTGCGCCATCGCGGCGCGCGTTCCGGACGACCCGGCGGAGATTCGCCGCCTGGCTCTGGCGCAGTGGGCGCTGCCGGTGCGCTTCCGCGAGACGATCGAGGCGATGTACGACGACGGCATCCGCATCTTCATCGAGGTGGGGCCGAGGGGAAATCTCACGTCGTTCGTGGACGACACGCTGCGCGGCCGGCCGCACCTCGCGATCGCCTCCAACGTGCGCTCGCGCCCGGGCGTCACGCAGCTGCACCATTTGCTGGGTCTCCTGGCGGCGCACGGCGCGCCGCTGCGCCTGAACCCCCTGTACGAGAACCGCGGGGCGCGCCGCATCGAGGAGGGCGCCCTGTGGGCCGGGGCGGCGCCCCGAAAAACGGCGGCCAGCGGCAGGACGGCGACGGTGTCGCTCGCGCTCCCCTCGCTGATCGTCGACGACGACGTGGCCGCTCGGACGCGCCGTACCGGCGCGGCGTCGCCCGCCGTCGCCGCGTCACCTCCCGCAGGAGCGATCGCGACCGCGCCCGCGCGCGCCGTCGCCGGCCGCCCCGCGTTCGCGCCGTCCGGAGCCGCGGCCCCGGCCGAAACGGAGCGCGACGGGGCGATGCGCGCGTACCTGGCGACGATGAACCGCTTCCTGGCCGATCAGGAGGATGTCGTGCGCGCGGCGCTCGGTCGCGCCGCCCGGCCGGGCGATCCGATCCCGGCTCCGCCCCCCGTACCGGAGATCCGCGTCCCGGCCCGGTCCCCCGAGGCGCCAGCGGAATTCCCGTTCCTGGGCCGGATCGGACGCCCGGGAGCGGACGGGACCGTGCGGACCCGCGTCACCCTGTCGATGGACGAGGCGATCGTCCTCCGCTCCCACACGCTCGGGGGGAGGATCTCCTCGCGGGAGGATCTGCGGGCGCTTCCCGTCCTGCCTCTCGCGCTCGGGCTCGAGATCATGGCCGAGGCCGCGGCGGCGGTCCGCCCCGGCGGCGAGGTGGTCGGGATGCGCTCGATCCGGGCCCGGAGGTGGCTGGCCTTCACCCGTCCCCGCGTGACGATCGAGCTGACGGCGAGGCCCGCCGGCGCGGCCGCCCCGGACGACATCGAGGTGAGCGTGACGGAGGCGGGCGACGGCGGACCGGAGACTCACGGCGCGCCGGTGCTGGCGGCCACGGTCCGGATCGGGCGTCGCCCGTCCGGCGCCGCGGCCGAGGGCGAGTTCCCGATCCGGGGGGCTCGCGCCCCGCGCTGGCGTCCCGAAGAGCTCTACGCGGAGGGCATGACCCACGGCATGTTCCACGGCGCGCCCCTGCGCGGCGTGCGCTCGATCGAGCGCGTCGGCGAGGACGGACTGGAGGGGACGCTCGCCGGCCTCCCGAAGCGCGGGCTGTTTCTCTCCGACCCGGCGCCGCGTTTCTGCATCGATCCGATCCTGCTCGACGCCGCGGGGCAGCTCGTCGGTTTCTGGACGGCCGACGTCCTGCCGGACGCGTTCGTCGTGTTCCCCGTCGAGGTCGATCGCGTGGAGTTCTTCGCGCCGCGCCTCGCGGAGGGGGATGGCGCCCGCGGCACCGTGCGGATCCGCGGCGTGGACGAGGCGCGGGTGATCGCCGATCTCGAGGTGAGCGACGGGGCCGGGCGCCTGCTGCTGCGCGCGTCGGGCTGGACCGACCGGCGATTCAGGATGCCGGAGGCTTTCTACGCCTTCCGGCTCGATCCGTCAGGGAAATGCGCGAGCGTCCCCTGGGACGCCCCGCTGTCCGACCCCCGGCTCGAGCGGGTCGCCGTCTGCCGGCGTCTGGATCGTCCGGATGGATTCGGGGCGAACGACACGGAGTTCTGGCGCCAGGGCCTCGCCTGGCTGGCGCTCGACGAGGAGGAGCGCGAGACCTGGCTCGGCCTGCGGGCCGCCGATGAGAGGCGGACGATGTGGCTGATGGGAAGGCTGGCCCTCAAGGACGCGGTCCGCGCGCTGATCAAAGAGCGGCACGGGCTGAGCCTGTACCCCGCCGACATCGCGATCATCCCGGATCCGAGAGGCGGAATCTCGGCCCGCCTCCGCGGCGTCGAAGGGATCCCGGCGCCGGCGATCAGCCTGTCACACACCGACGGGGTGGCCGCCGCGATCGCGTCGTCGTCCGGCGCGGCGGGCATCGACATCGAGCGGCTGCGCGCCCTCGATCCCGCGTTCGAGCGCGCCGCGCTCACGGCGGCGGAGCGCTCCCTCCTCGACGCCAGCGCCGGCGGCGCGAGGCCCGAGTGGTTGCTGCGCATGTGGTGCGCCAAGGAGGCGGCGGGCAAGGCGCTCGGGACGGGCCTCGACGGCGGGCCGGCGCGATTTGCGATCGAGTCGATCGATCCGCGGAACGGGACGCTGGCGGTGCGCCGGATGGGCGCTCCCGGGGAGCCCGGTCGCGGCGACGGAGAGATGCTGCACACACACACGGGGCGTGACGGCGATCTCGTTTACGCCACGGCCATCCAAAGAGGGGAGGGAGGGTGACCATGACGACCGGCACATCAGCGCCCGGCCGGGACGAGCTGTTGCGTGACCTGTTGGGCATTCTGGGCGATCTCACGAGCGACTGGGACACGGAATTCTCCGGCACGATCGGGGCCGACACGCGTCTAATCGCGGATCTCGCGTTCGAATCGATCGACGTGGTTCAGCTCATCGTCGCCATCGAGGAGCGCTACCGGCGGCGGGACCTTCCGTTCGAGGAGCTTCTGATGGTCGACGGGCGGTATGTGGAGGAGATCCGCGTCGGTGAGCTGGTGGAGTTCCTGCACCGGCGGCTCGGCGCGAAGCCGACGATCGCCGGCCCGGCCGGAGCGGAGGTCCGATGAGCCGCACGGTCCTGTTCGGCCTCGACGGGGCCACGTTCACCGTGCTCGAACCCCTGATGCGGGACGGCACGATGCCCCATCTCAAAGCGTTCGCCGAGGGGGGCGTCCGCGCCGATCTGCTCTCCACGCCCAATCCCGTGACGCCGCCCGGGTGGACGTCGATGATCACCGGGCGCAGCCCCGGCCATCACGGGATCCTCGATTTCGTGCGCGCCGAGGAGCGGCCGCGCGGCATGTACTTCACCATCACCAACTCGCGGGACGTGCGGTGCGAGACGCTGTGGTCGATCGCGGGGCGCCAGGGGAGGCGCATCACGGCCCTCAATTTCTACGGCATGTCCCCGCCGCGGCCCGTGAACGGGAACACGATCCCGGGATTCGTGCCGGGCCGCCACCTGCGGCGCTCCTCGTGGCCGCGGGACCTGTTCGAGCGCCTGGCGCCTCTCGGCGACGGCTTCGACCCCAGGGAGCTGGGGATGGACCTGGACATCGAGAAGAAGTGCATCCAGGGGCTCTCGGAGGACGACTACGAGGCCTGGATCACCCGCCACATCGAGCGCGAGGGGCGCTGGCAGGCGGTCCTCCGCCACCTGATGACGTCGGATCCGTGCGACCTCACCGCCATCGTCTTCGACGGCGTGGACAAGCTGCAGCACCTGTGCTGGCGTTTCATCGACCCGGTCCTGTTCCCCGCGCGACCCGGCGCGTTCGAGCGACGCATCCGGGACCTGTGCCTCAACTACTTCCGCCAGCTGGACGGCTTTCTGGGAGAGGTCGAAGCGCTGGCCGGGGAGGACGCGCGGATCTTCATCGCCTCCGATCACGGCTTCGGCGCCACGACGGAGGTCGTCTACATCAACGTCTGGCTGCAGCGCCGGGGGCTCCTGACCTGGGCCGACGGCGCGCCGCTCGACGACGGCGCGGGGATCATGGTGGATCGGCTGAAGAACCACGTCAGCCTGCTCGAGTGGAAGAGGACGAAGGCGTACGCGCTGACCCCGAGCAGCAACGGCGTGTTCATCCGCGGCGTCGCGGCGCCGGAGTACGAGTCGTTCCGCTCCCGGCTCATCGAGGATCTCCGGTCGTTCCGGGATCCGCGGACCGGGGAGGCGATCATCACCTCCGTCCGAACGCGCGAGGAGGCGTTTCCGGGCGCGGCAATGCGCCTGGCGCCCGATCTCACCCTGACGCTGCGCGACGGCGGTCTCGTCTCGATCCTCAATGCCGAAGAGGTTCTCAGGCCGCGTCCGGAGCCGGCGGGAACGCACCGTCCCGAGGGCGTCTTCCTGGCGAAAGGCCCGGGCATCCGGGCCGGGGAGCGCCTCGAGTCTCTGTCGATCCTCGACGTGGCTCCGGCGCTGCTGCACAGCCTCGGCCTCGAGGTGCCGGTCGATCTCGAGGGGCGGTTCCCCATCGAGGCGTACGAGCCGGCGCACCTGCGCCTCCACCCGGGACGCACCGGCGAGCCGACCCGGCCGCCCGGCGAATTCGCGGACGGATCGGCCGATCCGATGGACGCGGAGGCGGAGACGGCGATCATGAACCGGCTGAGGGATCTCGGCTACATCGAATAGGAGCGGGTGTGGCGCGCGCGCGGATCGACGGCATCGACATCAATTACCGGCAGGCCGGGGCGGGCGAGGACCTCGTCCTCGTTCACGGCCTCGGCGCGAACATGGCGTTCTGGCCGGCGCGCGTCTGGCGGAGCCTGGCGGGATCCCACCACGTCACGGCGTACGATCTGCGCGGCCACGGGTACAGCGACATGCCGCCGTCCGGCTACACGACCGCCGACATGGCGGGGGATCTCCTGGGGCTGCTCGATCGGATCGGCGTGGAGCGCGCCCATCTGGTCGGCCACAGCTACGGCGGCGCCGTCGTTCTGCATTTCGCGGTCATGCACCCCGATCGGGTGCGCAGCCTCACCCTGGCCGACGCCCGCATCGCCGCCCTCCAGCCTCCGCAGACGATCCGCGATCTGCCGCACTGGGAGCACTGGTGGTCCCGATTCAGGGAGGCCGGGATCGAGGTGGCGGAGGATCAGCCGCTCGACTACAGCATCATCGAGATGCTCGCCGATCCGCGCTGGCACGAAGCGCGCCGCGCCCTGAAGCCGGGGCCGTTCTTCGTGCCGTTCGGGGGCTGGAACGGCGGGTCCCGGACTGCCGGCCGCTGGCTGAAGCTCCTCGAGACGACGACCGCCCGGGGCGATTTCAGGAAGGCGGGCGGGCTGACGCGCGAGGCGGTCCGCGTCATCGATCGTCCCGTTCTGCTGATCTACGGCGAGCATTCGCACTGTCTGGCCTCGTTCCGCGGCCTCCGGGAGATCCTGCCGCAGTGCAGCGCGGTCCTCTCCCCCGGCGCGGGTCACTTCCATCCGGCGGTCCGTCCCGATCAATTCGCGCGCAGCCTGCAGGACTTCCTGCAGGACATCGCGCCAGGGAGGCGCACGATGAAAAAGAGGATCCTCCTCATCAGCCCCGACTCCGACAACGAGGCGCTGTGGGTGAGCGGCGAGGAGGACGAGGGGATGTGCGACGAGGTGCTGAACAACTTCCCCCCACTGGGGCTGGCGACCGTGGCGGGGCTGACGCCGGAGGACGACTTCGAGGTGGACCTGTGGGACGAGCTGGTCCACGGGCGCATCGACGACGGCACGTCGTTCCGCCGCGACTACGACCTGGTCGGCGTGACGGGATACAAGGCTCACCTGCCGCGCTGTCGCGAGGTGGCGGCGATCTTCCGCCGCCGCGGGATCCCGGTCGTGATCGGCGGCCCCGGCGCCTCCGCGTCCCCCGAGGAATACCGCGAGCACTTCGACATCCTGTTCGTCGGGGAGGTCGAGAAAACTTGGCCCGAGTTCCTCGCGGACTGGAGAGCGGGACGACCGAAGCGCGAGTACCGTCAGATCGAGAAGCTCGACCTGGCCGAGAGCCCGAAGCCCCGCTGGGACAGCATCGCGCCCGACCTCATGAAGTACGCCATGGGCGGCGTGCAGACCACGCGCGGATGCCCCTTCGACTGCGAGTTCTGCGACGTCATCTACCTGTTCGGACGCCGCGCCCGCCACAAGCCGATCGCCACCGTCCTGGAGGAGATCGCCGCGCTGGAGCGCCTGGGGGTGAGGAGCATCTTCTTCTGCGACGACGAGTTCATCGGCGACCGCGCCTACGCCAAGGAGCTGCTGCGCGCGATGATCCCGCTCAACAACTCCTTCGCGCGCCCGCTCACGTATTCCACGCAGCTCACGATGAACCTGTCGAAGGACCCCGAGCTGCTCGAGCTGATGGCCGACGCCAACTTCAACCTCGTGTTCATCGGCATCGAGACGCCCAACAACGACTCGCTCAAGGAGACGCACAAGCTCCAGAACGTGCGCCGGGATCTCGCGGCCGACGTGCGGACGATTCTGTCGTACGGGATCGCCATCCGCGCCGGCATCATCGTCGGGTTCGATCACGACGGCCCGGACATCTTCGACATGCAGTACGAATTCATCCAGCGGGCGTGCCTGCCGAGCCTGGCGATCAACATGCTGAAGGCGCCCCTCGGAACCAAGCTGTGGTCCCGGCTGCGCCAGGAGGGACGGGTCGTCTCCGTGGCGCAATTCCACGGCAAGGGCCATCCCCGCACGTACACCAACATCCTCCCCAAGCGGATGACCCGGCTCCAGCTGCTGGCGGGGTACCGCAGCCTGCTGGAGCGGTTGCACACATGGGACGCGTTCCGCGAGCGCATCGAGGGGCTCGTCTCGGCGGTGCAGCGCAGGCCGCTCGTGGCCGAGCCGCCGATGACCTTCGACGAGGCGATGGCGCGGTGCACCGCGATGCGAGTGAGCGAGGAGGGGCGGCGGACGATCGAGTCGATCCTGCGCCACACGGAGCGCACGGCCCCGTACATGATGCGCCGCGTGAAGATCCTGATCGTCCAGCACGTCATGTACCTGGGGACGCTCGCGAAGCTGCTGCCGCAATGCGACCGGCAGATCGACGTCGAGGCGCGGGAGGATCTGCGTCTGGCCGTCGACAATCGCGCCATTCCCGTGCCGGTCGCATTCCGGACCTCGTTCAACTCCATCTTCCCGATCGTGTACCGCCGCGCGTACCTGAACCTGGAGGATCGGGGCCACCTGCCGGAGGCGCTGACCGAGATCTTCGTCGACTTTCTCGTGCGCTGGGGCGACTCGTTCGAGCGCCTCGAGCCCTTCCACGTCACGTTCCTGGAGGAGATCTGCGACCGCACCTGCGCGAAGCACAACGGCCGGCCGCCCGAGTCCTTCGTGCCCGTGACCGATCCGGAGGCGGCGGTGCCGGACGTCCGGCGCATCCGCCTCGCCGACGACATCCTCAAGGCCGTGGAGCAGACGCTCGTGAGCTTCGTTCGATCGTCGGCCGCCCGTCCCGCCACCACGGCGCCGGGAGCCCCTGCCCCGGCAGCCTCCGTCCTGGATGCGGGGAGCCCGCCCGCGGAGCCGATGTGAACGGACGCTCATTCGGCGGCCTGAATGCCGTGAATTTCAGGAAGATCGCCCCGAACGGATTCGGCGACCCGCACAACAGCTACCCGCACGCCATGACCTGGTTCAACGATCGTCTCTACGTCACGACGACGCGGGACAATCTGGTCATCCTGAAGATGCGATCTCCGTTCGAGATCCCGCTGGAGTTCTGGCCCGTGCCGCTGCCGCAGGATCTCTGGGATCTGGACCTGCGCGCGCAGATCTGGCGGCACGACCCCGCGGACGGATCCTGGGAGAAGGTCCACACCTCGCCGATGACGACCGGGCCCGGCGGTGTCGAAGTCCCGTTGAGCATCGCCTATCGCACGATCGGCGCTTTCCAGGGGCGGAGCGACCGCGCGCCCGCCCTCTACGTCCCGACCTTCGCCCCCTCGATGCTCGGGGTGGGAAGCGTGCTCCTGCGCTCGGAGGACGGCGTGGCGTTCTCGGAGGTCTCCGGACCCGGTCCCGGCGTCGAGGGCCAGTCCTTTCGATCGTTCCGCACGATGGTGCCGTTCAAGGGCCGCCTGTTCACCGCTCCCACGATGGGGGTCGAGCGGGGCAAGCCGAACATCGCCGGCGCCGCCGTGGTCCTGGCGAGCGACGATCCGGCCTCGGGCTCGTGGGAGGTGGCGAACGAGATCGACTTCGGCGACCCGGGCAACCTCTCGGTGTTCGAGATGGTCGTCCACGGCGAACACCTGTACGCCAGCACGCTGAACGTCCAGACGGGCTTGCAGATCTGGAAAACCGACGGCGAGGGCCGGCCCCCGTTCCGCTGGACGCGGGTCGTGACGCACGGCGCCTGGCGCGGCAAGCTGAACGAGGCCGCGGTGACGATGCTGCCGTTCAAGGGGAGCCTCTTCGTGGGCGCGGCGATCCAGAACGGCGGGTACGACCGGATCCACAAGATCGGCCCCGCGGCTCCCGAGCTGATCCGCATCAATCCGGACGATTCGTGGGACCTGATCGTCGGCGATGCGCGCACGACGCCCGACGGGCTGAAGGTGCCCCTCTCCGGGATGGGACCCGGCTTCAACAATCCATTCGCCGGGTACTTCTGGCAGATGTGCGAGCACGACGGGTGGCTCTACCTCGGCACGTTCGACTCGTTCGTATTCCTCGAATACGCCCTCATCCCGGACACGCCGGAGTGGCCGAAGAATCTCCTGAAGATGAGCAGCCTGGACGCGCTTCTCCGGCGCTGCGCCGGCTTCGATCTCTGGCGCAGCGCCGATGGGGTGCGCTGGGCGCCCGTGTCGCGCAACGGCTTCAACAACCGGTTCAACTACGGCGTCCGCACCATGTGCTCCACGCCCCGCGGGCTCTACGTGGGCGCTACCAACCCGTTCGGACCCGACGTCGCCGTGCGCCACGAGGGAGGATGGCAGTACGAGCCGAACCCCGCAGGCGGCCTGGAGGTCTGGCTCGGCAGCGCCATGGCGATGTCCGAGGTCCCGGAGGCGCGCGAGCCGCTCCCGCTGGCCGGGGACACGGTGCCCCACCTGGGGGAGCTGTCGCTCGACGAGGCCGTGGGCGGCGGCGGCGAGCCCGAGATCACGGATCTCGACGAGGCCGCCGACCGCTGGATCGATCATCTGTACGGCGAATCCGGGTACCGGGGCTTCGGGTACTGGCGCGAGGACGTGCGATCGGCGAACGCCGCATGCCGGGCGCTCGTGGAGGAGATGGCGAGCCTCCTTCCGTCCGGCGCCGGTTCGATTCTGGAGATCGCCACGGACACGGGCGAGTCGGCGCAGGCGCTCATCGAGCGGCGCAGCGCGGACGCCGTCACCGGCGTCCGTTTCGATCGTCCGCAGACGGCGGCGTGCCGCAGGCTCCTTCCTCGTGTCCGATTCAAACGGGGCCGCTGGCCGCGGCTGCCCTTCCGCCGCGGTGTATTCGATCACGTGATCTGCATCGACGTCCCCGGCCGGCGCGGAGACCGGCTCCGGGCGCTCCGCGAGATGCACCGCGTCCTCAAGCCGGGAGGAGGCCTGGTCATCGCCGACATGCTGTCGGCCGACCCGCTCCCCCCGACGGGCGAGGTGCGACCGGGCGACACCGCGGACGCGCCCCCGGCGTACGAAGCGGTCCTGCGCGCCGCGGGTTTCGAGGACGCTCGGGCGCTCGACCGGTCCTTCGAGTGCTGGACCTCGTTCCGCAAGCACTCAACCCGCTTCTTCCTGATGCGCCTTTTGGCGGGACTGATGGACCTCGAGCTGTACCGGCGGATCATCTCCCGGCTGCCGGGAGGCGAGGGGGCGATCGACGGCTACGTCCTGGCCACCGCGCGCAGGCCCCCGACGACGCCCGGCGCCGGGGCCCCGCCGGGGAGAAAGCGATCATGAACGAACCGATGGTCGACACGACCTACGAGCCGTTCTCCCGCGAGCCCGAGTACGTCGAAGCGAACCGCGGATTCGTGATGAGCCTCGGCCTCGAGCGCCGCGAGCGGGTCCTCGACCTGGCCTGCGGAACCGGCACCGTCGCCGACCTGATCTACGAGTCGAATCCGACCGCCCGGATCGCCGGGCTCGACATCAGCCGGGAGTCGCTTCTCCTGGCGCGCGAGCATTTCCACGCGCGCGCCGCGGGGCCCGATCTCGTGGAGGGATCCGCGGACCGGCTGCCGTTCCGCGACGGATCGTTCGACGCGGTGGTCATGGGCAACTCGATCCACAACCTGCCGGACGCCGGCGCGCTCCTGAAGGAGATCCGCCGGGTTCTGCGGCGCGGAGGTCTGTTCGCATTCAACACCTCGTTCTACGCCGGGACGTTCCCCCCGGGGACCGAGCGGTTCTACCGCGAATGGCTCGCGCGGGCCCTCGCCGCGATCGCGGACAAACAGCGCGCCCTCCGATCGCGGGGGCAGCCGGAGGTGCGTCGCCGTCGAGGAAGCGCCGCG
>JBFGDZ010000124.1:0-11114 GCA_041580375.1 Candidatus Polarisedimenticolia bacterium
CTGGACGGGTATTCGGCCTGCGCGGGCGACTGCAACGACGCGGACCCGGCGGTGAACCCGGGGGCGACGGAGGTCTGCAACGGCATCGACGACAACTGCGACGGGACGACGGACGAGGGGTTCGACGTCGACCTGGACGGGTACACGACGTGCGGCGGGGACTGCAACGACGCGGACCCGGCGGTGAACCCGGGGGCGACGGAGGTCTGCAACGGCATCGACGACAACTGCGACGGGACGACGGACGAGGGCTTCCTCGACACCGACTCCGATGGACTGGCCGATTGCGTCGACCCGGATGACGACAACGACGGCTTCACGGACGGCGCCGATAACTGTCCGCTGACGGCGAATCCTTCGCAATCGGATCTGGACGGCGATGGCGCGGGCGACGCGTGCGACGACGACGCCGACGGCGACGGCTTCGACGTCACGGGCGCTCCGGGGGCCGACGTCCTCAGCGATGGGGAGGCTCCCGTCCAGGGAACGGTGACGGGGAGCCACACGGACACGCACGCCAGCGACGACGTGTATGAATCGATCCAGGAGGTGCAGACGGGTGGCAAGCCGGCGAACCGGCAGAGTCTGCTGGAACACACCTGGACCTTCACGCTGGCGGGTGAAGCCTCTCCCGTCTTCTCGGTCGAGGCGCACCACTCCGCGAATGTGGAGGGGGACGACGTGAGGTTCTCGTACTCGACCGACGGGACGAACTTCGTCGACATGTTCGTGCTGACGAAGACCGCGGACGACGGGACGGTCGACTCCTTCACTCTGCCCGGCGGGATCGCCGGGACGCTGACGATCCGCGCCGTGGACACGGACCGCTCTCCGGGATCGAGCGGCCTGGACACGCTGTTCGTGGACCGCATGTTCATCGCCACGAACTTGCCGGCCGACTGCGATGACCTGAATGCGGCGGTCTACCCGGGCGCCGCGGAGATCTGCAACGGCCTGGACGACGACTGCGACGGGTCCGCGGACGAGGATTTCGATGCCGACCTGGACGGGTACACCACGTGCGGTGGCGACTGCGACGACTCGAACGCGCTGGTCAATCCCGGCCAGGCGGAGATCTGCGGCAACGGGATCGATGACAATTGCAACGGCCTGATCGACGCCGCGGAGCCGGGATGCGAGTCCGATACGGTGACGATCACGCGGGCGGACTGGAAGGCGAAGGGGAAGAAGCTCACGGTCTGGGCGACCAGCACGGGCTCTCCCGGGGCGGTCCTGACGCTCGTCGGCTACGGTGCGATGACGTACCAGTCGAACGAAGATCGCTACGTCTTCACCCAATCCAATACGACGCAGCCGTCGACGGTGACCGTCACATCCAGCCAGGGGGGATCGGACACGCAGCCCGTCGCCGCGATCTGACGCGCTCCCCGGGGCTGTATAATTCCCGCGCCACGATCCCCGGGGGAGCCGAGATTTGACAGCCCCGCTCGCCGCGGCCAGGACCGCCACGACCGAAGCCCCGACCGCGTTCGTCCTCGACGCGGGCGCCCGCGCGGGGGGCGCGGCCCCGCCGAACGCCCGGTCGATCATCGCTGTGCCCGCTCCCGCCTACCTGATGACCTGGGCCCTCGCCTGGGCGATCGCGGGCGGGCTCGTGGCGGCCGGCATCACATTCGGAAGCCAGACGCTCGATCTCGGGCCGACGCTCGTCATCAGCGTCCTGTTCGCGGAAGTCGTCGGCTTCACCGCCCTCCTGTCCGCACGCATGGTCTTCCCGTTCTTCAGCGGGCTGCCGTACGCCGTCAATCTCGGCCTGCAGGTCCTCACGCTCTTCTCCGGAACGGTGTCCGGATCGGCGCTCATCCTCATGTCGCAGCCTCTCTTCAGCCTGGCGCGCATCCGGACTGTCGTCATGATCGTCGTCGTGAACGCCGTGCTCGCGGTGGTCGTCGGCATCGCGCTGCACACCTACGACACGATGCGGAAGCAGATCGAGGCCTCCTACGAGGCGCTGCGCCGCCAGGAGGCGATGCAGCGCGAGCTCGAGATCGCCCGCGACGTGCAGCGGGAGCTCCTGCCCCGATCGTTTCCGGTCCTGCGCGGGCTGGAGCTGTCCGGAGCCTGTCATCCGGCGGTCGGCGTGGGCGGGGATTACTACGACTTCCTGGTCTTCTCGGAGGACCAGGTGGGTCTCGTGATCGCCGACGTGTCGGGCAAGGGGATCCCGGCGGCGCTGCTCATGGCGGGGCTGCAGGCATCGGTGCGGAGCCTCACGGTCCCGTCGGCCTCGCCGGGCGAGATCAATCGCCGGTTGAACCGCATGCTCTGTCGCTCGACGTCCTCGTCGCGCTATGCCACCTTCTTTCTCGGGATGTACGATCCGGCGCGGCGGATCCTGACCTACAGCAACGCCGGCCACTATCCGCCGATCATCCTCGGGTCCGACGGCGTGACGCGCCTCCAGGCGGACGGCATCCCGCTCGGTCTCTTTCCCGACGCGGACTACGGCGAGGGCCGCCGGCAGATGCACCCGGGCGATCTGCTCGTCCTGTACACGGACGGAATCATCGAGGCGCCGGACGCCGCCGATCGCGAGTTCGGCGAGGCGCGGCTGCTCGAGGTCCTGACGAAGCACCGGGACCGGAAGCTGGATGAGATCGTGTTCCTCGTGCTCAACGAGATCGCCCGCTGGACGGGCGGGGCCCGCGCCCATGATGACGCCACGCTCGTCCTCGGCCGGGCACGGTGAGGGGGCAGTGATGACGCCCGCGGGCGGGCTCTCGACCCTCGTGCAGGTGATGCTGTGGGCGGCCGCCAACTCCGCGGCCGGCGCAGCGGTCGGGCTCGCCGTGGGGGCGTTCCGGCAGGGCGGCTTCGAGCCGACGATCCTGCTGATCAGCGTGCTGTTCGGCAACGTCATCGGCTACACGGTTCTCGCCTCGACGTCGCTTCTGTCGCCGCGGCTGCGCGCGGCGGGACCGGCGGCGCGGGCCGGTCTCCTCGGCCTGGCGCTCGTGTCGGGATCGGTGGCGGGAACCATCCTGGTGATCTATCTGTTTCCGCTCTTCGTGCTGCGCGACGTGCGGCAGATCCTCGCGGTCGCAACCATCAACGGCGTGCTGGCGCTCATCGTGGGCGGCGTCGTGCACGTGTACGAGGCGATGCGGTGGAGGCTGGCCGAATCGCTGCGCGAGGTGGAGGAGGTGAGACTGGTGGAGGCGCGATTGCGGGAGCAGGCGGCCCGCGCCGAGCTCGCCGCCCTCCAGGCGCGAATCCATCCGCACTTCCTGTTCAACACGCTCAATACGATCTCCTCGCTCGTCGACAACGATCCGCGCGGCGCGGGAGAGGTCGTCCAGGGGCTCGCCGAACTGTTCCGCTACACGTTCCGCGCGAGCGACGCCCGTCCCGTGACCCTGTCGGACGAGATCGACTTCGTCCAGCGCTACCTGACGGTGGAGCGGGCCCGCTTCGGGAACCGCCTGCACATCGTGCGGGACATCGACGAGCGGGCGCTCGACGCGCGCGTTCCCGGATTGATCCTGCAGCCGCTGGTCGAGAACGCCGTAGCCCACGGGATCGCCCCGCTGCGGGGAGGCGGCACCGTCCGGATCGCGGCGAGGATCGAGGGCGACGACCTGAGGATCGAGGTGGCGGACGACGGCGCCGGGATCCCGGCCGGGGAGGAGCCGATCATCCGCGAGGGCCACGGACTGGCGAATGTCCGGCAACGGCTGGCCACGCTGTACGGGCCGCGCGGCGTGCTGGAGATCGATACGAATGCGGACGGTCATGGCACCGTCGCCCGGCTGAGGCTGCCCATCACGCCTGCGCGTCCGCGCATCGCCCGCACGGACACGGCACGGAAGGCGGCCGGCCGGTCCGGGCGCCGGGAATCCCCATGACCGGGCGCCGGTCCGGGGGTGCTGATGCGGTCGCGACGGCACGCGTCGTGATCATCGACGATGAGAAGCCGGCGCGGGATCGCCTCCGCCGGCTGATCGCCGAGCATCCCGATCTGGCGATCGTCGGTGAGGCGGCCGACGCGCCCTCGGCGGTCGAGCTGATCGACAGGGAGAAGCCGGACCTCTGCTTCCTCGACGTGCAGATGCCGGAGGGCGACGGCTTCGAGGTCCTCCGCCGTGTGCGCCACCGCCCGCGGATCATTTTCACGACCGCCTTCGATCAGTACGCCGTTCCGGCCTTCGAGGTCCATTCGCTCGACTATCTCCTGAAGCCGTTCGATCGGGACCGCTTCAGCACGGCGATCGAGCGCGCCCGTGAGGCCCTGCGCGGCGACGCCTCGCAGGATGGAACCATCGTGAGGCTGCTCCAGGAGATCCGCTCCGGGATGCCGGCCTCCGCGCGCGATCCCTCGGCGGTGCGTCCTCCGCTCCGGATCCCGGCGCGCCGGAAGGGGGGCGTCGTGCTGCTCGATCCGGAGGAGATTCTCTGGTTCGAGGCGGACGAGACCCTCGTGTTCGCGAGCACGCTGGAGGGACGATTGCTCGTGGATCGCACGCTCAACGACCTCGAGGCGGCCCTGGACAAAACCTTCTTCCGCGCGCACCGGGGGTATCTCGTGAATATCGCCCGCATAGGCGAGATCCTCCCCGAGGAGGGAGGACAGCACCGCATCGTCATGCGGGACGCCGCACGCAGCGTCCTGCCCCTGTCGCGCCGCCGGGCGCGCCTGCTGAGAGCGATCATCCCCTGGTAGCCGCCCGGGGTCCGCCGGCGACCGTTCATACGGCGGATCCGGCCGCCCGTCCGGTAGCCCCTTGTCCGCGGACCGCGACGGGCGTATGGAGTCAGCAGGAGGACGCGCCATGATCGGCAAGGTGATGGCCCGTGCGGGAACTCTCGCGAGACTGTCCCTGGTCCTGTCGGCGCCGTTCGGCCCCGGCGAGGCCGTCGCCCATCCCCTCCCGGTCGGCGTCGAGATCCACTCGGGGGATCAGGGCCGGTACGTTCTCAAGGCCGGCGAGACGCACGAGGGGGATCTCTACCTCTTCAAGGCCGGCGCCCAGATCGACGGGACGCTGGTCGGCGATCTGTACGTCTTCGCGCAGAGACTCGATCTCTCCGGAACCGTCAGGGGCGACCTGAACGCCTGGGTGCAGGACGCCGACCTGGACGGGACGATCGAGGACTCCGTCCGGGTCTTCTGCCAGTCGTTGCGGGTGACCGGAACGATCGACGGCTCTCTCGTGGCGTTCTGCGGGTCGGTCGAGATCGAGGAGGGGGCGGTCGTCACCGGAGGCGTCAAGGCGCGGGCGGCCCGGGTCGACGTGCGCGGCGCCGTTCGCGAGGATCTCGACGCGAAGGGGGGACAGGTGGTCGTGTCGGGAAGCATCGGCGGGGACGCCCTGCTCGAAGCGGACATCATCGAGATCCGCGACCGGGCCCGCATCGGCGGAGACCTGTTCTACACGTCGCGGAACCGCCTGGATCTGGCGGACAAGGGGATCGTCCGGGGCGACATCGAGTACACGCCCGAAAAACCGAAGCCCCCCGTCTCGAAAAAGGGGTTCGCCTCCTGGCTTCTCGGGCTCCTCGTGGCGCTGGTGGCGGGCCTGGCGGTGATCGCCATCGCTCCGCGCCGCACGGTGGACGTCGCGGAGAAAGTGGGGGGGGACGGCCTGCGCAGCGCCGGCGTCGGTTTCATCACCACGATCGTGATCCCCGTGGCGCTGGCCATCGTGTGCGTCCTCATCATCACGATCCCGCTCGTCGTCATGGCCCTTCTCGTCTTCCTGATGGTGGTCTACCTGGCCAAGGTGCCGGTCGCCATCTGGGCGGGCGATCGGGTGCTGCGGCGCCTCGGACGGAGCGCCGCGTCCCCCTACCTCTCGCTCACCGTCGGAATCCCGCTCCTCTACGTCGTGTTCGCCGTGCCGTTTCTCGGCGAGGTCGCTTGGTGGGCGACCATGTTCGTCGGCCTCGGGGCGCTCGTCATGTGCTCCTGGGAGAGCCGGCAGAGACGGGCGGCGGGGGGAGCCGGAGCCGCGCCGCCGACCGCTCCTCCGGGATCGGCGCCGGGACTTCCGCCCGGGTCGGGATCCGCGACCTGACGGCGGGATCGATCAGGACCGGCGGACCTTCTGGATCTGAGGTTCGACGTAACGGGTGTAGCAGTCCGGACAGACGCCGTGCGTGAACAGCGCCTCGGAGCAGGAGGAGATGTACTCCTCCACGCCGTGCCAGTAGTTCCGGTCGTCGCGGATCTTCTTGCAGTACGAGCAGATCGGGAGCATCCCCTGGAGCCGGCGCACGTGCCGGAGCGCCTCCTCGAGTTCACGGACGCGGGCGGAGAGCTCGGACTGCAGTCGCACGATCCGGGAGCCCGCGTTGAGCCGGGCCCGCAGCTCGTCGTAGTCGAACGGCTTGGTGATGTAATCGTTCGCTCCCGTCCGCAGCCCCTCGTTGACGTCATCCTGCCGGTCCTTGGCGGTGAGGAGGAGGAGATAGGGAGGATACGGGCTCGGCACGGCGCGGACTTTGCGGATCACGTCGGGGCCGGTCAGCCCGGGCATGTTCCAGTCGAGGATCGCCAGCATCGGGGGATCGGCCGCCCGCATGACCTCCCAGGCCCGGCCACCGTCCTTGACGGCGATCACGTCGTAGCCCCACTCGGTCAGCATGCCCTGGAGGAGCACCCTGATGCTGTCGTCGTCGTCCGCGATGAGGATCTTCACCGCTCGTCCGTCCGGATCATCAAAATAGGGGATCCCCGCCAATCGGGCACACGGAGACCCGTCCGGTCCAAGATGTGGTCACGCGGCCCGCGAGTCAAGCAGACCCGCACGGGCCCGGGGGGACGGCCGCGCGCCCCCTCTGGTACACTTCCGGAACATTCCCAACGCCGTGCGGAGCGGCCCCGGGAGCGATCCCCTGCCCGGTGACCGGCCCCGCGGGCGCACCGCCGGGCGGGGCGCGGCGCGGACCCGTCCGTGGCGCGATGGGACGGCGATGAGGAGGTCATCATGACGGCGCGCACGGCGGGTCGGGAGTCCGGGGCCTCCCCGACCGTTCCGAGCCTGCCCGGCGACCTCGAGGGTCAGGTTGCCGCGGCGCTCGATGCGTGGGCGAAAGGGGACTGCACGCGCCGGCTCTGGGAGAGGGACGCCGCCCTCTGGACCGGAGCCGACGAGGCGGACTGGTTGGGCTGGCTCGACATCGTGGCCGCCCAGCGCTCCCGTATCGAGGAATTCGACGCGATCGCGAAGAACGCGCGCGAGGGCGGATTCACGCATGCCCTGCTTCTCGGCATGGGCGGTTCCAGCCTCTGTCCCGAGGTTCTGAAGTCGACCTTCGGCCGCGTCGGGAGAGCGCCCGATCTGCACGTGCTCGATTCCACCGATCCGGCGCAGGTGTCCTCGTTCGAGAGCCGCATCGACGTCTCCAGGACGCTCTTCATCGTCTCCAGCAAGTCGGGGACCACGCTGGAGCCGAACATCTTCAAGGACTACTTCTTCCACCGCGCGGTCGAAGCGCTGGGACGGGAAGGAGCCGGCCGGCACTTCATCGCCGTCACCGATCCCGGCTCGGAGCTGGAGTCGACGGCCCGCGCCGATCGGTTCCGCCGCATCTTCGCCGGCGTTCCCGGCATCGGAGGCCGGTACTCCGCGCTCTCCGATTTCGGGATGGTGCCGGCGGCGATCATGGGGATCGACGTCGGTCGCCTCCTCGAGCGAGCGCGCGTGATGATGGAGGCGTGCGGACCGGGGATCCCCGCCTCGTCGAATCCGGGGGTGGTCCTGGGCGCGTCGCTCGGCGCGCTCGCCCGTGCCGGGCGGGACAAGGTCACGCTGTTCGCCTCCCCGCGGATCCGCGCATTCGGCGCCTGGCTCGAGCAGTTGCTCGCCGAGTCGACCGGCAAACAGGGCCGGGGCCTGATCCCGATCGATGGCGAGGAGCCGGCGCCGCCGGATCGGTACGGCCCGGATCGGGTCTTCGTGCTCGTGCGGCTCGCTTCCGAGCCGGATCGGGAGCGGGAGGCGGCCGTGCGCCGACTGGAGGAGGCCGGCCACCCGGTCATCCGGATCGATCTCACCGACCCCCACGATCTCGGAGGCGAATTCCTGCGCTGGGAGATCGCGACCGCGGTCGCGGGATCGATCCTCGGCATCAATCCCTTCGACCAGCCGGACGTGGAGGCGAGCAAGGTGGCGACGCGCGAGCTGACGGCGCGGTACGAAGAGAGCGGAGCGCTCCCGCCGGAATCGCCGATCGCGGCGGGGGAGGATCTGCGCCTGTTCACCGACCCGCGCAACGCGGAGGCGCTGGGGCGCGAGGCGCGCGGTGACCGGAACGTGACGGCGCTCATCGCGGCCCACCTGAGGCGCCTCGCCGCCGGCGACTACTTCGGTCTGCTGGCGTACGTCGAGCGCTGCGAAGAACACGACGCGCCGCTGCAGGGGATCCGTCACGCGGTGCGCGACGCACGCCGCGTCGCCACCTGCCTGGGCTACGGCCCCCGGTTCCTCCACTCGACCGGGCAGGCCTACAAGGGGGGACCCGATTCCGGCGTCTTCCTGCAGATCACCTGCGACGATCGGCGGGATAGGCCGGTGCCGGGGAGAAGGTATACATTCGGCGTCGTCAAGGCGGCCCAGGCCCGGGGGGATTTCCGGGTCCTCGCCGAGCGGGGGCGTCGCGCGCTGCGGGTCCACCTGCCGGCCGGTGTCGCCGAAGGACTGCGGCGCCTGCGGAAGGTCGTGGTCGGGGCGCTGCGCGCATGACGCGCCGGCCGCGGAAGGGTGAGCGCATGACGACGTCCGGAGAACGGAAGGCGGGGGCGAATCCCGCGACCGACGCCACCGATCCCTGCGTGATGGTGATCTTCGGCGCCGCCGGGGATCTCACCTGGCGGAAGCTGATCCCGGCCCTGTCCAACCTGGACGCGGAAGGCCTTCTGTCCGATCGCTTCGCGCTGGTGGGATTCGCCCGCAGGGAGTTCGACGACGATCGGTTCCGTCAGATCGCCTCCCGCGAGATCCGCGATCGTCTCGCGAAGACCCTGCCGCCGTCCGCCTGGGAGAAACGGGTTCGCGGGTTCTACTTCGTGCGTGGCGAGTTTGACGAGGCTGCGGCCTACGAGCAGCTCCGGGATCGGCTGAAGGAGATCGACGCGAAGCGCGGCGCCGGGGGGAACGTGCTCTTCTACCTGGCCACGCCGCCATCGTTCTTCGGCGGGATCGTGCACCAGCTCGGCCGGGTCGGCCTCCTGCGCGAGGAGGAGGGGCGCTGGCGGCGGGTCGTGGTCGAGAAGCCGTTCGGGCGCGACCTGGAGTCGGCGCGGGCCCTCAACCGGGATCTCCAGTCGGTCCTGAACGAGCGCCAGATCTACCGCATCGATCACTATCTGGGGAAGGAGACGGTTCAGAACATCCTCGTCTTCCGTTTCTCCAACGGCATCTTCGAGCCGATCTGGAACCGGCGCTACGTCGACCACGTGCAGATCACCGTCGCCGAATCGATCGGGATCGAGGGACGCGGGGGCTATTACGACAGAGCGGGGGCGCTGAGGGACATGATCCCGAACCACCTCTTCCAGCTGCTGGCGCTCACGACCATGGAGCCCCCGAATTCGTTCGAGGCGGACGCCGTCCGGGACGAGAAGGGCAAGGTCCTGAAGGCCCTCCAGCCGATCCCGCCGGACGACGTGCTGCGGCGGACCGTTCGCGGCCAGTACGGCGAGGGGAGGAGGGGTGAGGGCAGCCGCCTGATCGCCTATCGCTCCGAGAAGGGGGTCGCGCCCGATTCGGGCACCGAGACCTACGCCGCCCTCCGGCTCAACATCGACAACTGGCGCTGGGCCGACGTGCCGTTCTATCTGCGCACGGGCAAGTGCCTGCAGGAGCGCATCAGCGAGATCGCCATCCAGTTCCGTCGCGTCCCGTTCGCGCTGTTCCGGGACACGCCGGTCGACAGGCTGACGCCCAACAGGCTCGTGATGCGCATCCAGCCCGAC
Source organism: Candidatus Polarisedimenticolia bacterium (assembly GCA_041580375.1). Taxonomy (GTDB): domain Bacteria; phylum Acidobacteriota; class Polarisedimenticolia; order Gp22-AA2; family Gp22-AA2; genus JAPUIN01. Next base: position 9,938 of record JBFGDZ010000124.1, read on the forward strand.
GAGCGCATCGCGCTGAGCTTCGGCGCCAAGATCCCGGGCCCGGCGCTCCGGATCGGCGGCGTCGACATGGACTTCTGCTACGAGGACTATTTCGACGCGCATCCGGCGACGGGGTACGAGACCCTTCTCCACGACTGCATGACGGGAGACGCGACGCTGTTCCAGCGGGCGGACAACGTGGAGGCGGCCTGGGGCGTGGTGACGCCGATCCTCGACGTGTGGGGCGCTCTGCCGCCGCGCGGCTTCCCGAACTACGCCGCGGGATCCTGGGGACCTGTGGAGGCGGACGAGCTGATCGGGCGTGACGGGCGCGCCTGGAGGAACGGCGCTTCCCGGACGCGCGGGCCGGAGCGCGCCAGGGAGGCGTCGCGATGAGCGGGAAAGCCGCCTCCCTCGGGAGCCATCTGCGCGGAGTTGAACGGCGGCCGCCGGAGGAGGCGGGCCTCACGGAGCTGCTGGAGAGCCTGGCGGCGGCGGCGAGAACGATCGCGCGCGACGTCCAGAGGGCCGGCCTCGCAGGGCTGGTGGGGTACGCCGCCGGGACGAATCCGAGCGGTGAGACGCAGAAGAAGCTCGACGTGATCGCTCACGACACACTCGTCGGGACCGTCGAGACGACCGGCGTCGTCGCCGCGATCGTCTCCGAGGAGATCGAGGAGGGGCGCGCTCTGTCGTCCGGAGAGAGGGCGCGCTTCATCCTCTGCACGGATCCGCTCGACGGCTCCTCGAACACGGACATCAACGGCGCGGTCGGCACCATCTTCGGGATTTATCCGCGGCGGCGGGCGGGGCGCTGCGAGTCCGTCCTCGATGAGATCCGTGGCGCATCGGCTCTCGCGGCCGCGGGCTACGTCCTGTACGGACCCGCGACCGTCCTGGTGTTCACGCGCGGCGGCGAGGTGAACGGCTTCACGCTCGACGCCGATCGGAACGAGTTCGTCCTCACGCATCCGCGCATGAAATGCCCCGATCGGGGCCCGTACCTCAGCGCCAACCTGGGCCGGGCCAGGGGATGGGAGCCGGGCGCGCGGCGGTTCGTGGATCATCTCGCGGAGAACGATCGGGCCACCGGCCGGCCCTACTCGCTGCGCTACGTCGGCGCGCTCGTGGCCGACCTGCACCGCGGCCTTCTGGACGGCGGCATCTTCCTCTATCCGGCCGACGCGAGCAGCCCCCA
>JBFGDZ010000125.1:0-11030 GCA_041580375.1 Candidatus Polarisedimenticolia bacterium
GGGGTTCGAATCCCCCCCTCTCCGCCATCCCCCCCGTCACAACCTCATCGGCCCGGACAACCCACCGCCGGAAGCGCCCGCTCGCCGGAGGCCGAGGAGTCTCCCGTCGGAGATCATCGAGGCGGCGGGGCGGCCGGAGCGGCATCGTATATAATGACGGGCACGCCGCGATTGCGGCGTTTTCCTCATGATGCAGAGACTCTGGAAGCTCGATCAGCTGCGCCGGTTCATCCGTTACGAGGACCCCGAGGTCCGGTGCTGGGCGGCCGACCGCATCGCCAGGCACCACCCGGAGGACGCGGGGCCGATCCTCGCCCCGTTCCTCTTCGACGAGCACGAGGTCACGTCAGAGCTCGTGGCGGCGCATCTGGCCCGCCAGGGGGCGAGGGAGCACCTCCCGCAGCTGGCGCGGGCGGTCGGCGCGCTGCGCGGGAAGCCCGCGGCGCGCGCCCTGGAGGCTTCCCTGCGGCTCCGGACCCGGGACGCCGTGAAGACGGCGCGCGCGGCATTCGACCGGCGCGATTTCGACGAGGAGTGCTGGTCGGGGATCCTGGAGGCCCTCGCCGGATGGAACGACCGCGAGGCGCGCTCGGTGCTGGCCGACTTCCTGGCTCGCCGCGCCGACTGGTTCGGCTCGCCCGCCATCCTGCGATCCGCGCTCCGCGTGACGGAGCCGGGCGGGTACCGCCCGCTCCTGCAGTCGTGGATCCGATCTTTGCAGTGGCGGGGCGTCGGCGCCCCCTCGGGCGACAGCACGGCGGGCGAGGCGTTCCGGGTTCTGATGGACCACCTTCAGATCGACGACTGCGGCTGGTGCTTCAGGACGACGCTCAGCGGCCGGATCGACATCGAGAAGACGATCAAGGTCATCGACGCGAGCTACGACAGCGAGGTGCGCGGCGCCCTCGGCGAGGAGGTCGTCCGGCTGCTCGCGTCCGCTCTGGTGGATGGGGCCTACGAGACGATCGCCGTCGCGCTGGCCGACGTCATCCGGTGCAAGGCCCTGTCGGCGAAGCGCGCCTCGGGAGACGATCTGCCCGACCGCATCGTCGAGGTGGCGTCGTTCTGGGCGGACCCGGAGATCGCGCGCCGGGTCGAGGGGCTCGGGCCGCACCTCAGGGAGTGGGTGATCGGCTGGCTGCTCTCCGCCGTCGTCAAGATGGCGTGTTACCGGAACTACCGGCTCGAGGTCCGGCGGGCCGCCGGCGATCTCCCCGCGCTCCTGACCCTGATGGAGTCCGAGACCTCGTTCATGGCCGAGGCGCTGCCCGTCGCGATCCGTCGCGTGGTGGACGACGCCGGGCCCGAAGGGAGCGCCGAGCGCTCGGCCGTGCGACGCTCGGTCGAGGATCGCTGTCTCGCGATCCTGGGCGCGCGCGGGCCGTTCTTCCCGCAGATGATGGCGCTCGAAACCCTCGGTGAGCTGAGGTCGATCGGCGCCGTCAACGAGATTTTCGACTATCTGTCCGAGGACAACGCCTACCTGTACGAGGCTGCCGAGCACGCTCTCTCGAAGATGGATGCCGCGGTGGTCGAGCCCGCGCGCGCCCGCCTCGAGGCGGGCAACATCGACGAGGACGCCGGGCACAGCCTGCTGATCATCCTCAGCGAGCTGGGGACCCGCGAGGCGCTCGAACTCGTCGTGGAGCATTTCGACTTCTTCTTCGAGGCCGCCGGTCCGGGCGAGTCCGCGCGCTGGATGTCCCAGTTCGGCGCCCGCGATCTGATCCGTCCCCTGCGCCGTCATCTCGATCGCGACCGGGCCCTCATCGGGCAGGCGATCCTCCTGCTCGCGGCGATCCACAACGTGCGCGTTCCGGAGGAGGGCGAGATCCGTCGCGCCATCGACGAGTACTGGCGCCAGCAGCCGGACGAGGAAGCGGAGGGATCCGATTCCGGCGACGGCTCCGACAAGTACCTGATGTGATGATCGCCAACTCCCCCTCTCCGAACGGGACGCGCGCCGGCCGGGGGCCGGACGCGGGTTCCGGGCCGTCCCTCCGGACCGCGGGGGCGGCGGCCGTCGCCTCGTTGCTCCTGGCCTCCGGCACGCTCCTGCTGGCGGGCGCGGCCGGCCCCGCGACTCCCGAACCCGTCCATTTCAACCCCGGGGCGCAGAAGCTCTCCATCTACGAGCAGATGGTCCGGGTCCAGGTCACCAACAAGGACATCTCGTTCGAGGCGCCCGAGGCGTACCGGGAGAGCTTCGCGTTCTGGACCGGACGGATGAAGAACGTCACGAAGACGGAGCTGATCGAATTCACGCTCACGTCGCTGGAGCCGAACCCGGAGGGATTCCTGCCGTTCCGGCGTCAGGCGTCGCGATTCATGATCGAGATCGCGAAGGACGGGATGCCGATGGAGCCCTACGGGCAGCTTCAGCGGCAGGTCACCACGCTCGTGTGGGAGGGCCTCTTCGACCGCTTCGGCAACGTGGTCAAGCTGGAGAAGACGGCGGGAGCCGACAACCCCGAGATGGAGGACCTGACATTCCCCTTCATGGACAGCGCTCTGCCGCGCATCGAGCCCATGAAGCTCCGCCAGGGGGAGGGGTTCACCGATACGACGGTTCTGCCCCTCCCGTCGCGCCTGCAGATCAAGGGGCTCGAGGATCTGCGCATGATCCGCACGCGCACCTACGTCCTCGACAAGATCGCGCCGACCCGCGTCGTGTTCACCGTCAAGACGACTTACGCCAACGACCCGGAGTCGGTGCCCACCGTCCCCGACACGTTCTGCACCATCAAGGGCGAGGGCGAAGGGGAGGCGAGCTTCGATCTGCGCCGCGGGCTGTTCCTCACGCACCGGGACGTCGGCCTGCTGACGATCGACCTGGAGGCGCCGCTCCGCCCACTCCCCGGAAAGCCCGAGACCGAGAAGGGCGGCAGCGCGCGATCCCACCTCGAGCTGGAGCTCCGCACGACGGTTCATCAGAAGGTTCGGCGGGTCTGGGGAGACGAGGAGGATTGAGGGGAGGGAGGCCGGGCTATCGCCGGGATGCCGGAAGGAGGCCGCCGAGATCCCAGGCCATCAGCTTCCAGCGGCCGTTGAGACCCTCCGTGGCCAGCAGCACCAGGTCGCCGACGCCGTCGCCCGAGACGTCAGCGACCACCGGATCGGACGACGCTCTGTGCCCCTCGACGTCGAACGGGAATCCCTTCAGCGACCGGCCGCTCGCGCGCAGTCCGAACACCCTCAAATAGGATTGACCCAGGTAGACATTGCTCCTGACGTTGAGAAGATCAAGATCCCCGTCGCCGTCCAGATCGGCCGCGATCCACGGAGTGGACGCGAGCGACTGGGTGCGATTGAAGTCGCGGTGCAGCGTGTGCGGGAATCCCGGCACGATGGCTCCGGAGAGGTCGAAGGCGTAGAGCGCCTCGCCATCCTGCTGCAGGATCTCGATCCATCCGTCCCCATCGAGATCCGCGAGCAGCGGGCCCCACGCGCCTCCCTGGCTCAGGATGCGGGGCCACCCGGGAGCAGGGGTCCCGTCCGAACGCAGCACGTGCAGCGCCGGCGGGATCAGCGGCTCGGGCCCGCCCGGCTCTCCCTGGGGGTCGATCCCGCCGAACAGATCGCCGGTGAAGGGGAGGGTCGCCTGGATCACCTCGGGCCTGCCGTCTCCGTCGAGGTCCGCGACCGCGGGGGCCTGGCGGTCGACGACCTCGTTGATCTGCACCGGAAAGCCGGCCTCGGGCCGTCCATCCCGGTCGACCGCCATGAGGCGGGGCTCGAAACCGGACTCGATGAAGATCGTCTCCGCCGCGCCGTCCGCATCGAGATCGGCCGCCGACAGGGCGGCGTTGATCCCGCGCAGGTTGCCGAGCGCGTCGGTGCCGGCCATGACGGGCCACCCCGGCATCGGACGTCCGTCGCCGTCGAACGCCACGACGCGGCCCAGGTTCACGGCCACGGCGACCTCCATCATGCCGTCGCCGTCGAGATCGGCCATGATGACGCCCGCGGAGGAGCACGTCTGGACCTGGGGTCCGGAGAGGCGGATCTCGACCGGCCAGCCCGGCCGATCGGCGCCGTCGTGCCCGAAGGCGTACAGGTAGTTCGTCCGGGGTGTGGCGCCGGAGGCGACGCAGGCGACGACCTCGAGCCTGCCATCCCCGTCGAGGTCGCCCGTCGCGGGCGCCCCCACCGGGAACGCCGGCTGCGGGACGTCCTCGAACGTCCGGGGCCAGCCGGGGAGGGGCGAGCCGTCGAGCCGGAGCGCGGACACGAGTCCGGACGGAATCGCGAGAATCAGCTCGGGTTCGCCGTCCCCGTCCAGGTCCCTGGCCAGCAGTCCACCCTGCCCCGAGCGATAGTCCGTCGTCTGCGGAAACGGGATCGGGTAGCCCTCGACCAGGGAGGGCGCCTTCGGGATCCCTCCCGGAAGCTTCGCATCGGGATTCGCCGCGAGGCCGGGGGCGATCAGGGTGAGCGCCACGACGAGGTTCGCGATCACGAGTGTCGGATGCCGGGTGCGGCCCTTCGGGCCGACGCGATGAGGCGAGAGGAGGGACACGGACGTCCTCCGGATCGGGTCGGATCTGGAGACTCCTTATACAGCCGGACCCCTTCACCTGCAATGTAAAATCGGATAAAACCCCATCATTCATGAGCATGCATCGGGAGCCGGTGGACCTCATTCCGGGCCGGGGAGGGGTCAAGGTGCGGCTCGCCATCCCCCCGACCGCCTTCCTCCACGTGGGGGCGGCCCGGACCGCACTCGTCAACTGGCTCTTCGCCCGCCGGCACGCCGGGACCGTCGTGCTCCGGATCGAGGACGCGCCGAAGCGCCGTGCGTCCGAAGCGAGCGTGCGGCCGATCCTGGAGGATCTTCGCTGGCTGGGGGTCGATTGGGACGAGGGCCCGCGCTTTCAGTCGGAAGGGGTCGATGCGCACCGGGTGCTCGCGCGCCGTCTCGTCGACGGGGGAATGGCCTATCCCTGCTTCTGCGATCCCGCGGAGATCGCCCGCAGGCGCGCCGAGGCCGATCGCGCCGGAGTCCCCTGGAGGTACGAGGGAATCTGCTCCGATCTCTCCGCGGCGAAGGCGCGGGCGCGCGGAGGCGTTCCGGCCGCCGTGCGGCTGCGCGTCCCCCACGGCGAGGTCACTTGGAACGATCTCGCGCACGGGACGAGGACGGCTCCGGCGGCGGTCGCGGGGGACTTCGTGATCCTGCGCGCGGACGGTTCTCCCGGCCACGATCTGTCCTGCGTCGCCGACGATCGGGCGGCCGGGATCACGCACGTCATCCGCGGCGACGATCACCTGGGGAGCACGCCGAGACAGCTGCTCCTCTGGCGGGCCCTCGGAATTCCGCCGCCCGTGTTCGCCCATCTGCCGGCGCTCGCGGGTCCGGACGGCCGGCGACTCCGAGCGCGGCACGGCGACGTCTCGGTCGCCGGGTACCGCGAGCGCGGGTTCCTGCCGGAGGCGATGATCCGGTTCCTCGCGGACCCGGATTCCCTGCAGGAGGGGGAGGCGGGGATGGGGGATGAGGAGTCGCCGCTCGAATCGTTTCGCCTCGGCGACCTATCACGGACCGGATCGATCCTCGACCCGAATCGGCTCCAGGATCTGAACGCGCGACTCATGGGCCGGGCGCGGGCGGAGCGGCTGGCCGATCTGATCCGTCCGTCGCTCGCGCGGAGCGCACTTTGGCACGCGGATCTCGATCCGAACGGTGCGCGCCGCGGGTGGTTTCTCCGCGTCGTCGAGGCGCTGAAGCCGCGCGCCGCGCTGCTTCCCGATCTGGCGCGAGCGGTGATGCCGTTCCTCACCGAGAAGTTCGATTACGAGGCCGGTGCGATCGGGAAATACCTGGATCGGCCCGCGAGACCGGACACGCGGACGAGGGTGGCCGCCCGCATGCGCTCCCTGCGGGATCGCCTGGCGGGTGTCGTGCCGTTCACGGAGCGCGCCACGGAGGAGGCCATCCGGGGCCTCGCCGTATCGCGCGGCGAGGCCGCGGCGCTCTACATCCATCCGCTGCGGGTGGCCCTCGTCGGCCGGGCGGAGAGCGCCGGCGTCTTCACCATTCTGGAGCTGCTGGGCCGGGCGAGAGTCCTCGCCCGGATCGACCGGCTCGAGCGGCGTCTCGAAGGAGCGGAGGCCGCCGACCGGGCGGGGACCGCCGACGTCCCGTCCCGCCGGGCGGTTGACTCGCCAAAATCGGTTCGTTAAGATCCGACTTCGTGATCCGGGATCGTCCAATGGTAGGACACATGGCTCTGGACCATGGTATCGGGGTTCGAATCCCTGTCCCGGAACCAGATATCGATGCCGCTATCGTCTAGGGGTTAGGACAGGTGGTTCTCAGCCATCAGACCGGGGTTCGAATCCCCGTAGCGGTACCAGGTTGATCCCGGCGGCCTCCCCGGGCGAACGGGGGAGGCCGCCTTGACGTGTCCCGCCGTGGTTCATCCCCCTTCACGGATCTCGTCACCGGGCGCCGCCCTGGCGATCGCCGTCCTCGCGATCGTGGCGGGCTGCGGGGGTCCCGCGGCGCGGAAGGCCGCGGGCGAGATCGCCGCGGCGGTCGAGTCGTCGCTGCAGGGCGGGACCGAATCGTTCGATCACGCCGCGTGGGACCGCCTGCTCGCGGGAGGAACGCGGGACGGCCTCGTCGACTACGGCTTCATGCGGGCCCGCCGCGACGACCTGGACGGCTACCTCGAACGGATCGCCGTCGCGCCGCTGCAGCGGCTGGCCCCGCCCCACCTCGAGGCTCTCCTGATCAACGCGTACAACGCGTACACGGTTCAGTCGATCCTGGATCACCCGGGTGTCGCGTCGATCCGCGACATTCCGGGCGTCTGGACGCGCCGCACCCACCGCGTGGGCGGATTCGATCTGACGCTGGACGACATCGAGCACAGGCTGCTGCGTCCTTTCTTCAGGGATCCACGAATCCACTTCGCGGTCAATTGCGCCTCCCGCTCCTGCGCGCCCCTGCCGCCGTGGGCCGTCGATGGCGCCCGCATCAATGAGCAGCTCGAGGAGAGCGCAAGCGTTTTTCTGAGGGATCCCGGGAACGTGAGGTTCGAGTCCGGGACGCTCCGCCTGTCGCGTTATTTCGACTGGTACCGTGACGACTTCGTCGCGGAGGGGTGGCGGGGCGCGGCCGCGACGGTTCCCGAGTACGTCGCCCGCTACGCGACCGAGGACGTGGCGCGGCGCATCCGGCGTGCCGAGGGGAGGATCGACGTCGACTTCCTGGAGTACGACTGGTCTCTGAACGCCGCCCCGCCCGCGCCGCCGGGCACCGGGACCGGGTTCTAGGGCTTCCTCTCCGGCTCCAGCTCGACCCCCAGCCCCTCGCCGAGACGATTCACGAAGTTGAAGTAGGCCGTGACCTGCGCCGCGTCGAGGATCGCCCGGTCGTCCAGGCCCTCGCGGCGGAGCCGCTCGAACGGGGCCCGGTGATCTCCGCCGGGCTCGCGGGTCAGCGCGAGAGCGTAGTCGCACAGGGCGCGCTCGCGTTTCGAGAGCGGGGCGGCGCCCGGGTCGCGGAGGATCGCCTCCGCCTTCGCTTCGTCCCGCATCAATCGACGGAGAACCTCCCCGTGATGCTCCGTTCAGTAATGGCAGCCGTTCGTGGCGGAGACGACGGTGGCGATCATCTCCCGCTCGGCGCGGCTGAGAGGCGAGACCCCGAACATCAGGGATCGGTACAGGTCGAAATGGGCCTTGAGCGCCTTCGGATGCAGGCTCTGGATCTGGAGGATGTGCCCGACGCCCCCCCGGGCGGCGCCGATCTCCCGATAGACCTCCGCCAGCTCGCCCCCGGCGTCCGGCGGCGCGATGGTGCGGATCCAGGCCATCTCAGTCCGGCCTTCCGATCAGCGCGCCGACCCGGACGAGCTCCGCGACCGCCTTCTCGAGGGCGGCCCGGGTGCGCTCCTCGCGGAGGCGGCCCCCGGCGTCGAACGCCTGGTCCGCGCGGGGAACCTGCACGGATGCCGGGAGCACATGGACGTGGAGCGCCATCAGAACCTGGCGCAGGGCGAGCATGCCCCGCACGCCGCCGTAACTCCCCGGCGAGGCGCTCATCAGGAGTGCGGTGCGGCCGCGGAACGGATTGCCGGGAGGGCGGGAGGCCCAGTCGATGGCGTTCTTCAGCGCCCCCGGGATGGAGTGATTGTACTCGGGCGTCGCGATCAGGAGGGCGTCCGCCGCCTGGATCCTCTCCTTCAACAGGCGGGCGCCATCCGGCAGCCCGTCCCTCTCCTCGAGATCGCCGTCGTAGAGCGGCAGGGGCCGCTCGCGCAGGTCGAGCCGATCGATCTCGGCGCGATCGCCCACGACGCCGACGGCCGCGTCGAGAAGCTTGCGATTGAGCGACCCGCCGCGCAGCGAGCCGGCCAGTGCGAGAATGCGCATGAAGCGATGATACCAGAGTCGACCGGAGAGCCGATCCGGGGCGCCTGGCGGGTCCGCGTTCCCTCCCGGCAGATGGGGCCCCGGAGAGGTCGCCTGCGGGATTGCCTCGTCCGGGACCCCACGCCCCGCTCCGCGGACGGGGGATGCGCTCCGCGGACACGGAAGCCGGGAACATCCCCATCAACGGAGGAGCGGGCGGGAATATTCCGGGGCCGGCGGGGCGGGCTCAGCACGCCGGGCGGAGCCGGCGGTAGACCTCGAGCGGATCCGGAAGGGCGGGCCAGCCGAGGACCGGCAGCACCCCGTGCACGTAGGGAGTGCGGCGCATACCGACGAGAACGGTGCTGACGCCGGGCGTGCTGGCCAGGACCCACAGCGCCTTGCGCGCCAGCGGTTCCGGGCGTCTCTCCTCCGGCAGCGCCGGATCGATCGTGACGGCGATCGATTCGAGCTCGGCGTTTCCCCTCTCCGCGGCGCGGTGCGCGGCGGCGCCGAGGAGATCGCCGAGGGTCGCGGCGTAGCGATCCCACCAGGTCCTCCAGGCGCCACGGGCGGCCGGTTCGATCCCCCCTTCGAGAACCTGCGCGATGTAGTGAACGCGCGGCAGGACGTACTGCTCTTCGATCTGACGCCACTGAACGAAACTCGAGACCTCCTCGCCCGCGCCCGCGATCTGCTCGGCGAGACGGAAGAGCGGATCGGACGCCGCGGCCGCTTCGGACCCCCGCACGCGCGGCGCAAGCGTGGCGGCGTAGTCCCTCTCCAGCCCCCGCAGGCGATCGACCGCCTTCTCGATCGACGCGCGCTTCGCCGGCAGGATCGGCTCGGCCAGTCGCAGCAGGCGTCCGTCGACGAAGGCGTTGAACGGCCGGTTCAGCAGCACCCCCAGACCCGCCGCGGAGGCCGCCTCGAGAGGCGTCCGCGAATCGTCCGGACCCGTGTTGCGCACCAGGGCGCCGCCCGCCTCGAAGAGGTTCATCGGGATCTGCAGGACCCGGAAATGGTGGCCCTCTCCGCCGGCCGCGCGCGCCGCTTCCAGCATGCGCACGACGGAAATGGCCTCGTCGTCATCGGCGGGATTCACGGCGCTGTTGGAGGAGACGCCGTACGCGCGGATCGCCCCCCGGCGGACGGCGTCCTCGAGAAACGTGAAGGCCTTTTCGATCCTCCGATAGAACTCGTCGCGCCTCTCCTCGAGGCCGCTCCCCCCGCGATTCTTCGCGTCGGAGAGGAAGTACTCCGGGTTATGCAGGAGGCAGATGTCGAGGGTGGCGAGCCCGAGCCGATCGAGCGAGCGATCGAGCTGGTCGGCGATAAAATCGGGGTGAATGCAGTGCCAGCATCCGTCCATGTACCGGACCATGTCGGGAAAGGGCGTCCCGCCGCGCTCCCGCTCGATCGCGAGGCGCATGTTCCGGCCCTGCACGTATCCGATCTTCGACACGACGACGATCGCGTCCCGATCCAGGTCCCCGCGGCCCAGGCGCGCTCCGAGGACGCTTCCGACCAGCCGCTCGCTGGCCCCGTCGGTGTAATTGGTCGACGTGTCGATCAGATTGCATCCGGAGGAGAGCGAAAGGTCGAGGGATTCGCGGTGGTCGGGGGTCGTGTCGTCGATGCGGTAGCAGCCGAAGCCGAACCGGCCGACCCTCAGTTCGGTCGCCCCCAGGTCCGTGAAGGCGCCCGGGCCGCGGTCCGCGTGCCGGGCGGCGTACGCGCGCGTTCCCGCGGGCGTGGCGTGGCCGGCGATCCGATCGGGCATCCGCACCTCCATGAGCCGGCTGAGACCTTATCACCGACGCCCGATCCGCCCAAGCCGGAGATCGGACTCATCCGGAGCCCGAGGCGCCCTTCCGATTGCGATCTTGTAACCGATTTGGCGTTGCGCCGTCGCAAGCCGGTCATTAGGTTGAACGCGATCCGTGCGTGCAGGGGCCTGGAGCCTCGAGGAGGACCGTATGGAAGGTCGTACCCGTCCCGGAGTCGTCACACTGCTCGCCGTGCTCAACATCCTCGGCGGGGTCGCGGGTTGTCTGATGGGGGTCGCGATGTTCTTCATGCCGACGGCGGTCGCCTCCGGCCAGGTGCCGGACGGCGCGCCGATGCTGCTGGCCGTCTTCGCCGGCGTGACGCTCGTCCTGAGCGCCGTCTATCTCGTATGCGGCGTCGGGCTATGGAAGATGAAGAGCTACGGACGGACGATACAGCTCGTGCTGGCGTTCATCGGGCTGCTCGGGTTCCCCATCGGGACCATCGTCTCCGGCCTCATCATCTGGTACCTGTTCAAGCCGGACGTCAAGGTCCAGTTCGCCTAGCCGATCATCCCCGGCTCACCCGGCCGGCCCCGGGCCGGCCGGGTTTTTCATTTCCTCCGGGATCGACGCGGACACCCGCTCGCGCAGCTCGTCGAGGTGTCCGGTGAAGCCGTGTCCCGCGCCGCCGATCGCGAGGACCCGGCAGCCGCCCGGAAGCCGCGCGGCGATCGTCATCAGGCTCGCGAGCGGGCCGAACGGATCCTGGTCCCCCTGAACGAGCGACAGCGGCTTGCCGCAGATTTCCAGAAAGCGGAAATCATAGAGCCCCACGGGCAGGCCGATGCCGATGAGCGCGGTCACCCGATCGTCGGCGCAACCGACCCGCAGGCCGAC
>JBFGDZ010000126.1:0-10922 GCA_041580375.1 Candidatus Polarisedimenticolia bacterium
ACCGTCGACGTCTCCCGCGGTGAGAAACTCGGGCGCGCTTCCGACCGGAAAGCGCCGCTCCTGGCCGAACGTGAGGTCGCCCCGGCCCAGGAGGACGGCAACCTCGTCGGAGCCCGTCGTGGCGGCCAGGTCCGCATGTCCGTCGGCGTTGAAATCACCGGCCGCGACGAATCGGACGCCGCCCTCGACGGGATACGAGGGGTGACGGAAGAGCGTCCCGGCGGCCGGGGCCCGTGTGGGCACGGACATCCAGAGAAAAAACAAGCTTCCGACGGCGGCCGTTTTACGGCAGAGACGGTTCACGGGCACGCTCGACTTCCGACGCCCGGACGGGGCATCGGCTCGCATCTTCAAGATGATCAGGCGGCGAATTTCCTGCATTGTAAGCCCGAATCGCCTCGATTCGAGCAAATCTTCTGGGTGCCGCGTCCCGGGCCGGCCGATCGCCGGGACCTCCGGTTGCAGGGATCGCGCGACGTCGCGTATCCGGGGACTCGCACGAGAAGGCGGGCTACGGACAGGGCGACGTGTTGGGCCGCGGCGCCCCGCTGCTGGCGTTCCCCATCGGCGTCTCGCCCGCGGCGGTGTGCCCAGTGACGATGTAGAAGAATCCGTCGCCCGCGGCCGGGGTCGCGGCGTCGTTGTAAGACACGCCGGCGCTCGCGGTCAGGCAGACGCCGTAGCTCTCCGCCGCCCCGTCGCCGTCGGCGTCGGCCAGGGCGGACAGTACGCCGCGGTAGAGGCTGTACCGGTCGATCGGATCGGCGGGGTTCGTGCCGCGCTCCGGCTGCCACGTCAGGGGGAACGTTCCGCTCACGTAGATGAGGCCGTCGTCCAGGTCGCAGACGTCCCCTTCCGCGTCGGCGTCGAAATCGCTCTGGCCGGGGTTGGCGTCGAGCGGACAGTTGTCGCATGCGTCGCCCGGCCCGTCGGCGTCCTGATCCCGCTGATCGGCGTTGGCGAGAGCCGGGCAGTTGTCGCAGGCGTCCCCGCTGCCGTCGCGGTCCCCGTCGAGCTGCGCGGGATTCGCGGCCAGCGGGCAGTTGTCCTCCAGGTCGAGGAGGCCGTCGCCGTCCGTATCGCCCGGGGCGATCGGGCAGGGCGCGGTGTTGGGCCGCTCCGAGCCGTCGGAGGCCCGGCCCAGGCTGCCCTCCCCGCAGCCGTTCACCGCGGAGATGAGGTAGTAGAAGACCGACCCGACGGCCGGCACGCCGGCGTCCTGCGCGGCGGTGTCGAGCGATGCGCTCTCCAGGCAGGTCTGGTTGTAGGCGAAGGCGCCCGTGATCGCGCCGCGGTAGATGTTGAACACGTTCGCCTGCGGCAGGCTGCTCCAGGAGAGCGTCGCGGGCGGCCCGGCCCGGATCGTGAGCGTCGGGTCCACCGGGCCGGGCGGCATCGTGATCCAGGCCACGAGCGGCGCGCAGTCGAGCGTGTCGGGGACGCCGTCGCAGTCGGAGTCCGGGGGCGGCAGCTCGTAGGCGCCGAGATCGACCACGGCCGCACCGTCGCAGTCCGCGTCGACGACACGCGGCGCGCCGGCCAGGTCCAGCGTCGAGACGCCGGCGTTCGTGCCCGCGTCGATGACAGGCGAGTCGGCGCGCAGTCGGAAATCCTCGACCAGATTGCTCCCGGTGTTCCAGTTCGCGACGGGCCGGCCGGCCTGAGAGGCCGCCGCCAGGGCCGGCGAGAAGGTCAGAACGCCGGAGGACGCGTTGACGGCGATGATCGTCCTGGCGACGCCGTCGTCGTCATATTCGATCACCTGGTTGACCGCGTAGCGCGAGGCGCTGCGGACGGCGACGGTCGTCGTCGTCCCGGGCGCGACGGTGACGTCGATGAAGAGGGGACGATTGACGAAGCGCGGATCCGCGGAGAGGTTCCCCGGCATCGCGAGGAACATCGCCTCGGTGATGTCCCCCCTCACGTCGTTCGCGACGCCGGGCAGGACGATGTTGTCGTGGATGTCCGTGTGGGAGATCACGGGGTAAGACTGGTAATTGAACAGCCCGCCGCCGGTGCCGGTGGGGGAAGCCGAGTTACCGACGATGAGGGTGTTCGTGATGTGGACCTTCGGCTCCTCCACCTGCGGGATGAGGGCGTCGACGGAGACGCCGCCCCCGTAGCTCGAGTATGAGTATCCGCCCGGCGTTACCGTTCCGGTCACGCTGTTCCCGAAGATCGTGTTGCTGGTGACCTCCGCGGAGGCCTGGAACAGGTTGATGCCGCCCCCGAACATGGTGCTGGAGTTCCCATGGACGAGGTTGTCGGAGACGACCGGCGAGCCGTAGATCTCAATCCCGCCGCCCCCGTAGCCGGCCAGGTTCCCGAAGACGATGTTCCGCGTGACGATCGCGCCGGGAGCGCCGTCGATGCGGATCCCTCCTCCCTTGCCGATCTCGCCGCCCGCGAGGTTGCCGGCGATGAGGTTCGCTTCGATGCGGGCGAGGCCGCTCGAGAGGCCGATGGGGCCCAGGACGAAGATCCCGCCCCCGATCCCGAACGAGTCGGTCTGTCCCCCCACGGGAGGAGGATCGGCCCGGTTGCGCGTGATCGTGTTGCCGAGGATCTGAGGGGCACCGTACGCGACGTAGATCCCCGCCCCGAGCCACCGGTCCTCCGGGCCGGAGAGGACGTTCCCGGTGATGACGTTGTTGCTGACGACGGCGTCCCCGAAGATGAAGACCCCGCCGCCCACCACCGTCTCCTCGAGAACGCGCACCTCGCCGCTGCCGCCCGTGATGGTGCAGCCGTCGATGGAGAAATCGGCGTTGGGGCGCCCCGTGCCGCCGGACGCGAAGACGACGGCGCTTCGCCCCCGCCCGGCGGCGTCGATGGTCGTCGTTGAGGGGGACGCGCAGCGGACGTGGATGTTCGGGAAGATGAAGATGCGCTCGGCGTAGCGGCCGCCCGCGACGACGATCGTGGCTCCCGTGGCCGTTCCCGCGACGATCCGGCCGTTGGCGTCGTTGATCGCCGCCTGGATCGTGGGGTACGGCGAGGCCTGGGAGCCGCAGCCCGATGCGCAGAGGCTGTCGTCGTCCACGTACAGCGTCGCCGTGGCGGCGTCGAGGGTCCGGTGCGCGATCGGTCCGAAGAACAGGAGGAGCGCCGCGAGGCAGACGGGGATCGCCGCCGGGGGCCGCGGGCGGATCTCCGCGGGGGGCTGCCCGGCCCGGGTCGTCGATCTTCGGGGGCGTGAACGACGGTTTCCAGCCAACAGCCGGTATCCTCGACGCCGGCGACCCGGGCCCTCCGGCCCCGCCGTCGCGCATCGCAGCCGGGAGGCTGCGTTCTCCCACATTGGAAAGAAGACGCTCGATCAGTACACATCCGCGGTCGGGTCGTCAAGTTGTTTTCCGGGAGGCTTCCCAAAACCCGGCCGGATGGTGCTATTCTCCTGCGTCGATCGACGCCGTGGGATCGGGGAACCCGAGGGCGTGGTGATCTCGATCGCTCGTCTGGCCTGGAGAGGCGCACATATCTCCGACCACGCGTTCTGAGCCGACCATCCGGCCCGCTCGAAAGGGCGCGACCCCCGGGTTCCGCGTCCCGCGGGCGCTCGTTCTGATCTTCTTCCTGTACGCCTTTCTCGTCAGCATCGGAATGCTGAGCAGGGCGTTCAAGCTGCTCGGCGGAGGGTTCGTCGACGGTCTGCTGGCCGCCGCCTCCAACCCCGTCATCGGCCTGTTCGTGGGCATTCTGGCCACCACGCTGGCGCAGTCGTCCTCGACCACGACCTCTCTCGTCGTGGCGATGGTGGGCGGCGGAACGATGCCGGTGTCCACCGCGATCCCGGTGATCATGGGAGCGAACATCGGGACGTCGGTCACCAACACCCTGGTGAGCCTGGGTCACCTGCGGCATGGCCGCGAGTTCTACCGCGCCTTCGCCGCATCGACCGTGCACGACTTCTTCAACATCATCGCGGTTCTGATCCTGTTCCCGTTGCAGGTGGCCACGAACTTCCTCGGGCGGCTCGCGTCGGCGACCGCGCGGCTTCTGGACGAGGCGGGCGGACTGACCTTCGCGAGCCCGCTCAAGCTGCTGACGGAGCCCGCCGTCAAGGCGGCCGTCTCGCTCCTGGGGGACCAGCCCATCTTGTTGATGCTGGCGTCGCTGGTGATCCTCTTCGTGTCGCTCCACCGGCTCGTCGTCACGCTCAAGAGTCTGGTCCTCACAAAGTTCGAGTCGTTCTTCGATCAGGTGATCTTCAAGAATGCGGGGCGGGCGATGCTGCTCGGACTGATCCTGACGATCCTCGTGCAGTCGAGCAGCATCACGACGTCGCTGGTGGTCCCGCTGGCCGGAGCGGGGATCCTCACCCTGCGCCAGATCTTTCCCTACACGCTCGGCGCCAACGTCGGCACGACCGTCACGGCGATGCTCGCATCCCTGGCGGTGAGCGAGGTCAGCGCGGTCACGGTGGCGTTCGCCCATCTGATCTTCAACGCCGCGGGCATCCTCGTCGTCTGGCCGCTGCCCTCGGTCCGGAAGATCCCGATGAATCTGGCCCGCCGGCTGGCCCATGTCTCCAACCGCAGGCGATGGCTGCCGGTGACCTATGTCGTCATTTGCTTCTATCTCGTGCCGTTTGTCATTATCATGTTGCTGAGGTGAGCCGATGTTCAAGGAATTCTTCGACATGTTCCGGAGGGGGGACCAGCTGCACCAGGCGTTCGACCGCTCGCAGGAGATGCTGCGCGACGATCTCGAGATGTTCGAGGCCGCGACGCGCTCGCTCAGGCAGCGGGACGACGCCAAGCTGGATCTGGACGTCTACGCGAAGGATCAGAAGATCAACGCCTATCAGCGGGAGGTCCGGCGGAAGGTGTTCACCCACCTGACGATCGCGAGCGGACGCGACCTGCACGCCGGCCTGGCGCTGGTGAGCGTCGTCATCGACATCGAGCGGATCGGCGATTACGCCAAGAACATCGTCGAGCTGGCGCTGAACCATCCCGGCCGGCTGCGCTGCGGGCCGCACGAGGAGATGGTGCGGCGCATCGAGACGACGGTGAAGACGATGTTCGGGCTTCTCCTGGAGGCCCTGCCGGAGAACGACGAGGACAAGGCACGCGAGGTGATGTCCGAGCACTGGTGGATCGCGCGCCGCGGGGACGAGATCGTCAACGCCCTGATCCAGAAGGACGAGCCGGATCTCCCGGGCCGGGAGGCGGTGACGACCGCGCTGTACGTCCGCTATCTGAAGCGCATCTCGGCCCACCTGATGGACATCGCATCGAGCGTGGCGAATCCCTTCGATCGGATCGGCTTCCGAGGGAGGGATCCGAACGGCGAGCTGAAGCAGGTCCAGTGAGCGATCCGTCTCCGCCGGCCGGCGGGGCGGGATGCGGGAGGGCGTGACATGCTGGCGCGCATCGCGCGGATGATCGGGGAGTTCGAGACCGGACGGCTG
This sequence comes from Candidatus Polarisedimenticolia bacterium, assembly GCA_041580375.1. Taxonomy (GTDB): domain Bacteria; phylum Acidobacteriota; class Polarisedimenticolia; order Gp22-AA2; family Gp22-AA2; genus JAPUIN01. The sequence continues at coordinate 5,417 of JBFGDZ010000126.1, forward strand.
ACGAGACGCGATCTGATCGCGGGCCTGGCGGCGCTGGCGGCCGCGGGAGGCGCGATCGGACGAGCGCCCGCGGCGGGCGCGCCGCGCGGCGCCTTTCGCGCCGTCGGCCTGAACCACATCGCCCTGAACGTGACCGACGTCGCCCGCTCGCGCGCCTTCTACGTCGAGCACCTCGGCCTGCGCGTGTCGAGCGAGAGCCGGGGGAGCGCCTTTCTGCGCTGCGGCGATCAGTTCGTCGCCCTGTTCCGCAGTCCGGATCCCGGCATGGATCATTATTGCTACGCGGTCGAGGGGTACGACGCGGGCGACGCGGCCCGGCGTCTGGAGGCGCGGGGGATCCGGCCGCGGGTCACGCGCGATCGGATCTACTTCGACGACCCGGACGGGCTGGAGGTGCAGCTCTCCTCGCCCGGCCACGGAGTGTGAAGACCAGGCGCCACGGGAGGGAGAGCACGATGCAAGGAACTCGCGTCACGGCGGGCCGGCCGAGGCCCCGCCGTCCGAGGAAGAAGACCGGGCACGAGCACGCCCTGGAGGGGCTGAGGGACACGCTCAGCCTGATGCTGACGCGCGTCATCGAGAACGACGTCGACGTCACGGAGGCCCGGACGATGCTCGCATATCTGCGGAAGGAGCTCGACGCCCTCGAGGCGCGTTCCCGGGGCGCCACGCGAAGCCGGGCGCGACGCCGCCGCACGAATCGCTAGGGATCAGACGAAGATCGTGCCGCGCGCGTACCGCACCGCGGCGCCCGCGATCAGGACGCGTCCGGAGCGTAACTCGATCCCGAGCTCCCCGCCCCGCTTCGACAGCTGCCGCGCCTTCATCTTCTTTTGACCGAGCCGCCGCGCCCAGTCGGGCGCGAGGGCGCAGTGCGTCGACCCGGTGACCGGGTCCTCGGGGATGCCGGAGCCGGGGGCGAAATAGCGCGACACGAAGTCGACCTCGCGACCGGGCGCGCTGATGACGACGCCGTGCGGATGGAGCCGCTCCAGAACTGCGAGATCCGGCCGCGCGGCGGCGACCCGGTCCTCGTCCTCGAGGGTCGCGATGTAGTTCGGATCCCCGATCGAGACGAGCACCTCGACCGGGTCGCAGCGCAGACCGTCCAGAAGGTGGGGCGGCGGCGCGGAGCAGGGCTCCGTCCGCACTTCGGGAAAGTCGAGCACGTACAGATCCCCCCGGCGCATCACGCGGACCGATCCGCCCGGCGAGTCGAACTCGACCTCCTTCAGCGACGGCTCCATCTCGTTCATCACGACGTAGCCGGCGGCCAGCGTGGCGTGCCCGCAGAGCGGCGCCTCCTCGCGGGGCGTGAACCAGCGGATGCGGCGCCGGCCGTTCTCGGCGACGATGAACGCCGTCTCGGCCAGGTTGTTCTCCTCGGCGATCGCCTGCAGGGTGTCGTCCGGAAGCCACTCCTTCAGCGGGCAGACCGCCGCCGGATTCCCCCGGAACACCGACGTCGCGAAGGCATCGATCTGGAAGAACGGGATCTCTCTCATGGCTCGTCCTCGCGTTCCGGGCCGCAACGTCACGGGGCGGAATCGTCATAGGACAATTCCGGCGCTCCGGTTCGGTGTCCGGCCCGGCGCCATGATAGTCCGGCCGCGACGATTCGTCGATGGAGCGGGATTCAGAGCCGCCCGCGGGACGCACCTGCGGAGCGCCCCGCCCGGCGCCGGCTCCTGAAGAACCCGCGCAGCAGCGCGGCGCATTCGACGGCGCGAATCCCCCCCGTCACCTCCATGCGATGGTTGAGGCCGGCGGCGCGGCGCCCGCGCAGGAATCGCGCCGCGCCCACGCGCGGATCGCGCGCCCCGAAGACGAGACGGCCGAAGCGGGCGTGCAGCATCGCCCCCAGGCACATCAGGCAGGGCTCCAGCGTGACGTACAGCGTGGCGCCGGGAAGACGGTAATTGCGGACGGAGCGGGCGGCCCGGCGGATGGCGCCGATCTCGGCGTGGGCCGTCGGATCGCTCGCCGCGATCGGCCGGTTCGAACCCCGTCCCGCGATGCGGCCCCCGATCACGACGATCGCGCCGACCGGGACCTCTCCCCGCCGCGCGGCTGAGCGCGCGAGCCGGATCGCGCGATCCATGAAGTCCGCGTCTTCCGTGCTCCGGGTGCGGGGCATCGCGCGTCCTCCAGCCTGATCGAGTCGGATGCCCGGCGAGTCTAGCACGGCCCCTGCAAGGGCATCCGCAGGCGGGAGGCAGCAGGAGTGGCGCGACGCTCACGCGGCGATATGCACAAGCGGGGGAACGATCGGCGGGAGAGCACCCGGCGGGAGGTCGCGATCACCCGGTGCGAGCGATCAGCGCGCGATGGTGAACTCGACGATGATGCGGACGTAGACCGCGATCGGCTGACCGTTCATCGATCCGGGACGATAGCGCCACTGCTTGACCGCCTCGATCGCGGCGAACTCGAACCCGAAGCGGGGATCGGGCGCGCGCAGGACTTCGATCTCTCCGATCGAGCCGTCGGTCCGGACGGCCGCCAGCAGCATGACCGAGCCATCGACGCGCGCCAGGCGGGCGGCCCTGGGATACTCCGGCATGACCCGGCTTGAGAGGATCATCTCCGGCGGGACCACGTTCGGCGACCATTCGTAGATCCGCGATCCCGTCCCGGCGCCGGGAGGTCCGTCGGGACCGCCCCCCGCGCATCCGGGGCAGCCTTCGAGGGTGCCCGAGAAATCGCTCCCCGTGCCGCCGGGAATCCCCGGCCCGGAGCCTTCGCCGATCGAATCCGGGAACATGTCCGTGCCGGTCATGTCCGCGACACCGCCCTCGAACGAGGGGTTCGGGGCGGGCTCCTTCAGCGGAACGGGGCGAGGCGGCTCCGGCCGGCGGGGCGATGGCGCGGCGGGGCGGCCGGCGCGCACCCGGCCCGCCTGTGCGGAGACGAGCCCGATCCGGGGTTGCGTGATCGGGGGATCGGTGGTGGGAATGGTCGCCTCCGGCCCGCGCATCATCTCGACGATGAGGATCGGGACGAGGAGCGGTATCACGAGGATCAAAATATGTAGGAGCGAGGCTCCGGCGAGGGTCAGGATGCGGAGGGCCGGATCCTGACTTCGCCCCGGGCAGGTCAGAACAGGATCGGAAAGGGGTGATCGGTCGGTCATGCCGGCACCCGGTCGAGATCCAAAGAGGGTCGGCCCGGCTTCGACTCCCGAACGGCCGGTGCGAAGAGTGTCCGGAAGCCGGTCGCCTGAAACCAGTGCCGGACCGACCCATGCTTCAATGACGAAAATGTACCCGGTTCACGCCGGGGGGCATCCAAGGGCGATCCGGTCGCTCTGAATATGCACCGCAGGGCGGGCGGAGCCGGCTCCGCAGTCCCGCCCCCCGGCGGCCGCCGCGGAGGCGGGGCCGGCGGGCCGCCACGGAAGGGCCGCGCTCCCTTGACCCCGGGCCGGGCGGGCCTAGATTGTTGACGTGGGAACGTTTATCGATTCGGGGGTCGAAGCCATGAGATCGAGACTTTCATTCCTGGTGATCCTGCTGGCCGCGGCGCTCGTCCTGCCCTCGTGCTCCGGCGTGAAGGACATTCTCTCCGACGACGGAAAGCGCAAGGATCTCATCGAGACGATGGTCGGCGATCACGCCATCCGCAAGGAACTGATCGACCGTCTCGTCGGGCCGCCGAACGACCGGGCGGCCGTCATCGCGCGGATCCTGGAGGACGAGGACGCCGCGGGGCACCTGGTGCAGAAGATCCTCGCCACGGAGAAGGGGAAAGCCCTCGTCGCCAGCCGCGTGGCCGCCGACGAAGACCCCAAGACCTTCGTCCGCATGCTGATGCTGACCGGCGCCATGGGCGACTCGGTGACGCAGAAGCAGGCCGAAGCCATGGGGCTGGGACCGATCTTCGCCTACGGCAACCAGCGCCGGACGATGACCGACATGAAGAAGATCGCGTCGGTCGTCGAGGATCACGCGCGGCAGTCGAAGGGACGCTACCCGATCTGCGCGGACTTCGCCGACGTGAACGAGTGCCTGGCGAAGAAGCTGAAGAACGGCGAGTGGAGCTCGCTGCGCGCGACCGACGCCTGGGGGCGCGGCTTCCAGTACCGCACCGACCCGGAGGGGACGATGTACGTCCTGATCTCCTACGCCAACGACGGCGAGTGGGACGGCCTCGGCAGGGTCGGGCCGACGGAGTCGTTCAACTGCGACATCGTCTTCACGAACGGCGACTTCATCCAGTGGCCCGGGATCATCCGCAAGTCGGAGATCCGCTAGCCCGCGCGGCTCCACCTACAGGATGTTGAGGTAGGCGAGGAGATCCTCGATCTCGTCGTCGGTGAACGTCTCCGTGCTGCCCAGCTGCCTGAGGTAGCGGAGCTTCTCCGGGATGAGCGCCCTCAGGTTCGGGTAACGCCCGTCGTGAAAATAGGGCGCCGTCGTCGACAGGCCCCGCAGCGACGGCACGCTGAACGATCCTCCGCTGCCGATGTCCTCGTTGTCCGGCTTGGAGAAGACCGGCGGCACGTGGCAGGCGTTGCAGGACGCCTTGAAGAAGACCCGGTAGCCGCGCCGGGCCGCCGCCGGCGCCGCCTCGGTCGGGGCGCCGCCCCGGTCCAGATTCGGGTTCTCCGGGAAGGTCAGCGAGTTCAGGTAGGCGATGAGAATGTCGAGCTGCTCGTCCGTCGGCTCGGGCCCCTTCATGCGGGCGACGATGATCCCCTTGATGTTGTCCTTGAGCGTCTTGCCTCCCCCCCAGGAGTAGGGCGCGGTGTCCTTCACGCCCCACAGGAGCGGCGTGCTGCGGCCGTCCGACTGACCGTCCGGGACGACGTCCAGCCCGACGTAGGTCTTGTTGTTCGTGTGCCCCCCGCGCGGGTGGCAGGTGGCGCACGCCACCTGGCCGCTTCCGGACAGACCGGGATCGTTGAACAGCGCCTGCCCGGCCAGGATCGGATCGCCCGGCGCCTCCCGGGCCTGCTGCGGGGGCGGCGGGGCGGGAGCGCAGGCCCCCGCAAGGGCGAAGACGGCGATCAGGGCGACGGGCGCGAGGAAACGGGCACACGACATGGAGATCCCTCCTGGCTTCGGTCGGCTGCCGCGAATGGGTCTTAACGGCCGCCGAGTCTACGACGACCGGCGCCCGGCGCGCCAGACCCCCGGGCCGGATTCCCCATTGCGCGCCCGTGGAACCGGGCGTATGTTGCGGACAATAAAGATCGGGGACAGAACCATCCGGTCTTCGCCGCACCAACGAATCGCGGGCCCGCCCCTTCCCCCCGGCGGTTCCCGCACGGGAGGATCACCATGGTGCGCGCACGCCTCGCCTTCCGTCGCCTGACAAACATTTCCGTCGCGTCGGTTCTCGGGGCCCTCGTCGTGGTCTCGATCGCGACCGTCCGTGGCGCCCCGGAGCGGGGCATCGTGCGTGATGATCCGGAATCGGACATCAGCGGGATCGAAGCGGAGGTCATGGGGCCGGCCGCCCCCCCGGCCGCGCCGAAAGGCTGGCCGCGAAGGCCCGGGCTCTC
>JBFGDZ010000127.1:0-10884 GCA_041580375.1 Candidatus Polarisedimenticolia bacterium
CCATCTCGTCCCGCAGGCAGGCGTTGAGCAGATCGACCATCGTCTTGGGCGGGCCGTCCAGGGACGGGGAGACGTCGAACCGGGATGAAGTGGGGTCGACGTCGGGCGACGTGACGTGCGCGGTGACCGTCTCCGGGTCGGGCCGATCGGCGGCGAGGGCGGCGTCGGCCGCCTCGCCGACCTCGCTGTCGACCTCCTCGCGGACGGCGCGCAGGAACGCCTCCGTCGTGACGCCGGACTGGACGAGGAAGCGGGCGAACGCGGGGATCGGATCCCTCCGGGCCTCCTCCTCGCGTTCGGCGGCGGACTTGTACAGCCTCTCGTCGTCCGAGAGCGAGTGGGAGTAGGGCCTGATGGTGTGTGCGTGGACGAGGACCGGGCCGCCGTCCGGCCGGCGCACCCGGGCGATCGCATCGCGCAGCACGCGGTGCGACGCGATCGGATCGCAGCCGTCGACCTCCTGCACCCGCAGGCCCGGGACGCCGGAGAGCGCTTTCGAGATGCTCCCGCCGGTCGTCTGCGCCTCGACCGGCACGGAGATGGCGTACTGATTGTCGGTGATCAGGAACAGGACCGGCGCCCGCCTGAGGCACGAGGCGTTGATCGCCTCCCAGAACTCGCCCTCGCTCGTGGCCCCGTCGCCGGCCGAGACGTAGACGATGTCGTCCGAGCCGGCCTCCAGCATGCGGCCGGCCTCGGCGCAGCCGACGGCCTGCAGGAACTGGGTCCCGGTGGGGCTCGACTGCGACACGATGCGCAGGCGCGCGTGGCCCCAGTGGGACGGCATCTGCCGGCCTCCCGAGGCGGGATCGGCCGCGGCGCCTACCGCCTGCAGGAACATCTCCTTCGGCGATACGCCGAGCTGCAGGCAGAGCGCCCGGTCGCGGTAATAGGGGTAGATCCAGTCGCGTCCCGGGCGTAGCAGCATCCCCGCGGCGGTGAGGACGGCCTCGTGTCCGGCGCCGCTGATCTGGAAATAGATCCGGTTCTGCCGCTTGAGCTGGATCTCCTTGTCGTCGATGCGGCGGGCCAGATACATCGTGCGGAAGATCCCGAGGAGCGACTCACGGGTCAGTCCTTCACGACGGAGATCGTCGAGATCGAGTTCCTTCCCGAGCAGTGTTCCGGTGGCGCTTCGAGTGGACATGGCGCTCCTCGTCAGGCGGTCCTTCGGGCCGCCTATCGGATGGACTGTCGCGCCGATCGCTTCTCCACCCCCTCGCCTGGACGCGATCGACCGTCGATGATGTTGATGCCCGCATGGACCCCCGCGGCGGCGTCCGCCGGCGCAGGCATGCGCGACCTGCGGCTCTCGAGAGCCTCCCTCTCGGCCTCCTCGACCTCGGCCGTCACGCGGGCCTCGGCCTCCTCCAGCAGGCCCCGGTTGGCCTTCCGCCGGGCCTGCTCCGCCCGCCGGCGGCCGTCCAGGGACGGGCCGTCCTCTATAAGGTATATCTCATAGGTCCCGATGGGATCCCTCAATCCCCAATAACGGAATTGTTCTTCCGGGAGGATCGCCCGGGCCTCGGCCTCGTCGTGCGTGGCGTGCCCCCCCATGCGGAACGTGCGGGCCGTCAGGAGCCTCGGACCGCCCCCCCGGCGGCACTCCCCGGCCAGGAGGGCCGTCGCCGCGTGGACGTCCAGGACGTTGTTCCCGTCGCAGGTCAGGCCGGGCACCCCGTAGGCCGGCCCCAGGTCCTCCATCCGGCCCGCGCTGTGCCTCTCGACCGGGGTGCCGAGGGCGATGGCGTTGTCCTGCAGGACGATGACGAGCGGCACCTTCATCACGGCGGCGAAGTTGAAGCCCTCGTGGAAGGCGCTCGTGCGGCTGGCGCCGTCGCCCACCCAGGTGACCGCCACGCGCTCCTCGCGCCGCTGCCTCGCGGCGAGGGCGATGCCGGTGAAGACCGGCACGAGCGCCGCCATCATGCTGGTGGGCGGGATCACCCCCAGGCCCGGATCCCCCGTGTGGAGGTCGCGCCCGCGCGTGATCTGATCCCCCGTGCCCAGATAGGCCTTGAACATCTGCGCCACGGGCATCCCCATCTCGTGGCAGGCGCCGGCGTTGCGAATCATGGGGCCGACGAGATCCCCCGATCGCAGCGCGCGCACCGCCCCCACCGTGACCGCCTCCTCGCCCGTCCCGAGCCAGGCCTTGGAGATCACCCCCTGCCGCACCCAGCGCTTGAGGGTGATGTCGTGCAGGCGAAAACGCACCATCCCCTCGTACAGGCGCAGGTGGTCCTCAGGCCGGAGGCGATCGATCACGCCGGCGCGCTGCGGGTCCTTCCGGAGCGTCTCGCGGTAGGCGGCCATCACCGAGGCGTCGGCGGCGAAGTCGACGTACTCCGGCGGGTCGTACAGGGGAAACCGTCTCATCGGCGCAAAAGCTCCTTCATCTCACGGACTGCACGCTCCATGCCAACGAGGACCGCGCGGGCCACGATCGCGTGTCCGATGTTGAGCTCCTCGATCTCGGGGATCTGGACGATGCGCCGGACGTTGGTGTAGTCGAGGCCGTGTCCGGCCAGGACCCTCAGGCCCATCTTCGAGGCGGCACGGGCCGCCTGGGCCACCGCGTCGGCCTCCTTCAGCGCCAGATCCTCCCGCCTCGCTTCCGAGTACTTGGCGGTGTTGATCTCGATCATCCGGGCGCCGAGCTTGGAGATCGCCTTGATCTGGTCGTAGTCCGGGTCGGCGAAGATCGAGACCTCGATACCCGCCTCGCGGATCTCCCCGACCGTCTTGCGCGCCAGCGTCAGATTGAGCAGGACGTCGAGGCCTCCCTCGGTCGTCACCTCCTCCCGGCGCTCGGGAACGAGCGTCACGTGATCCGGCTTGTGCGTCGCGGCGGTCGTCACCATGGCGGGGCTCGCCGCCATCTCCAGATTCAGGCGGGTCTTCACGACCTTCCGCAGGAGCTCCAGATCGCGCTCCTGAATGTGGCGGCGGTCGCCACGCAGGTGAATGGTGATGCCGTCGGCGCCCGCCAGCTCGGCCAGCGTCGCGGCCGCGACCGGATCGGGCTCCTCGGCCTTGCGCGCCTGGCGCAGGGTGGCGATGTGGTCGACGTTGACTCCGAGTCTCACCGGATCGGGCATGGCGCTCCTCTGGCCCGGGGTCAGGACGGGGTCCGCCCGATCGCGTCCTCGATGACGCGTCTCAGGCGTTCGGCGCACGCTTCCACGGCGTCCCGGGACTCCCCCTCCACCATGATGCGTGCCTTCGGCTCGGTTCCAGAGTATCGCACCAGCACCCTGCCGCGGTCCCCCAATCGGCGTTTCTCGTCACGGATGGAGGGGCCGATGGCGGGATGGCTCTCCAGCGGGGGACGCGAGCGGACCTGCACGTTGACCAGGACCTGGGGGCAGGGGCGGACGCTGCCGGCCCATGCGGCGAGGTCGAGCCGGGTGCGCTCGAGCAGGTCGAGAAGCACTAGACCCGTCAGGAGGCCGTCCCCCGTCGTGGCGCGGTCCAGAAAGATGATGTGACCCGATTGTTCCCCGCCCAGGACCAATCCGCCCCGCTGCATCTCCTCCAGGACGTACTTGTCCCCGACGGGGGCCCGCAGGAGGGCGATCCCCAGGGAGCGGAGGGCCCGCTCCAGCCACAGGTTGCTCATGACGGTGCCGACGACGGCGTCGCCGGGGAGAGCATTCCGCTCCTTCATCCTGCGGGCCGCGAGGTACAGGATGTAATCGCCGTCCAGGACGCGGCCGGAGGAGTCGACCGCCAGGCAGCGATCGGCGTCCCCGTCGAACGCCAGACCGAGGCGGGCCGAGCGCTCGCGCACGACCCGCGCCAGGCGCTCCGGATGGAGGGCCCCGCAGGCTTCGTTGATGTTGGTCCCGTCCGGCTCGGTGTGGAGCGCGATCACCTCCGACCCGGCGCGCCGGAAGAGCTCCGGCGCGAGATCGCAGGCCGCGCCGTGGGCGCAGTCCAGCACCACGCGCCAGTCCCCGTAGGACGCGCCCGGATCGACCGAGGCCAGAAGCGCCTCGACATACCGGTGCCGCAGATCCCCGGGCTCCGCGTCCTGCGGGAGAGGCCGGTCGCCGCCTCCGGAGCTCGGGGCGGCGCGGGCGCGTTTGCGATCCCCTCCGTCGAGGACCCGGGCCTCGATCGAGGACTCCAGCGCGTCCGGAAGCTTGAACCCCTCGCGCGAGAAGACCTTGATGCCGTTGTCGCGGTACGGATTGTGCGAGGCGGAGATGACGACCCCGGCGTCGTAGCCGATGGTCCGCGTGAGGCCCGCGACCGCCGGCGTGGTCAGCACGCCACCGCGGTGGACGCGGCCGCCGGCCGCCTCGACGCCGCGCGCCAGCGCGTCCTCGATCGACGGCCCGGACTGACGCGTGTCGCGCCCGATGAGTATGCAGGGCTCTCCGGAGGACGACGGGATCGAGGACACCAGCGCCTCGCCGATGCGGGCGACGGTGTCGCCGTCCAGAGGAAAGAGGCCGGCGGTGCCCCGGATGCCGTCGGTTCCGAACAGCCGCTTCAAGACCTCCGGCTCCTCATGCCGGCTTCCGGTTCGAGGATGCCGGCCCGCGGCTGCGGCGGCCGGAGGCGTCGGCGTCGATCGAGACGTGGACGCGCACCGGTCCCGCAGGACGGACGACGCGCACCCGGCTGCCGGGGCGGGCGTCGGGGACCGGGGTCACTTCGACGTCGTAATCCTTCGACTCCCCTTCGAGCGAGATGGTGCCGGTCGTGGCGCGCTTGATCCGGGCGACCTCGCTGGCCGGCCCCTCGATCGTCACGACGGCGGGATCGATCACATGGGCGCGCTTCCTGTGCCCCGGCGCCGGCCGCCCCGCGAACTCGGCCACGACCGGGACCTCGCGCTGGACGCGCTTTTCGACGTGCAGAGGGATGACCCCGGGCTCGATGCGCACGACGGCGGCTCCCGGGGGTGCCTTGATCATGTTTGTCGTGATCGGGACGTACTGTTCGCCGAGCGGGATCCGGGAGAGATCGATCCTGGCCGACAGCCGGTCCCCGGTCACGTTGCGCAGGTTCGGCTCGGCTCCTCGCAGGCGGACCTGAACCGTGTCGATGACGTCACCCGAGAGCTCGAGGCCCTCCGGAATGCTCACGTACTCGATCGGCACGGCGAAGTCCTTGAATCGATCCTCCTCCGTGCTGACGACGACCCAGCAGACGACCGCCAGCAGGAACGAGATGATCTTCCGCAGGGCGTTGTGCCGAAGGTTCATCCGCATGACCGACTCACGCGCTGTCCCCGGCCCGCCGGCCTTCGGCGGGGGACGAGCGTTTCTTCGGAGGTTCCACCGCCAGCCGGTTCCGCAGGTACCGCCTCAGCCCGGCGGCGTCCATCGCCGGCGAGAGCCGGCCCTCAACCGCCGCCTGGATGGTGCCGCGTTCCTCCGAAACGACGATGACGATGCAGTCGTATTCCTCGGTCAGCCCGATGGCGGCGCGATGCCGTGAGCCGTACTCGCTGGACAGACGGGGATTGTTCGTCACCGGCAGGAAGCAGGAGGCCGCCTTGATCCGGCCGTCCCCGATGATCACCGCTCCGTCGTGCAGCGGCGATCCCGGCGTGAAGATGTTCAGCAGAAGATCGCGGGAGATCGCCGCGTCGATCGGCGTGCCCGACTCGATCTGGTCCGGCAGCGCCTGCTCCCCCTCGATGACGATCAGGGCGCCCGCGGGACGGGACGCGAGATCGTCCGCGGCCCGCACGATGTCGTCGAGCGCCGCGTCGGTCATCTCCCGGCTCCCCAGCCTGAGAAACGACGTGCGGCCGAGCCGCGCCAGGGCGCGCCGGATGGTTGTCTGGAACAGGATGATGATCGCGAACGGCGCATAGAAGAGGGCGTGCCCCAGGATGCGGTGAACCGTGTGCAGGTGCAGCGGCTGCTCGGGCCCCGTCACCCAGTAGCACAGAATCACAACCAGGACGCCGACGAGCGTCTGCAGGGCGCGGGTTCCCTTGAGGAGAAGCCCGACCTGGTAGAACAGGACGCTCATCAGAAGGATGTCGAGGGCGTCCCGCCAGCCGAAGGCGAAGGAACCGAACTGCGGCAGGATGGTCTCGAGCATGCTCATCGGAGTCGCTTCATCGTATCCGCAGGCTTCAGGACGCCCCGCCGCGCAGGACGGCGTGGCATAGACGTGCGACGCGCACCGCCTGGCGAACGTCGTGCGCCCTGATGATATCAGCGCCGCCCGCGAGGGCCAAAGCCTCGGCCGCCAGGCTTCCCTCGAGCCGCTCCTCGACGGGCAGCTCGAGCGCTCCGCCGATGAACGACTTGCGCGAGGCACCGATCAGAATCGGCCGGCCGAGGCTCCTGAGCACGCCCACGTGCCGCAGGATCGCCAGGTTGTGGGCGCGGCGCTTCCCGAAGCCGAGACCCGGGTCGACGACGATGCGATCGGGACGAACCCCGGCCCGCGCCAGGAGCGCCATTCTCCCCCTCAGGAACGCGGCGATCTCCGGCATCAGATGTCCGTAACGCGGAGAGCGCTGCATGGTCCGCGGCCGCCCCCGGATGTGCTGGATGACGACCGGCAGTCCGGTCTCGGCCACCACGGCCGGCATCGCCGCATCGATGGTGAGGCCCGAGATGTCGTTCACCATGTCAGCGCCGAGTTCGGCGGCCCGCCGCGCCACCTCGGCCTTGGTCGTGTCGATCGAGACGAGCGGTCCCGGAGCGCGCCGCCGCCCCCGCAGGCGGAGCAATCCCTCGAGCACCGGCATCACCCGGCGGAGCTCCTCGCGCAGCGACACGGGCGTCGAGCCCGGCCGGGTCGACTCGCCGCCGACGTCGATGATGTCGGCCTCCTCGTCGATCATCCGCCGCGCCTGATCGAGGGCGCGCGCGGGGCTTCGGAAACGGCCCCCGTCGGAGAAGGAATCGGGCGTGACGTTGAGGATCCCCATCACGATGGGGCCGGCGCCGAGCGCGAGTCGGCCGCGGCGCAGCGCGATCCATCGCGGCGGGGCGTCCAGGCTCGTCAGGGCCTCCCCGATCTCGGCCGCCGCGGAGCGCACGGCCGGGCGGCGCCGGGCCGCGCGCTGCAGGTGCTCGAAGGCGCGGCCGCTCCCCCCCAGGAGAAGGACGCGTCCTGCTCCGCGCCGTCGGTCAGCGGGTGAGGACGTGCCGCCGCTTCGGATCATCAGCCGCGAGAGCAGCGCGGCCGGCCCCGCCCGCAGGGACTCCACCCGCACGAACCGCAAGGTGCCGGCGCCGGCTCGATGTCCGGGGGGAAGGCCGAGGTGAGCGCGCTCCGGCCGACGATCCGGGAGCGCGGCCGTGGCCAGAACGAGGACGTTGTGGTTCATGAGCAGGGGAGCCGTTCGCCGCCGCGCGAGACGGATCCGCCGCTCGGTCGGACGGGCTATGAAGGCTGCTTGATCGGATCGGTCGCGATGGCCGGGCCGCCCACGTCCTTCGCGCGCGGCTCCGGCTTGCCCGCGGCCTCTTCGGCGGCCGCGGCGGGGGCCGCCTTGCTGCGCGCGGCTTTCTTGCGCGCGGCGAACTCGGCCAGGTCCTCTCCCTTGACCAGGGCGGCGACCTCGTCCCCGTCGAGCACCTCGTACTCCAGGAGCGCCTCGGCCACGCGGATGAGGGCGTCGCGGTTGGTCTCGAGGACCTCCTTCGCCCTCTGGTACGCCTGCTGGCCCACGCGCTTCACCTCCTGGTCGATCAGCACGGCCGTCGATTCGCTGTAATCCTGGTGCTGGGCGATCTCCCGGCCGAGGAAGATCTGCTCCTCCTTCTTGCCGAAGGTGAGGGGGCCGAGCTGCTCGCTCATGCCCCACTCGCACACCATCTTACGGGCCATCTCCGTGGCCTTCTCCAGATCGTCTCCCGCGCCGGTCGTCAGCACTCCCATGAACATCTCCTCGGAGACGCGGCCGCCCATCATGACCGACAGCGTGCTCTCGAGGAACTCCTTCGTGTAGTTGTGACGATCGTCGATCGGGAGCTGCTGGGTCACGCCCAGCGCCATCCCGCGCGGGATGATCGTGACCTTGTGCAGCGGGTCGGCGTGCGGCATGAAGTAGGCGACCAGGGCGTGGCCGGCCTCGTGGTACGCGGTGAGCCGCTTCTCCTTTTCGGAGATCATCAGCGAGCGGCGCTCGCTGCCCATGAGGACCTTGTCCTTCGCCCCCTCGAAGTCGTCCATGAAGACGACCTTCTTGGCGTGCCGGGCGGCGTTGAGCGCGGCCTCGTTGACCAGGTTGGCGAGATCGGCGCCGGAGAATCCGGGGGTGCCGCGGGCCAGCAGGTCGAGGGCGACGTCCTCCGCCAGGGGGATCTTGCGCGAGTGCACGCGCAGGATCTCCTCGCGGCCCTTCACGTCGGGCCGGGGGACGACGACGCGCCGGTCGAAGCGTCCGGGCCGGAGGAGGGCCGGGTCGAGCACATCGGGCCGGTTCGTCGCGGCGATCAGGATGACGCCCTCGTTCGACTCGAACCCGTCCATCTCGACGAGGAGCTGATTCAGCGTCTGCTCGCGCTCGTCGTGACCTCCGCCCAGCCCGGCGCCGCGGTGGCGCCCGACGGCGTCGATCTCGTCGATGAAGATGATGCAGGGCGCATTCTTCTTGCCCTGCTCGAACAGGTCGCGCACGCGCGACGCGCCGACGCCGACGAACATCTCCACGAAGTCCGATCCGGAGATGGAGAAGAACGGCACGTTCGCCTCGCCCGAGATCGCCCGCGCCAGGAGGGTCTTTCCGGTGCCCGGAGGGCCCATCAGAAGGACGCCCTTGGGGATCTTGCCGCCGAGCTTCTGGAACTTCTGCGGCTCCTTGAGGAACTCGATGACCTCCTGTAGCTCCTCCTTCGCCTCGTCCACCCCGGCGACGTCCTTGAAGGTCACCTTCTTGGCCTGGCTGCTGCTCAGCCGCGCCTTCGACTTGCCGAAGGAGAGCGCCTTGTTGCCCCCGGTCTGCATCTGGCGCATGAAGAATATCCAGATGCCGATCACCAGCAGCATCGGCAGCCACCCGAGCAGCGTGACGAAGTAGGTCGACTCCTTGGGTTTCTTCGCCTCGATGGCGACGTTGAAGCGCCGCAGGTCCTTGACCAGCTCGTCGTAGTCCGGCGTGTAGGTCAGGAACCGGCGGGGCTGTCCCTGGGCGTCGGCCTGGATGTACTCGCCCACGACCTCATTGCCGGTGATGGTGACCTTGGCGACGCGGCCCGACTCCACGTCGGTCATCATCTCGCTGAAGGTGATCTCCCGGGGATCCAGCTTCGTGGCCCGCAGAAAGTTGTAGAACACGAGCCCGAGCAGGAAGAGGACCGCCCAGAAGAGGATGTTCTTGATCAGACTGTTCAAAGTCCTGGTTCTCCTTCCCCAACGGCCAATATAGACCACATGGCCGATCCTTTCAAATCATTGTAGCGGGCCCGCTTGCGGCCCGCCCGGGGCGGCGGGGTCCACGGCGGCGGCCGGGATGGCTTCGAGCGGGCGCCTATTCGACGTAGCCCAGATACGGCAGGTTCCGGTACTTGCCCTTGTAGTCCAGTCCGTATCCCACGACGTGGCGATCGGGAACCTCGAACCCCACGAAATCCGGTTTCAGGTCGACCTTCCGGCGGTGCGGCTTGTCAAGGAACGTGCAGACCCTGATGGAGAGCGGGCTGTACAGCTGGATCTGCTGCATCAGGTAGGCCAGCGTGACGCCCGTGTCCAGAATGTCCTCCACGATCACGACGTGCGCTCCCTCGATCTTGAACGACGACGAGAACACGATCTCGGTCATGAAGGAGGTCTTGCGCGACGTGATGATCTCCAGGAAACCCATGCGGGCCGGCAGCTGGATCTGGCGGGCGAGATCGGCCATGAAGATGAACGAACCCTTCAGGACACCCAGCAGGGCGATCTCCTGGCCCTTGTACTCCGCCGTGATCTCGCCCCCGAGCTCGCGCACGCGCTGAGCGATCTCGGTCTCGGATTTCAGCACCTGGCGCGACAGGTTCATCGGGACTCCTTCTCCAGGACGAGGATGCGCCGCGTGTTCGGAGTGACCTTGAATCGGTCGTCGATCGCGTGCCCGACCACCCAGGCGATGCGATCCCCGCTGAGCACGATCGGGATGCGCTCGCGATCGTCCACCTTCACCTTGCGATCGATCAGGAACGACTTGACCTTGCGCGTGCCCGGCCCGCCCATCGGCACGAAGCGGTCACCCGGCCTCCGCGCGCGGATCAGGAGGGGGCCCCGGAGCAGGTCGGCGTCCAGGAATGCGCGGTCGCGGCCGCCCTTCCTGAGATCGTGTCCCAGGCTCTCGCGCGACACCACGCGGGCTCGCAGGCGCAGGCCCAGCATCGCCAGGGGGACCTCGCCCGGGACGGGGCACAGCGCCGGACCGACCGCGGGTCGCGGCGCCGCGGCCGTCCGTCCCGGACCGCTCGCCGGGCGGCCCAGCCGCAGTGCGGGTCCCTCGAGCGCCGCGACGCAGCCGTCCGGCAGATTGAGCGAGCCTCCGGGCCGGCGCCGGCGCAGCAGATCGAGGGACCCCTCGACGTGCTTCAGCGTCACACGGCGCAGGTCTCCGCGAGCCGTCTCGAGGCCGAGGCGGATCACGCGCCGGGCGATGGCGGCGGGCAGGCCCGCAAGGCCGGCGGCGTCGAGGAAGACGGCATCCTCCTCGCCTCCCCGCCTCAGACGGGAGAATTCCTCCCGCGCGATCGCGTCGAGGAAGGCGTCCTCGTCGCGCAGCAGACCGGCCGACTGGGCGAGAACGTCCGGCGCGGACGGATTGAATTCCCGGTTCAGTAGAGGCAGGAGCCGGCGGCGGATCCGGTTGCGCATCGGTCCCGTGTCGCGGTTCGTCGCGTCGACCCGGTAGCGCAGGCGCTTGAGCCTGAGATAAGCCATGATCGCGGTCCGCCGGAC
>JBFGDZ010000128.1:0-10866 GCA_041580375.1 Candidatus Polarisedimenticolia bacterium
TCGGCTCATCGCATCCTGGGGCTGAAGCAGGTCCCAAGGGTTCGGCTGTTCGCCGATTAAAGCGGTACGTGAGCTGGGTTTAGAACGTCGTGAGACAGTTCGGTCCCTATCTGGTGTGGGCGCAGGATACTTGAGGGGGTCTGTCCTTAGTACGAGAGGACCGGGATGGACGGACCACTAGTGTACCAGTTGTTCCGCCAGGAGCACCGCTGGGTAGCTATGTCCGGAAAGGAGAAGCGCTGAAAGCATATAAGCGCGAAGCCTTCCCCAAGATGAGGTATCCCTTCCGCCTTCGGGCGGACTGAAGGCCCCTGGGAGACGACCAGGTTGATAGGCCGGAGGTGTAAGCAGGGCAACCTGCTCAGCTGACCGGTACTAATTGGCCGTGAGGCTTGACCATAATCGCTCGCCGCGCCTTTGCGAGTCTGCCGAATCATTGCCGTCGTCCCGGCCGCCCGAAAGCGGGTGCCCGGACGGCTCCTCCCGGCGTCCTGCCGGGGCTCCGGGGCGCGCTGAATCCGTGCAGCGTCCTTGCCATAAAGTTGTTGATTGCACTGGCCTTTCGTCGTACTCTCATGCCGATTCGACCGGTATCCGGTGGAGCCGCGCGAGAGGGACCATGAAACCGTCCAGAATCGTCCAGATTTTGACACTGGTGGCAGTCATCGGCCTGATCGGACGTCCGGCCCTGGCCGAGGACACCAAGGGGAAGTGGCAGTTCGGCTTCGGCGTCTCGTTCTACAGCACGACCGATTACATCCGCAGCAACGCAGACATCATCCTCACGGAAAGGGTGGTCGACGAGAGCGGCCTGCCGAACGTCCGGTACGTGGATGAGCGGCCCGACGTCAACATCCTGAACGAGCCCTCGATCCAGGACGACTTCAGGCTCGACTTCAACGTCAGCTACGGTCTCACGCGCTGGTTCGCGATGGAGCTGGCGACCTCGTACCTCAAGGCCCCGGTCGGCAACATCGAGTTCTACAACGAGGATTTCTCGCGCTCGATCCAGGGGAGCGGCTCGCAGATCTCCGGCCTCAATCTGTGCGGGCCGAACCTGAACCAGACGTGCTATCAGTACACCAGTTCCATCGCCTTTCCGACGCGGTCCAACACATTTCTCGAGGTGGGGGAACTGACCGAGATCCCCGTTCAGCTGAGCGGGCTGTTCCGGTTCCGCCCGGAGAGCCCCTTCGATCCGTACGTGGGACTCGGCGTCGGCTACATCTTCACCGACATGAAGACCGCGGATCGGTTCGATCAGCGGGCGGAGGAGGTCGGCAACCTGACGGTCTCGTCGATCAGCCGCGGGGACATCACCGACTCCACCCCGCCCGCCGATCCGAGAGGCACCCTCTTCAAAGCGGGGCCGCTGAAGGCCACGGTGCAGGACGCGTTCGAGTGGCACGCCGTGGGCGGCGTCGACTACTACGTGAACGAGCACTTCTCGTTCTTCGTCGACGCGCGCTACGTGTGGACGAGCGGCGCGGTGGAGATCCGGGCGGACGACGCGCCTCAGGTGAGGATCACGGTGCCGGATTTCGGCACCCTGGTGCTCATGCAGGAGGGCTCGATCGGCAGCCCTTATCTGTGGGAGGATCAGGCGAACCGGGGGCTGTATAACGGAGGGTTCCACGCTCGCTGCCGCAACAACTCGGGTTACGAGTGCCAGGGCAGCGGGCTGTTCGAGACCGAGGACAAGAACCTGAACGGGACGATCGACGCCCTGCGCGACGCGAACGGGAACGTCATCGGCACCGAGGACGACGGCTGGATCATCGTCCTGCCGCCCGGCTCCAGGAATGTCAACGAGAAGTTCGACGATCTCACGTTCCTGTGCCCCACCTGCATCGGCAATGGAGGCCAGCCGCACCCGACGAGCGCGGGCGCGCTGCTGCACATCGACACCGAGGACAGCAACTTCAACAACCGGATGGACCGCTTCCTCCTGTACGGGCTGGACGGCTGCACCGATCCGATTCTCGCGCCGACGCTTCCTCAGTGCCAGGAGCGTCTGCCGCCGGAGAGCACGACGACGCAGAAGTTCGTCTACCCTCAGGGGTGCAGCGGAACCATTCCCTCGCTGCCGCAGATCACGAGCGCGAGCGGGGGGGCCGCCGAGGGCTGCCCGCCTCAGCGGGGGATCGACGCCCGGACGAGCGGCGTGGACGACACGGCGGACATCTACATCGTTCAGGGAGGGGACATCCGGCTGGGCGGATTCTCGCTCGGGCTCGGATTCAAGTTCACGTTCTAGCCCCGGATCGGATAGAATCGGCAGGACGAGATCAGGAGTTTCCCGGCGACGATAGCGGAGGGGCCACACCCGTTCCCATTCCGAACACGGCAGTTAAGCCCTCCAGCGCCGATGGTACTGCGCCGGCAACGGCGTGGGAGAGTAGGACATCGCCGGGATAAAGTTCAGACGAGCCCGCGGATCGCTCCGCGGGCTTCGTTTTTCGGGGCGCGCCGCCGCCGTGATAGAATGAGCCTTCGAGACAGGCGGCGAGAGATTCCATGTCCGGTCACTCCAAGTGGCACAGTATCAAGCACAAGAAGGGCGCGGCCGACGCCAAGCGCGGCCGGCTGTTCACGCGCATTATGAAGGAGATCACCGTCGCCGCGAGGGTCGGCGGAGGGGATCCCGACGGCAATCCGCGGCTGCGCACCGTGCTGCTCGCGGCCCGCGCGGCCAACATGCCGAAGGACAACATCGAGCGGGCCATCAAGAAAGGGACCGGGGAGCTTCCCGGCACCAGCTACGAGGAGGTCTTCTACGAAGGCTACGGCCCCGGGGGCGTGGCGGTCTACGTCGGCGCGCTCACCGATAACCGCAACCGGACGCTGCCGGAGATCCGCCACCTGTTCTCCAAGTACGGCGGCAACCTGGGCGAGAGCAATTGCGTCGCCTGGATGTTCGAGAAGCGCGGCTACCTCGTGGTGCCGAAGTCGAAAGCGCGCGAGGACGTCCTGCTGGAAGCCGTTCTGGATGCGGGCGGCGACGACCTGCGCGACGACGGGACGAACTGGGAGATCCTGACCCCGCCCGATCGCATGGAGCAGGTCAAGGAGGCCCTCGGCGCCAAGAAGATCGACACCACCACCGCCGAGGTCTCGATGGTGCCCAAGACGAGCGTCAAGCTGGAGGGAAAGAAGGCGCAGCAGCTTCTCTCGATGCTGGAGGCCCTCGAAGAGCATGATGACGTCCAGAACGTCTGGGCCAACTTCGACATCGACGAGTCGGAGATCAACGAGGAGCGCGCCGCCTCCTGACGGGATGCTCATCCTGGGGATCGATCCCGGCTCGATCGCGACCGGTTACGGACTCATCCAGAGCCGGGGCGGCCGCCTGCGCGCCCTCGCCTACGGGACCATCCGGCCCCCTCGCGGACTTGACCTGCCCGAGCGTCTTCCGCATCTGTTCGGCGCCCTGGAGACCCTGCTCGCCGAGACCCGGCCGGACGAGGCGGCCGTCGAGGACCTGTTCCACGCGCGCAACAGCCAGGCGGCCCTCAAGCTCGGCCACGTGCGCGGCGTCGTGCTTCTCGCCCTGAAGCGCGGCGGCATTCCCGTGCACGCGTACGCGCCGCGGCTCGTCAAGAAGGCGGTGACCGGCTCCGGGGCGGCCGAGAAGGAGCCGCTGCGCCGCATGGTTCGCCTCCTGCTCGGCCTCAAAACCGGCGTGCTGCCGCTCGATGCCTCCGACGCGCTGGCCGTCGCCATCTGTCATGCCCATTCTCCTCCGCACGCGCGTCCCGCCGAATCCGTCCGCGTCTGAGCCCGGCCCTCGCGGCCCGCGTCCCGGTCCGCGCGGCGGCCGGGGATGGCGATGACGCGGGGCGTGCGCCTGCGCGCCGGGATCCTGGCCGGGGCCGGCGCAATAGCCCTCGCGCTCGTCTTCGTCGTGCGCGTGCCCGGCGACGCCGTGGCGGTCCGCTCGTGGCGCGGCGGAGGGACACCCGCCCTGCTCGAGCCGGGGCTAGCGCTCCGGGTCCCGTGGTTACAGCGCGTCACCCGCTATCGGGACTCGACCGTGACGGCGGAAGGGGAGGCGGACGCGGCGTCGCGCGAGGGGACCGGAATCGCGCTGCCTTTCCGAGTCTCGACCCGGCTCGAGGAGCAGTCGATTCTCACGCTGCACCGCGAGGGGGGCGCCGGGGGAGCCGTCGCCGCGCTCGGGGACGCGGTGATCGAGATCCTCCTCGCGGCCGCGGCGCGCACCGGCACCTACGATCTGGCTTCCGGCGCCGCGCGCGCCGATCTCGCGTCGGAGGTGTCGCGCGTCCTGGAGGAGCGGTTCGGGACCCGGGCGCGCGTCGAGATCGGCGCGCCGGGCCTCGCTCCGGACGTCCGCGCGAGCTTCGAGCGCGAGGCGATCTTCTCTCGGCGGCGGGACACCGGGGTCCGCGTGATCCTGATCGGCATCGACGGCGCCGACTGGGATTTCATCATGCCGATGATCGCCCGCGGCGAGCTCCCGCGCCTCGCGCGTCTTCGGACGGCGGGCGTCTGGAGTCGCCTGCGGTCCAGCCGGCCGACCCTGTCGCCGCTCCTGTGGACGACGGTCGCCACCGGCAAGAGCCCCGATCGCCACGGCATCAACGACTTCCTGGTCACCGATCCGCGCACCGGGCGCAGCGTCCCGATCAACTCCACGTTCCGGAGGGTCCGGGCGCTGTGGACCATTCTCAGTGAAGCGGGGCTCCGTTCGGACACCGTCGCCTGGTGGGCCACCTGGCCCGCGGAACGTGTCGTCGGGCACATGATCTCGGACCGCGTGGCGTACTCCACGTTTCCCATCGCGGCCGTTCCCGGGCAGCCCGGAGCGGTCCACCCGCCCGAGTATGCCGCGGCGATCGAGAGGCTCCGGGTCCGCGAGGACGCCATCACCCACCGGCAGATCGCCCGGTTCATCGACGTCCCGGAGGACGAGTTCCTTCGGGCGCGCCGGACCGCCCCCGGCGGGGAGCCGATCGACGAGAGGCTGGAGTCGATCCGCGTCCTGGTGCGCGTTCTGGCCGCCACGGAGACGTACCGCAGGATCACGCTCGATCTGCTCGATGCGGGCGGCGGGCAGGACGGGCGGCCCGCCCTCCTCGCCGTCTATTTCCAGGGAATCGACGAGGTGAATCACCGCTTCGCCCACTGCGCCCCGCCCCGCATGGAGCTCTGCTCCGATCGCGACCACCGCAGCTTCGGAAACGCCGTCGCGGCCTTCTACCGATACCAGGACCGGATCCTCGGGGAGATCCTCGATCGCGATCCGGGCGCGACCGTCCTGGTCATCTCCGATCACGGCTTCGCCACCGGTGACAACCGGCCCAGGGACGTCAAGCCATTCATCGAGGGCCGGCCGGGGCTGTGGCACGACATGCGCGGTATCTTCCTGGCCGGGGGGCCGGGAGCGGGTCGCGGGGAGATCCCGGTCGTCACGCTCTACGACATCGCGCCCACCGTGCTGCATCTCCTCGGCCTGCCGGTGCCGGACGACATGCCGGGGAAGGTCCTGGAAGCCGCTCTGAGCGCCGATTTCGTGGAACGCCACCCTGTGGTCCGGGTGCCCACTTATGAGGTCCTCGCGTCGATGCAGGAAGGCGGAGAGGCCCCTCCCGCCGGGGAATCCGGTGAGGGACAGTTCCTCACCGGGGGAGCCGAGGCCGAGATCCTGGAGCAGCTGCGCTCCCTGGGCTATGTGGGGGGAGAGACCGGCGGCGGGACGCCGTCTTTCGACGTCGGCGCCGGGCCGGGACCCATGGGCCCCGGAGCCGGCGGCCCGGGCACACCCCCGGCTCCCGTCGACCCGGGCGCCGGGGACCCCATCGCCGGAGCCCCGGGCCCCGCCGCCGGCCCCCCTCCGGGAGGCGGGATGCCGACCCTGCTCTACTACGTCAATCTGGGCGGGGTCTATCTGTCGCAGAGGCGCCTCGAGGACGCCGAGAGGCAGTTCCGCACGGCCCTGGCGCTCGAGCCCGGCTTCTCCCAGGCGCTCGCCGGTCTGGCGATTCTCCATGAAATGAAGGGGGAGCCGGAGGAGGCGATCGGGGCCCTGCGCAGGCTCTATGATGCGCCCGGGGGCGACGACCTCGCGACGCTCTTGAAGATGGCGGAGCTGTTCATCGTCATGGGGAGGCCGGCCGACGGGCTGGCGACGCTGGCCGCGCTGCCGCCGCGCCCCGAAGACGAGCGCAACGCGGTCGGACTGGCGATGGGGCGTGGACTCCTGCACCGCGCGCTGGGCGAGCCGGACGCCGCCGAGGCGGAGTTCCTCAGGGCCCTGGAGATCGACCCGACATCGGCCATCGCCATGCAGGAACTGTTCGCGCTGTATGATGAGCAGGGTCGGGCCACCAACCTGGAGCCCGCGCTGCGTCGCGCCCTGCGGCTGGCGCCCGGATCGGGGATGCATCACAACTGGCTGGGCCTCGTTCTGCGGCGCCGCGGGGACCTCGCGGGAGCGGAGGCCGAGTTCCGCCGCACGCTCGAGGTGGCTCCGGACCTGATCGGCGCCATGGCCAACCTCGGCTCGCTCTACCTCCAGCAGCGCCGTCCCGCGGAGGCGGTGACGGTCCTGAGCCGGGCCCTGGAGAAGGACCGGCGCAACGTCGAGGCTCGCACCAATCTGATCGTCGCATACGGGCTGAAGGGCGATCTCGAGGGGGCCCGCCGCCTGATGGAGGAGGCGGAGGAGATGGGACAGATGCTGCCGCACTATCACAACGCCATGGCGTACGCGCTGCACGTCAACGGCCGCCGCGCGGAGGCGCTGGCCGCCCTCGATCAGGCCCTGGCGCTGGATCCGCGCCAGCCCGACTCGCTGCGCCTGCGCCGCGAGATCGAGGCGGGACGACCCACGGACGGCCTGCCGTGAAGGGGAGCGGATGATCGCGCGGCTGCGAGGCACGCTCCTGGAGAAGAGACCGGGCCTCCTCGTGCTCGACGTGTCCGGAGTCGGTTACGAGATCTCGGTGACGCTGTCGACCTTTCGCGAGACGGGGGAGGCCGGCGCCGGCGTGGACCTGCACGTGCACACGCACGTTCGCGAGGGCGCACTGACGCTTTACGGCTTCGCCTCGCGGCTCGAGCAGGTCCTTTTCCGCCGCCTCATCGAGGTGAACGGGGTCGGCCCGAAGATGGCGATCGCCGTGCTCTCGGGGCTCGGTGCGCATGACCTGGTCGCCGCGATCCGGGAGGGAGACGCACGCCGCCTGTCGGACGTGCCGGGCATCGGACGCAAGACGGCCGGTCGCATCCTGCTGGAGATGGCGGACCGTCTCGAGGATCTGGCGGCCGCAGGCGCGGAGATCCCGGCGGACGGCGGGGAGGTCCGTCCCGCCATGGTCCGACGGGATCTGATCTCGGCCCTCGTCAACCTCGGATACAATGCGCGCGTGGCCGCCGCGGCCGCGGGAGACGTGCTCGGAAGCGCGCCGGGAGCGGTGCCGCCCTTCGAGACTCTTCTGCGGCAGTCGCTGAAGCGCCTGTCCCGCTGACGCACCGGAGCCGCTCGTGACAGACGACCCCGCACGGAAGGACCGCATCCGGCGCACGGCCCGGGGCAGGGGAACGCCCCGGCGCCCGCCGGACGGTGATCCCGAAGCGGCCCCGGGCCCGGCCCCCGCGGGAGGCACTGATGACTCCGGCCTCTCCGATCCCGCGATCGACGGGACGCGTCTTCTGGACCCGGCCGCCGACCTGCTCGACCGCGCCGATGACACGACGCTGCGCCCGCGGACCCTCGACGAGTACGTCGGCCAGGACCGCATGAAGGAGAATCTCCGCGTCTTCATCCGGGCCGCCGTCGAGCGGGGCGAGCCTCTCGAGCATGTCCTGCTGTGCGGCCCGCCCGGCCTCGGAAAGACCACCATCGGGCACATCCTGGCGCACGAGATGAACACGGCCATCCGCTGCACCTCGGGTCCCGCCATCGAGAAGGCGGGCGACCTGGCGGCCATCCTCACCAATCTCGAGGGTGTCGGGATCCTCTTCATCGACGAGATCCACCGGCTGCACGCCGCACTTGAGGAGATCCTGTACCAGGCGATGGAGGATTTCCGGATCGACATCATCATCGGGCAGGGGCCGACCGCGCGCACGGTGAAGATCGACATCCCCCGGTTCACCCTCGTGGGCGCGACGACCCGTATCGGGCTCCTGACGGGGCCTCTGCGGGATCGATTCGGCATCGTCAACCGCCTCGACTTCTACCCGGTCGAGGATCTGGTGCGCATCGTCGAGCGATCGGCCCGGATCCTGGCCATCGAGGCGGACGGCGCCGGCGCCGCCGAGATCGCGAGGAGGTCTCGCGGGACTCCCCGGATCGCCAACCGGCTCCTCCGGCGCGTGCGGGACTTCGTGCAGGTGGAGCTGGACGGACGGATCACCGGCGTGATCGCCGAGCGGTATCTCGAGCGCCTGGAGGTCGACCGGTACGGGCTCGACCGGCTGGACCGCAGGCTCCTCCAGATCATCCGCGACCAGTTCGACGGCGGCCCCGTCGGCGTGAACACCCTCGCCGCGGCCCTCGGGGAGGAGAGGGACACGCTCGAGGAGATCTACGAGCCCTACCTGCTGCAGATCGGTTTTCTCGACCGGACCGCCCGCGGGCGGCGCATCACGCCCCGCGCGGCGGAGCACCTGGGCGGAGCCGTCGGCTCGAGGCAGAACCGCCTCTGGGAGTAGCGCCCCCCCCTGATTCCAGCGCCCGCCACGCGCACGCCTTACGGGCCCGCCCGGACAAAAAAAAGGGGGGGGCCCGAAGGCCCCCCCGATCCGAAACGGTTCCCTCGCCGGTTACGGCGTGCAGACGAAGCCGGCTGTCCGCACCGACCCGTTGGACCTGCGGCCCAGGGCCGAGAACGCTCCGGCGGTCACGCTGCGATGGCCCGCCAGGTAGTAAAACGCGGTGCCGACGGCCGGGACTGCGGAGTCGGTGGCCGTGATCAGCGCCGCCTGCGAGATGTTGCACTGCAGCGCGCTCAGGGTGCCCAGGCCGGGATCGGCCGGCGGGAGCGTGCCCTTGAACAGGTCGTAGCCCGCCATCGACGGGGGCTGCGGCCTGCTGGACCAGTTCAGCGAGACGCTGGCCGTTGAGTGCTCCGCGTTCAGGCGGATGTCCTGGCCATCGCCGCTGTAGACGGCCACCGTGATGCTGGCCCCGGTCGAGCTCGTGCAGGCGAAGTCGGTGCTGCAGCGGACCCTCACCGAGTAGTTGGCGTCGCTGGTGGGCCCGTCCTGGTAGAAGGTCTTGCTCGACCAGTCCTGCACCATCACCCCGTTCTTGAAGAACCGGAACTGGGGTGCACCGTTGACGCATCCGCCGGGGATGGTCGAGGAGATGCCGCTGATGCGGACCGCCTCACCGGCCTGCGGAACGGCGGCGCCGCTGAGGACCGTCGCCGTGATGGCCGGCAGCGTGCCGTTATCCGTGGCTGCGAGCGTCTCGTCGCAGCCCGTGGCCGGACAGGTCGCGCCCGGCACCGGAGGCACGGGATCCGTGTCCGGAACCGGAGTGACCGGGCCCTCGAGAGCGCCGGTGACCTGGATGTCGTCCAGCCACCAGCCGTCGTCCTGTCCGACTCCGTCCCAGCCCGCGCCGTACTCGAAGTAAGAGGACGCGGGTCCGGCGAAGTTCCAGCTCATCCCGATCCAGCGGATCCGGATGCGCTGTCCGAGGAAGCCGGCCAGGTTGAACTTGCTCTGCACCCAGACGCCGGTGCCTCCCGGATCGAGCGTGCCCGGGCCGGCGCAGTCGCCGACGGCGGCCACCGCGGTGCCGATGTCGCTGCCGCAGTTCGACCAGACGCCGAGCGGGCTGCAGATCGTCTCGTGCACTCCGCGAGGTGCCGGAGGCGCCGAGCCGGTGTCGGCGGGGGTGAACAGGCAGTAGTAGCCGCCGAACGTGCCGCCCACGACGTCGGGCTGGTGATCATAGACGTTCTGGAACGGGACCAGCTTGTCCCAGGTGCCCCACTCGTCGACCAGCGGATCGGCGTTCAGGTCGAGCTGCACCTGCACGTCGGCACAGTCGGCACACAGGCCGTCGGGCAGGTTGACCGTGTTGTTGTCCATCAGGTCGATGATGTGGAAGAACGAGAACTCCAGATCGCCCGGGCTGAGGTCGAACAGCTTCAGGTTGATGGGCGCACTGACGAAAGCCTGCAGGGCCCGGAAGTGGGTCGTGTCGCCCCTGGCGGCGTCGGTCAGATCGAAGTGTGCCGCCATGTGCAGCGAGTTCGGCGTGCTCAGCGCCTTGTTGCCGTTGGCGGGTGTCCGGTACGAGCAGCCTCCGATGCAGCCCGGATAGGAACTGTCCGCCGGGTTGAATCGCGCCGTGCCGTTCGGCAGGATCTCGCTGTTCGGGCATCCGGGGGTGTCCGAGATCCCGTCGCCGTTGGCGTCCGTCGTATTGGCTGCGAGCGAGGCGCCGGTCGGGCAGTGGAAGTGCCAGTCGAACGGGAAGTCGGGATCGAGGATGCAGGCCGCGTTGCCGGCGTCGAAGTCGTCGAATCCGGCGCAGGCCACGGCTGCGGCCGTGTTCAGCGTCGCTCCTGTGGCGCTCCCCTGGAGGTAGAAGCCGGGCGTGCCGGTGTACGTGAACACGCCGCCGACGTCCTGCGACGCGTTCAGGAATGTGTCGCCGATATCCAGGATGCCGTTGTCGTTCTTGTCGATGTCGAAGTTCTCGGCCAGGATGCCGTCGTCGGCCGTGCCGGCGATCCCGTCGGCACCGGCCACGGGGATCTGCTCCGCGCCGGGCGGAATGTCCAGGTCGGCGAGAAGCTCGAAGCGCAGCGGCGAGGTGACGCCGAGGGTCTCGTTCGCCACCGCCGTGAGCTCCAGGGAGACCTTGGCGGCGTTGGCGCCCGA
>JBFGDZ010000129.1:0-10676 GCA_041580375.1 Candidatus Polarisedimenticolia bacterium
GACCGGAGGGCTGCTGGGCGAGCCCGAGATCGTCAGCCGCGGCTTCGTGTTCGAGGAGGCGCGGACCGATCTGCTCCGGGACGCCTCGAGGGTCGTCCGGGAGGCGGTGGAGGGGGCCACGGTGGAGGAGCGGGCCGACCGGGGCGTGATCAAGACCCTGATCCAGCGCGATCTCAAGCGATATTTCCGGCGCCATCTCGACCGCCGGCCGATGATCATACCCGCCATCATCGAGAGCTGAACCCGGATGATAGAATCGCCCGGTATGCGGGCGCGCAGGCGGACCGTCTCCCCCCGCCGCGAGACGGGGGGGACCAGGAGCTTCTGGGCCGAGGCGCTGGCCATCGTCATCATGGCGCTGGCGGTGCTCCTGGTGCTCAGCCTCGCCTCCTACCGCCCCGACGATCCGGCCCCCTGGCCGTTCGGCGCCCGGACGCCGGAGCCGGTGCGCAACGTGGCCGGGCCGACCGGGGCCTTCCTAGCCGAGCTCCTGCGCCAGCTGCTCGGGTACGCGGCCTGGGCCGCCCCTCCGCTTCTCCTGCTCTCCGGGTGGCGCCTCTTCTGGGGCCGCCGGGGACGCGCCCTGCCGCATCTTCTGGGATACGGCCTGCTCATGCTCTCCTTCGCGACCTGCCTGCATCTGCTGTTCGACGCCGGATCGGGCGATGGGACGAGGCGGGCCGGCGGGTGGTTCGGCTCGCTGGCCGGGGGCATGCTGATCGGCGTGCTCAACCGCTGGGGCGGCCTGGTCGCGGCCCTCGCGCTCGCCGGCACCAGCCTTCTCCTGATCACGCGCCGATCCTTCCTGCAGGCGCTGGGCGCGCTCTCCGCCCGCGTGGCGGCGGCCGTGCGAGGGCTCTGGCTGGCGCTCCTCCGTCACCGGGAGGCCCGGCGCAAGCAGCGCCTGCG
Source organism: Candidatus Polarisedimenticolia bacterium (assembly GCA_041580375.1). Classification (GTDB taxonomy): domain Bacteria; phylum Acidobacteriota; class Polarisedimenticolia; order Gp22-AA2; family Gp22-AA2; genus JAPUIN01. The sequence goes on from JBFGDZ010000129.1 coordinate 910, forward strand.
TCTCGCGATCGCGCGCAAGCAGCGCGAGCGCCAGGCGCGGGCGGCCGCCCTCACGGGACGCGAGGAGGTGGCCGTGGAGCCGCACGGCCACGCGCCCATACCGGTCACGACCGACGACGGCTCCCCCCCGAGCCCCGCGCTCGACCCGCGCCGCGCGGGGGCCGGCGCTCGACCGGCTCCGGCCGGTCAGCCTCCCGCCGCGTCCGGGGTAGCCCGCCGGGGCCCGGCGGCGGCGCCCGGAGGCGAGCAGCCGCAGTTCGACTTCGTGGAGGACCTGATCCACTACACACCCCCGCCCCTCTCCCTGCTGAATCCCCCGCAGCAGGACGTGCAGGTGAACGAGAAGGAGCTCGTCGAGATCGCGCGGATCATCACGGAGAAGTGCCGCGAGTTCGGCGTCAACGGCCAGGTGATCGCGATCCAGCCGGGTCCCGTCGTCACCGTCTTCGAGTTCAAACCGGACGCGGGCATCAAATACAGCCGGATCGTGACGCTCGCCGATGATCTGTGCCTCGCGATCGAGGCGGAGTCGATCCGGATCGACCGGATCGCCGGGAAATCGACCGTGGGCATCGAGGTCCCCAATCGCGTGCGGGAGGTGATCTCCCTGCGCGAGCTGGTGTCCTCGGAACGCTTCCAGCAGTCCCCCGCCCCCCTGACGCTCGCCCTGGGCAAGGAGATCAACGGCGAGCCGTATTACGCCCGGCTCAACAGCATGCCCCACCTTCTGATCGCGGGGTCGACCGGATCCGGCAAGAGCGTCTGTCTCAACAGCGTCATCACGTCGATCCTCTACAAGGCCGGCCCGGATCAGGTGAAGTTCATCATGATCGATCCCAAGCGCCTCGAGCTGGGGCTGTACGAGAACATCCCCCACCTTCTCACGCCGCTCGTCACCGACACGAAGAAGGCCGCGAACGCCCTGCGCTGGGCGACGATGGAGATGGAGAGGCGCTACAAGCAGCTGGCCGAGGCGGGCGTCCGCAGCATCGAGCAGTACAACCTGTCGCTCGGTCGCCGTGGCCGGGGGCCGGACGTCGGCGCGACCGGCCGCCACGCGGAGGCCTCCGGATCCGGCCCGCAGGACGGGCGGTCCGCCTCCGCCGCTCCCCTGCCGTTCGTCGTCATTCTCATCGACGAGCTGGCCGATCTGATGATGACGACCGGGGCGGAGGTCGAGGAATCGATCACGCGTCTCGCCCAGATGGCGCGCGCCGTCGGCATCCACATGATCCTGTCGACGCAGCGCCCCTCGGTCGACATCATCACCGGCGTGATCAAGGCGAATTTCCCATGCCGGATCGCCATGCGCGTCTCCTCCAAGGTCGATTCGCGGACCATTCTCGACTCCAACGGCGCCGAGCAGCTGCTGGGTCACGGCGACATGCTCTTCATCCCTCCGGGCTCGGCCAGGCTCGTGCGGCTGCACGGCCCGCTCGTCACCGAGATCGAGGCGAGCCGCATCGTCGCCTTCCTGAAGAAACAGGGGAAGCCCCAGTACGACGAGACCGTGACCCGGGAGGACGCCCCGGGTAGCCCGGGAGCCGCCGGGCGGAGGGACGACGACGTCGATCCGGCCTACGACCAGGCCGTTCGGATGGCGGTCCAGATGGGGCAGATCTCCGTGTCCCACATCCAGCGCCGCCTCAAGCTCGGATACGCGCGCGCCGCGCGGCTCGTCGACATGATGGAGCAGAACGGGATCGTCGGCCCGGCCGACGGGAGCAAACCGCGCGAGGTCCTCGTGGAGCCGGAGTTCCTCGAACGCCTCAACCAGATGCGTGATGAAGGGGGCTGAGGGCGTGCGGGTCTCCCTCCTCCGGAGCGTGCCGGAGTGGGTCTGGGTGGCATCCCTCGCGGCCGTCGCCCTGTCGGCGCGCCTCATCTACGTGTGGCAGGTGCGCGGACTCTCCCTGATCGTGCCGGAGGAGCTGGATCCGGGCTTCTATTTCGACTGGGCGCGCTCCATCGCCGACGGGGACTGGCTGGGGCGCTCGCCGTTCGTGCAGAGCCCCCTCTACGCCTATCTGCTCGCCCTCCTCCTCATCGCGTTCCGCGAGTCCGTGACCGGCGTGCTCATCGCGCAGTCCCTCGTCGGCTGCGGCACGGTGCTCCTGACGTACTGGGCCGGACGCCGCCTGTTCGGCCCCGTCGAGGGCCTCCTGGCCGGGGCGGCGCTCGCCCTGTACGCCCCGTTCATCTTCTACGAGGGGATGGTGATGAAGACCTTCCTCTCTCCGTTCCTGACCATCCTCATGGTGATCCTGTTCGACGTGGCCCGCGAGAGAGGGGCGCCGCTCGGGGAGGGCCGGGCCGGGCGCTGGTTCCTGCTGGCGGGGGCCGTGTTCGGCGTGACGACCCTCGACCGCGACAACTTCATCCTCCTCGCGCCCGTCCTGGCCCTTCTGGCGCTCGCTCTCGGCGGCGGAGCCTCCCGGCGCGGGTTCCGCTCCGCCGCCGCGTTCGCCCTCGGCGCGGCCCTCGTCATCGCGCCGGTCACGATCCGGAACTGGGCGGTCTCGAAGGAGTTCGTGCTTCTCACGACCGGAGGGGGCGAGGTCTTCTTCATCGGCAACAACGAGCACGCCAACGGGCTCTACGTTCCGCCCCCGTTCGTGCGACCCGACCCGAAATATGAGCACGACGATTTCGTGGCGCGGGCGTCCGAGATCGCCGGGCGCCCCCTCACGCCGATGCAGTCGTCCTGGTTCTGGTTCCGCGAAGGCATGAAGTTCATCACGACCGACCCGATCGCCTGGGCGCGCCTGCTCGGCCTCAAGATGCTGCACTTCTGGAACTTCTACGAGCTTCCGGACAACCTCAACTACGACATCATGCGGCGATTCTCGCCGCTGCTCGAGTCGTTGAACGCCCGGTTCCCTCCGCCGGGAGCGCCGACGCTGGCCGTTCCCATCGGCGGGCGCTGGATCACCTCGCGCATTCATTTGTTCTTCACGTTCGGCACGCTGGCCCCGCTGGGTCTCGCCGGGATCGTCCTGACGCTCAAGCGCTGGCGTCGCCTCATGCCGCTGTACGTTTTCCTGTTCGGCTACGTCGGGACGGTTCTCATGTTCTTCAACTTCTCCCGTTTCCGGGTGCCGATCGTTCCCATCCTGGCCCTGCTCGCCGCGCCGGCGCTGCTGGCCGCGGGGCGGTTCGCCGGGCGCGCCTGGGCGCTCGCCGCGGCCGTCGCCGCGGGATCGGGCGCGATCGCCTCCCGGGCCCGGGCCCTGCGGCCCGACGCGACGCGCGCCGCCGCCGCGGCGGTGTTCGCTCTCACCCTGTTCGGGTTCAACCTCGAGCTTCCCCGCGGGCTCATCCCTGCCGTGGAGCAGCACCTGGTCATCGGCAACACTTACTACCACATGGGTCAGCCGGATCGGGCGCTGGAGCATTACGAGGCGGGCGCCCGGCTCCTCGGCGACGAGCCGCCCTGGATGAAGCCCGACGAGGCTCTCGTGCGCCGCTTGTTCGGCCCCGAGGCGACCCGCGAGGCGCTGCAGCGCGAGATGCAGACCGAGGCGCTCGCCCGCGGCCCGCAATTCAAGGGGATCCGCATCGGCATCCAGCACGGCCTCGGGATCGCGCTGCTGGTGAAGGCGGAGCGACTCATGGAGCGCGGCGAGCGCACGCGGGCGCTGCCGCTTCTCGATCGGGCGATGATCCAGTTCGATCGCGTTCTGGAGCTGGCTCCGTCCTACCTGCTCTCGATCCGCAAGATGGCACGGGCCCATGCTCTGAGGGGGGATCACGCCGGCGCCGTCGAGTGGATGAGGAAGGGGGTCGATCTCTGGCCGGACGATCTGAGGGCGCGTCTGGAGCTCGCGGAGGCCCTGTTCAACGGGGGCCGTCCCGGCGACGCGCTCACCGAGATCGATGCCGCCCTGCGCGAGAGCGCATCGCTCCCGCGCCGCGATCTGGCCCAGATCTATTACAACCGGGGCGTCGTGCTGCTCAACGGGCTCTCCGAGCCGGGGCGGGCCCTCTGGGCGCTCGAGAAGGCCCTGGAGCTCGATCCGGCGCTGCCCCAGGGAAGGGAAACGCGCGCGATGACGCTGGAGCTCAGGGCGCGTGGCTACCAGCCGATCGCCGAGATCCCGGCAGCCCGAGAGCCGGGCTCCTCCCCCCGCTGAGTCCCGCTCAGCGCCCGGCGCCGCCGCGTCCGAGCAGCCTCAGCGCGCGGCGCGCCGCGCGCTGCTCGGCCTCTTTCTTCGTGCCCCCCTTGCCGCTGACGACCAGATCGCCGTCCACCGTCAGCCTGACGTGGAAGGTGGGATCGTGGGGCGGCCCGTCCGTCGACTCGACCCGGTACCGTGGCGCCGGACGGCCGCGCGCCTGCAATATCTCCTGAAGAACGGTCTTGTGGTCCTTCCGCTCCACGCTGGGCCGATCGAGCCGATCGAGCTGACGGCCGAAGACGCGCCGCACGAGGGCGCGCGCCGCATCGGCGCCTCCGTCCAGGTGCACGGCGGCGATGACCGCCTCGAGACCATCGGCCAGCATCGACTCTCCGCGCCGGCTCCCGCCCTTCCGGAGCGTCCTGCCGAGCCTCAGGTGTCCGGCGAGCCCCAGACGCCGCGCGGCCGCCGCCAGGTTCGCCCGGCTGACGAGGAACGACCTGAGCTTCGAGAGCCCCCCCTCGTCCATCTCCGGGTAGCGGCCGAGGAGCGCCTCCGCGATGAAGAAGCCGAGCGCCGCGTCGCCGAGGAACTCGAGCGCCTCGTTGTCGGGTCCCTCGTCCTCCTCGTGAGCGAAGGAGGAGTGGGTGAGCGCGCGGATCAGCAGGGCCCGGTCCCGGAAGCGATGGCCGATCCGGGCCTCCAGACGGGAGAGATCGCCGGGGGTCACGGCGGATCGGCGGGGGCCGGCCCGTCCGGCGGATCGGCGGAGGCCGGCGCGTCGTTCGGCAGTACCTCGACCGCCCGTCCCGGACCCGTTCTCTGGCCTGCGTGGGCTTGGATCCGCACGCGCAGATCCTCTCCCTTCTGGCGCTCGCGCAGCGCGTCGAGACGGCGCTCCTGGGCGTCGTAGACCTCAGCCAGCTTGAGATGCGCGTCGACCTCCAGGCGCGTGAGGGTCGTCTGGGCGTAGGCCCATTCGAGGTAGGCCTTGAGCGAGGAGGCCGCCTTCTCGTGGCGGCCCAGCCTGAGGGAGGCCACCCCCACCAGGTAATCGACCAGCGGGTACTGCAGGGCCTGTCCCCCGAGATCGCGCGCCATGGTCAGCTCGCGGATGGCGCGATCGTGCCGTCCGAGGAAGTAGAGCGTCCGGCCGTAGTGATAGTGAACCACGGGTATGTCCGGATGATGGCGCGCCGCCCGCTCCAGAAAGGTCTCGGCCTGCCAGTAGTCGCGGGCGTCGAGGTAAAAGGTGCCGAGACTGAACAGCGCGTCGAGGTTCTCCGGCTCCAGGACGAGGACGGCGCGCCATTCCTCCAGCGCGCCGTTGACGTCCTTCTGCTGGAACAGGCTCTCCCCCCGCACCCAGCGCGCGCGGGCGGTCTCGCCCAGCCCCTCCAGATCCCGCGCCAGGTCGAGCGCGCGCGCCGGCTCCCCGGCCAGCCCCAGATACGATTTGGCGAGCGTGTAGAGGAAGGAGGCGCGATCCTGGGAACGCGCGCCGTAGTTTTTCAGGACCGGAGTCAGGCCGGCCCAGGCGGCCTCGATCGCGCCCGCCAGCGGCGCGTTGTCATGCACATCCAGGTGCCGCGCCGACGCGATCTCGACGGGGGCGAACCGGTCCGTGTTCGTCGCGGCCCGCTCCGCGATCGACAGCAGCCCGTCCCGGTCGAGGCGGTAGGTCAGGACGAGATCGGGCGGTCCCAGCACGTTCACCCGGGCCAGGTCGGCCGTCACGTCCGGGCTGGACTCGATGACGTTGCGCATCCAGCCCACGTCGAGCGCGAGGGGATCGTCGGAGGCGGCGATCACGAGGTCGTTCGCGGACAGCCGGAAGAGCAGCGACGACGGGAAGGACTCCGCCACGGTCTTCAGGACGGAATGGAGAGCCGATCCGGTCGTGGAGTCGATCTGGAGGCGCAGGGACAGCACGCCCCCTTGCGCGAGCCGCGCTCCGAGGATGCGGAAGCCCTCCGCCGTGAGCAGCGAGGCGCTCGACGGCAGCCACGGTGTCGCGGACGACAGGATGATCACGTCGTAGAGTGTCTGATCCGCGCGAAGCCGCGCCCGGGCGCTGTCGGCGATCCGGACGACCCGCGGGTCGTCGAGGGGATCGCCGTTGTACGCGGAGAACGCATCGTCCGCCGAGTACAGAGCCGGCTCCTCCTCGATGATGGCGAGCGATTTCACCGGGTGCCTGAGGATCGACCCCGACGTGACACCGTTCAGATAGCCGATCTGAAGCACGCGGTCGGTCGGTCCGTGCAGGAGGATCGGCAGGTGCGCCTGCAGCACCTGGGTCCGCACGTCGTCCCCCGTGGTCGCCTCCACGCGTCCATCCACGGTCAGCGCCAGAGCCTCGATCGGCGCCCCGCCCGGAGACTCCACGAACGACTGCTCGACCATGACCGTGGCGTTGACCCCCTCGTGATAGTGGATCGGACGGACGCTGCGTCGCGCGGCGAGGTATCCGGAGGGCGATCCATAGCGGGCCATCGATCGCGCGCCGTACCGGTAGAAACCGCCCGCCACGAGCTGGGGATCCCAGGAGGCGGAGAACAGGCCCACCGCGATCATCATCGCGAGCAGAAGGAGGGACGCGGTCGTCCGCTGGGGCGGTCGCTTGAAGCGGACACCGCCGAGGAACAGGATCGCCGCGAGAAGCCCGATCGCCGCGGCCAGCGACAAGGCCCGCCTCAGCCCGAACGCCGGTATGACGAGGAGCGCCACCATCGCCTCCGCGACGATGGCCCCGATCGCGATCAGGCTCGCGGCGCCGACCTCGGGACGCTGCCTCACCCCGGCCGCCATCGGGAGCACCGGCAGCGCCGCCCCCAGCAGCAGGCAGGTCGGGAGCATCAGCGCCACGGCCGCGAGCACGGCCGGGACGTGGTGGACCCCGGCGCCCTCGAGGAGGGGCGTGAGGCGGAGGTAGAGGATGGAGGTCTGGGGCGCCAGGTGCATCGACAGGTAGGCCACGAGGGAGCAGCAGGCCACGACGGTCGACAGGTAGAGGCACGGCGCTCCCACGCGATCGGTCAGCCCGGCCGCGACGAATGCGCCCAGCCCGATGCCGACGAGGAAGATGGCGCCGACCGCCGCTCTGCCGGTCATCGTCCCGCCGGTGGCGAACGTCAGGGTCCTCGTCCAGATGATCAGGTAGGCCCACGCGGCGAAGCCGAACAGCAACATCCCACCCGCCAGCGCCCCCCCGAGCCTCACCTCCTGCGGCGAATCGACGCCGGCCTGCGGCCCGGGGGGGGGCGCCCCCATGAGGGCGCTCAGGAGGGCGCCGTGACCCTCCAGGCCGCGCTGGCGGAGCAGCACGGTTCCGGCCGCGGCGACGCCCGCCAGCGCGACGCCCATCAGGAGCGACCCGCGCAGTCCCAGGGCGGGAAGGATGAGGATCCCGCCGATGCCGGTGCCGAGACCCAGCCCGGTCAGCGTGAGCCCCGAGGAGAGCCCCACCCCGAGGCCGCTCCCCGGACGCCGCGGCACGATGAGGCGGCTGAGGAACGGCGGCAGGGCGAAGAAGAGCGCGGCGGGAACCGCGAACGGGAGCAGGGCGAGGAGAAACCGCAGGACGAACGCCCCGGCCGATGTGCCTCCCAGCAGCGGCCAGAGCACGAGGTAGGCGTGGAGCCCCGCCCGGAGAGAGAGAGGCGCCGCGAGCGCAGCCAGAGCGAAGAGCGCCAGGAGGATGCCGATCATGGCCGCCGGCGCCGGCTGCCGCTCCGCCCGCAGCCCGCCCCACAGCGCGCCACCGGCCGCGCCCAGAGCGATCGCCGCGACCGCGGCGAGCGATGCGGCGGCGTCCCACCCGGCGATCAGCGCGAACGCCCGCCAGCCCGGCACGAGCAAAACGCCCGCCGCGGCGGCGCCGAGCAGGTAGGAGCAGAACAGCAAGGTCGGGCTCCAGACGGCTCCTCTCCCCACCAGGGGGAACGCCGCCGCGCCCTCCTTCTTCGCGCCTTCGTGATCTGGCATAAGGTGGGGATTCTAACGTGTATGAAAGCTCTTGGGAACGTTCGTATGCACGATCCGGGTTACGCTCCGGCTTCCGAGTCCGGGCGTCACCGCGTTCCCGGCGATCACGCGGTGTGGGCAGGCCGACGGTGATATGGACCTCGAGTCCGCGATTCTAAGTGGCCGCCCCTTCGACTCACTCGGTTGAGCTGCGAGCTCGGAAGGATAGTTGTCGTGTTCGCCCCTCGATCGCCCCTCTCTGCGAGGTGACCCGTGCGCCGCATCATCGGTCTCGACATCCACAAGCGCTTCGCCGAAGTGGCCGTGCTCCGGCCGGGGAGGCCCGGCCCCCAACGGCTCCGGTTCCCGGCCGAGGCGGGGGCCATCCGGGCCTTCGCCGCCCGCCTCGGACCCCAGGACCGCGTCGCCCTGGAGTCGTGTACCAACGCCTTTGCGTTCCACCGCCTGCTGTGCCAGCATGCCGGCGAGGTCGTGGTCTCCAACCCGCTCAAGACCCGGGTCATCGCCGAGGCCAAGGTGAAGACCGACAAGGTGGACGCCGAGACGCTGGCGCGGCTGCTGGCCGCCGACTTCCTGCCGCCCGTCTGGGTCCCCGACCCGCAGACCGACGCGCTGAGACATCTGGTTTTCCATCGCCACGCGCTGGTCCAGCAACGCACCCAGGCCAAGAACCGCATCCACGCGGTCCTGCACCGCAACCTCATCGCCCCGACCGTCACCGACCTGTTCGGCCGGAGAGGGCGCCGCTGGCTCGGCGCCGTGGCGCTTCCTGCCCAGGAGCGCACCCTGCTCGACGCCGATCTGCGCGTCCTCGACTTCCTCCAACTCGAGATCGGTCACGCCGAGCGCGACCTGGCGCGGGCCGCTCACGACGACCCCGCGGTGCGCCGGCTCATGACCCTCCCCGGGATCGCGCTGACCTCCGCCGTTGCTCTGCGCGCGGCCATCGGCGACATCGGCCGCTTCCGCAGCCCGCAGCGCCTGGTCTCCTACTTCGGCCTCAACCCCTCGGTGCATCAGTCCGGCGAGAAAGCCTACGGGGGGCACATCTCCCGGCGCGGCCGCGCCCATGCCCGCGGCCTCTGTGTCGAGGCCGCCCATCTGCTGGTCCGCGTGCCGGGTCCCTTCCGGGCTTTCTTCGAGCGCCTGCGCCGCCGCAAACCCCACAACGTGGCGCTGACCGCCGTGGCCCGCAAGCTGGTGGTGCTCGTCTGGCACATGCTCACTGAAAGCGAGGACTACCGCTATGCACCGCCGGCGCTGACCCGGTCGAAGCTCTCGCGCGCCCGCCGGCTCGCTACCGACCGGGGCGCCGCCCGGGCCACGCTTCCGGGACCACCCCCCGACCCGTCCCACGACCACGACGCCGGACGCGACGCCCAACGCGCCTACGAGCGCTTCATCCGCGACCGTTACGGAACCCGCGGCCCTCAGCAACCCGCCCCGGCAAGGCGCGCACGGCCATCATTCAAAACGGTCAGGCTGGCCGATCCCGAATCGCGAGGTTGACTTTTTCAAGGATATCAGTGTGGGAAAGAAAACGGCGGCGCGCGGCGGCGCGCCTTGATCGAGCCGGGGTCAGACCGCGTCGGAGGCCGGAACGCCGCCGCTCGCGTCCTGTCCGGCGGCGGGCCTGTCGATTACCTCGCGCACCCTGTGAGC
>JBFGDZ010000130.1:0-10409 GCA_041580375.1 Candidatus Polarisedimenticolia bacterium
CCAGTTCACCCGGTAGACGCGCGGCGGGTGCTTCAGGCGCGAGCCGACCTGGAGCCAGTGCTGCCAGTAGTCCCCCATGTTGTAGCCGCAGAACGGGAGCATGGCGAACGGGTCGCGGCGCAGCACCCCGACCTGCCCGGCCGCGGCGGCGGTCGTCTCGGAGGCCATCGTCGCCCCGAGATAGACGCCGTGGCGCCAGTTGAACGACTCGTACACGAGCGGGATGACCGTCCCGCGGCGCGCGCCGAACAGGATGGCGCTCAGCGGCACCCCCTTCGGGTTCTCCCACTCCTTCGAGTAACTGGGGCACTGCTTTATCGACACCGTGAAGCGGCTGTTGGGGTGGGCCGCCTTCTCGGCGCTCGCCGGCGTCCAGGGGCGCCCCTTCCAATCGGTGCATCGCTGCGGCGGCGCCTCCAGCCCCTCCCACCAGACGGTGCCGTCCTCCTTCTCCGCGACGTTGGTGAAGATGGCGTCGCGGTTCAGCATCGCCAGGGCGTTCGGGTTGGACTTGACGCTCGTGCCGGGGGCGACGCCGAAGAAGCCGGCCTCCGGGTTGATCGCGTACAGGCGGCCGTCCTCGCCCGGGCGGAGCCACGCGATGTCGTCCCCCACCGTGTAGACCTTCCACCCCTTGTAGCGCTCCGGGGGGACGATCATGGCCAGGTTCGTCTTGCCGCAGGCGCTCGGGAAGGCTCCCGCGATGTAGGTCGTCTCTCCCTCCGGCGATTGGAGCCCGACGATCAGCATGTGCTCCGCCAGCCAACCCTCCCGGCGGCCGTAAGAGCTCGCCAGGCGCAGCGCCAGGCACTTCTTCGAGAGCAGGGCGTTGCCGCCGTACCCGGAGCCGACGCTCCAGATGGTGTTGTCCTGGGGGAAGTGGCAGATGAAGCGGCGATCCTCGTTCAGGTCGGCGCGGCCGTGCAGTCCGCGCGTGAAATCGTCCGAGGAGCCCAGATGCTCGAGCGCCACCGCACCCATCCGGGTCATGATCCTCAGATTGAGGACGACGTAGACGCTGTCGGTGATCTGAACCCCGACCTTGCTGAACGGGGAGGAGGGCGGTCCCATCAGGAACGGGACCACGTACATGGTGCGGTCCTTCATCGATCCCCTGAAGATCCCGCCCAGGCGCCCGTACGCCTCGTCGGGGGCCATCCAGTTGTTGGTGGGGCCGGCGTCGTCCTTCTTCTCACAGCAGATGAAGGTCAGTTTCTCCACCCGGGCGACGTCGTTCGGATCGCTCCGGTGCAGGTAGCACCCCGGGAGTTTCTTCTGATTGAGCGCGATCAGCTCGCCGGATTCGAGGGCGAGCCGCGTGAGCCGCTCCTTCTCCTCCTCCGATCCGTCGCACCAGACGATCGATTTGGGAGCGCACAGCCGCGCGCATTCGTCCACCCAGTCCGATACCGCTTGGTTCGCCTTAGCCGTCATGATTCGGGCCCTCCGGACGGCCCCGCGTACCCTCGGATGGCGCCGCCGTCATGAATGTCTCGTGCGCTCAGAATGGCTTCATTTTATACGAATTCCGCCGGCCGGGGGTAAGCCGCCCGGGGGTTGATCCAGGACCGCCATCCGGGCGAGCATCATCGGGATGAGGGACGCCGTCGACTTCGCCGCGCTCCGGGCCGGGCGCCTCGCCCGGCTGCAGGCCGAGATGAGCCGACTCGATCTGCCGGCCTGCCTCTTCTTCAATCCCGCGAACATCCGCTACGCGACCGGGACGAGCGTCATGGCCGTCTACACGGCCAACACGTTCGTGCGGTGCGCCCTCGTGCCGGCCGCCGGCGAGCCGATCCTGTTCGAGCACACGACCTCCGTGCACCTGTCCCGTCGCATCGTCCGCGACGTGCGGCCGATGAACGCCTGGGCCTTCGGCGGCGGCAAGGCCTTCGACCAGGCGCGCCGGTGGTCGCGGGAGATCCGCTCGGCGCTCCGCACCCTGGGGGCGCCCGGCGACCGCCTGGCGGTCGATCGGCTCGACGCGACCGGGTTTCTGGCCCTTCAGCGCGAGGGGTTCACCCTCCTCGATTCGGGAGAGGCGACCTGCGAGGCCCGGCGGATCAAGACGCCCGAGGAGATCCGGCTGCTCCGGATCAACGGCCGGATCGGCGAGGCGATGCTGGCCGCGTTCGAGGCGGCGATCCGCCCCGGCGTCCGCGAGATCGACCTGCTCGCCCTGCTCACCCGGACGCTGATCGAGCGCGGCGGCGAGCACCTGATCACGCGGGCCTGCGTGGCGGGGCCCAACACGAACCCGTTCTGCCTCGAGGCGGGCGAGCGGCCCGTGGAGACGGGGGACCTGGTGCTGGTCGACACCGACGCGATCGGCTACGAGGGGTACCTGATGGACGTGTCGCGAACCTTCCTGTGCGGCGACCGGCCGACGGACGCGCAGAAGGACGCCTATCGGGCCGCGCACGACTGCGTCCGGGGAATGATCGATCTCGTCCGGCCCGGCATCGCGATCGAGGAGTTCGTCCGCCGCGCCCCGCAACTGCCGGAACGATACCGGGAGCAGCGGTACGAGCAGATGTACCACGAGGCGGGCCTCGAGGACGAAGGCCCGATCGTCCCCTACCCCGACGACGACGCGACGCCTATGCCCCCGGGCCGGATCGAGGAGGGGATGGTCCTCTGCCTGGAGTGCTACGCGGGCGAGACCGGCGCCCCGTTCGCCGTGAAACTGGAGGACCAGGTCCTGGTGACCGCGAACGGTTCCGAACTGCTGTGCCGGTACCCCTACGACCGGCGCCTGCTCGACTGAAGCGCTTTCCCCCCCCCTCCTCCGACGGCGACGCCGCTCGTCCTTCGCGACTTTTGAAACCGGACTGGACTTCTGGTATCTTGATCCTCAGGAAACGGTCTTCAACGACAACGCACTTCTTTTTCCGGTTCACCGGGACAGCGGAGCGGGACGGCGTGGACGGGTCGCGTGCGATGCGGGCGCTGGCGTGTGCGCTCGTGTGGGGGATGATCCTGCTCGCCTGCCGCGGCGACCGTTCCCGGGGCCCGCTCCCCCCGCTCACCCCCGGGCCGCTCGACGGCTCGTGGAAGACCATGGCGGTCATCGCCGCCGACACCTGCGGGACCGGCCTCGCCGGCCAGACCCGCGAGGGGGTCATCCGGATCGATCACCTGGGGGACAGCGTGACGGCCGGCCTGTTCACCGACTGCGGCGTCGCCCTGTCGCCGCCGGAGTCGATCCTCTTCAACGACCCGGTCGTGACGATGACGAAAGACCTCGGCTTCGCCTGCCGCGGCGGCTTCCCCGTCGCCTGCTGCTACGGCGTGACCTGGATCGACAGTGGGACGCTCGACGGCGACGCCGTCACCGGCACCCACACGCAGATCTTCACCCTCTTTCCGAACAGCCCGCCCTCCTGCGCGCCCTCCGCCTGCCAGGTGAGCGGCGACCTCGACTGGCAGCGCTGCCCTCCGGCGGACTGTTCGTTCAGGATCTGCGGGACCTGAGCGTCGCGCGTCTCCACGGCAGAGCCGACGCCTCCGCCCTGATCCAATCTGCCGCGGAATCCCTGGGCGCGTCGAGATTCGAGATCAATGCGGGAGGATGACCTGTTCGGTGCGGACGGTCGTGCAGATGCGCGCCCGAGTGACGAACCCGGGGATGGTTCGAATGAACTGCAGCCGACACGCCATCCCGTCCGGACAGCCGGCGTCGTTGCAGCATGTCTCGACGCAGACTCCCCTCTCCTTGTCGCAGAAATTGCTGCGACACTCGGAATTGTCGAGGCACACCTGGCCCGCGGTCCTGCCGCCCTGGCCGACCGCGTCGCGCAGACACATCGACGCTGTTTCGGACAGCCGCCAGACACAGAGATTCAGTGTCGGTTGGCAGATCATCGCGGCCGGACAGTCCGAATCCAGGCTGCATGAAGGGGCTCCGGGCTCAGCATAGGTGATTCCCGTGTCGATCTGGTCTCCGCGCAATGAACAGGTGAATCCCGACGGACAATCCGAATCCGTGCAGCAGGTCTCAGTGCAATACCTCGCGCCCGCGTCGGTGGCGCAGAACCCATGATCGCAGGAGCCGTCCGTCAGACACGCCTGGCCGACGACCAGGCTGCCGTTCGTCGGCAGACTCGTCGGCTCGCATCTGGAATCGAGAGCCGCGCTACCCCGGGTGATCGCGCAGACCGTTCCCGCCACCGGGCAGTACGCGTCGCTGGAGCAGTGGTCGAGACAGTAGGTCTGCCCGCACCCCGGTCCGACGCAGAATCGCGCACACGTTCCGCTGCGGCACTCCGAATTGAGACCGCAGACGGCACCGGCCTGTTTCGGCCCGACCGCCTCGGTGCCGGCCAGGCATGCGTTGACGTTGGCCGAATGGAGGAGATCCGCCAGACAAGCCGAGCGATCGGAGCATCCGTCCCCAAAAGCCGTCGTCTGGCTCGTGTTGCAGAATCCCTGACACGAATACGAACCGGAGCAACCGCCCGCCGCGTTCACGACGCAACTGCAGAGCAGTTCATCGCGACAGACATCGGCCCCGAGCCCCGCCTCCGGACACGGCTCATCGGGCCCGCAGTTCTTCACGGTCCGTCTGTTGCAATCGTTATCTTTCCCATCGCATTGCTCCGGCGCGCCGGGATGAATCTCGACATCGAGCGGTTCGCAGTCACCGTCGCACTCCGAGAAGCCGTCACCGTCGGCGTCGGCGGGATCGCAGGGATCACACGTTTCATCCACGTATCCGTTGCAGTCTTCATCCACACCGTTGCCAGAGCCGGCCGGACCGCAGGTCTCCGGTGCGCCCGGATGGACGGTGGCGTCCCCGTCGTCACAGTCCGCGAAAACCGGGTCGGGATGGCAGGGGCTGAAGCCGTCACCGTCGGCGTCGTGGCCGTTGTCCACCGTGCCGTCACAATCGTCATCGACACCGTTGCAGTGTTCCACGGCACCGGGATGGATCCTTCCGTCACCGTCGCGACAGTCGTCGCACTCGCTGAATCCGTCGAGGTCACGATCGATCAGAGGGTCGCAACTCGAGGTGATCATGTAGTACCAGATCGGCCCGTCCGGCGGCGAGTCGGACCAGCGAAGGTTCAACGTACTTCCAAGGATGCTGCCCGGCTCTCCGACGATCGCCGGGTCGGCGCTTCGAAAGACATCGAACGGCGGCTGCCCCCCCGTCCACTCCAGATCGACGTCACCTGGCTGAGCGCCGTGCGTCACGAGCAGATGGATGCCGTCCTCCGGCCCGGCGAATGCGACGAGATCGACGCCGGCCACGAGAGCGAGAAACGTGACGATAATCCGGACACATTTCTGGAATGCCAAGGCTGCGCACCCCCGGTCGCAGGTGGTGTTTCGGTATGTACGGCGATCCCAGGGCTTTGTCCAGCGTCGATCGCTTGAAAGCCGGGGATTCTCCTGAATCTTTCAGAACGCCACGCTGTAGGCGACGCCCAGGTCGCGCGTGTCGACCCAGAGGATCGAGGCGGTGTGGCGGCGGTGGCTGAAGACGAGCATCGGGTGGACGTTCACGCCGTCGTGCACGATGAGCGCGTTGAACCACTCGCGGAAGCCGATGCTCAGGCCGCCGATCGCGCGCCAGCGGTCCTCGTAGGTGCCGTAGGCGGCGCCGGCGTACGGGGCGATCGGCAGGCCGGTCTCGCGCTTGAGGTTCTTGCTGACCGTCGCGTAGAACGACTCGCCGGTCGGAGTCCCGATGCGGTCGCTGCTGGTCCCCAGGATGAGCGCCGGGGCGCGCGGAGTCTCCTCGATCGCGAGCCAGTTGATCAGGATGCTGGCGTCGTCGGCGCGCGGGTTGTACTCGACGCCGGCCGACAACGTCGGCAGGAACCTGTAGGTCAGCGTGGCGCGCGTCCCCGCGCGCGGGATCTGGTTCTCGATCAGCCGCAGGCTGAACGCCCAGCGCCACTCCATGTCTTCGGCGATCCCCCGGATCGTCCGGCCCTCGCCGGGTCAGAGCGGTCAGCTCGGGACGAGCGAGGCCCCCTCGAGCCCCACACCCCCGTGCTGGTGCTCCTCGCCGTGTTCGTGATCGTCTCCGTGATCGTGCCGCTCGCCGGCGTCGTGCTCGCCCGCGTGATCGTGGGGGGCGGTCGCGAAGCGGTCGAGGAGAGGGTCCGGCCCGGCGTCGGACCGGTCCCCCAGGAGCCACTCGACCCGCTCCTCGAGATCGCCCGGCTCGACCGGTCCCAGGATCCGCATGGCGATCCGGCCGTCCCGATCCAGGATGACGGTGGCGGGGAGCGCCTCCCCGGCCCCGAACGCGCGCATCTGCTCGACGGTGCCGCCGACCCAGACGGGAAAGTCGAGATCGTGCCGGCGCACGAAGCGCCGGACGAGCCGGATCCGGTCCGGCGCGTCGGTCGAGACGCCGATTACCTGAACGCCCCGCGGTCCGTGACTCTCCTGCAGCGCCGCGAGGAGCGGCATCTCTTCGACGCAGGGCAGGCACCAGGTCGCCCAGAAGTTCAGGACGATGACCTGGCCCCGGTGCTCCTCGAGGGAGCGCGCGTTGCCGTCGAGGTCCTCGAGGCTCAGGGTCGCCGCCGACGCCGTCGCCAGCACCGACAGCCACAGTCCGGCGAGCAGCCCGGCGCGAAGCGGGACGATCATTCCAGGATGTCCTTCTCGTCCACGAGGAGGTACGGCTCGCCGAACGGCGGGCGGCCGTCGCGCGGCGTCAGCCGCAGGCCCCAGTCGCCCCCGTACAGGAGCGTCGCGACGCCCGCGCCCGAGTCGTCCACCTGCACGGCGCGGGCGGGACAGGCGGTGCCTCCTGCCGCGCTCGTCCAGCCGACGACGTCGCACTCCACCCCCGCGTCCCCCTCGCGCGAGTCGCGGACGCGGCGCACCGTGCGCTCCGCGGAGATCGCCTGGAAGACCTGGTCGCACCCCTCGGGGCAGTTGGGGTTCGGGTCGATGAACAGGTTGACGAAGCGCGGCGCGCCCATGGCCCGACCATTATGGCCCAGACGGATCTGTGGACAACCCCGCGGCCAGGGACTATATTGGGTTTCCACAAGTCCTTGTCTTCCTTCGAGATGGAGCCTCGCGTGTGCGGGATTTGCGGCGTGTTCGAGTTCGGTTCCGCGGACCCCCGGGTGGAGGAATCGACCGTCGTCCGCATGCGGGAGACCCTGACCCACAGGGGACCGGACGACGCCGGCCTCTACGTCTCGCCCGATCGGAGCGTCGGCCTGGGGCACCGGCGCCTGTCGATCATCGACCTGTCCCCCGCCGGCCGCCAGCCGATGTCGAACGAGGACGGGACGGTCTGGATCACCTACAACGGCGAGATCTACAACCACGCGGCCCTGCGCGCCGATCTCGAGCAGCGGGGCCACACCTACCGATCGCGCACCGACACCGAGACGCTCGTCCACCTGTACGAGGAGGAAGGGCCCGACCTGGTCCACCGCATCGAGGGCGACTTCGCCATCGCGATCTGGGACGAGACGAAGCGCCGGCTGTTCCTGGCGCGCGACCGTCTCGGCGTCAAGCCGCTCTACTACGCGCGGCTCCCGGGCCTCCTGCTGTTCGGCTCGGAGATCAAGGCGATCCTCGCCCACCCGCGCATGGAGCGGCGTCTCGATCTCGAGGCGCTCTACCACTACCTGACCTTCATCGTCGCGCCGGCCCCGGCCACGCTGTTCGAGGGCGTGCAGAAGGTGCCGCCCGCGACCCGCCTCATCGTCAGCGACGACGGATCGATACGCCAGGAGATCTACTGGGATCCGCTGACCGCCCCCGCCGAGGAAGGCGCGCCGTACGACGACGCCGCGTTCTGCTCCGCGCGCATCCGCGCGCTCCTGGAGCGGGCGATCGAGAAGAGGATGATGTCCGACGTGCCGTTCGGTGTCTTCCTGTCCGGCGGGGTCGACTCGTCGGCCAATGTCGCGCTGATGGCGCGGCTGATGGATCGCCCGGTCCGGACCTTCTCGGTCGGCTTCAAGGACCATCCCTCCTACAACGAGTTCCGCTACGCGCGCCGGGTCGCGAAACTGTTCGGCACCGAGCACCACGAGGTCGAGATCGGCTGGAAGGACCTGCTCGACTCCATGGCCGGATTGGTCCACCACCAGGACGAGCCGATCGCCGACTGGGTCTGCGTGCCGCTCCACTTCGTCTCGCGGCTGGCGCGCGAGTCCGGCACGATCGTCATTCAGGTCGGCGAGGGGAGCGACGAGCAGTTCTTCGGGTACGAGCACTACCTCCGCTTCTACGAGCTGTACGTCCGATACGGGCTGCCCCTACAGGGAATGCCCGCCCCCCTGCGGCGCGGCGTCTACGCCGCGGCGCGCGGACTGGCCGCGCTCATGGGGCGCGGCGGGGACCGGCTGCGGCTGCTGAGATCGGCCGCCCGCGACGAGCCGTTCTTCATCGGCGGCGCCTCGGTCTGGACCGAGGACGAGAAGCGCCGGCTGTTCACGCGGACGGCCGTCGCGCGGATGAACGGATTCGATTCGAACGGGATCGTGCGCGAGCACTTCCGCCGCGCGGACAGATCGCGCCCCGGTGCCGACTACGGGCAGCGGATGATCAACCTGGAACTGAAGAACCGTTTGCCCGAGCTGCTGCTGATGCGGGTCGACAAGATCACGATGGCCTCGTCGATCGAGGCGCGCGTGCCGTTCCTGGATCACGCGCTGGTCGAGTTTTCCATGCGCATCCCCACGCCCCTGAAAATCCGCGACGGCGTCACCAAGCGGCTGCTCAAGGACGCGATGCGGGGCATCCTGCCGAACGAGATCATCGACCGGCCGAAGCAGGGGTTCGGCGCCCCTGTCAGCGAATGGTTCCGCGGCGACCTGTACGAGCCCGCCCTCGACTCGATCCTCGGCTCACGCCTGAAGGACGAGGACCTGTTCGACTACGATCGGATCCGCGACCGCTTCGCCGCCCACCGCGCCGGCCGCGGCGACCACGCCTGGCACCTCTGGACCCTCTACAACCTCACCCGCTGGTACGACTACTGGATCGCCGGCGAGGCGGCCTGACGCTCGCGGTCGCGAGCACTCCTGATAAACTTCGTGAAGCCGGCCCAAGGAGGCGTGGCATGACTTCGACGGAGATCGCCATCATCGGTGCGCCATCGAGCGCGGGCGCACGCCGCACGGGCCAGGAGAAGGCGCCGGCCGCCTTCAGGGCCGCCGGTCTCGTCGGCCGGCTGCGCGACGCGGGCCTCGACGTCGCCGATCTGGGTGATCTGCCGACGGTCACCTACCGCCTCGATTCGGAGCACCCGCGGGGGCAGAATGTGGCTGCGGCCGCCGGGGTGGCGAGGCAGGTGGCCGATCGGGTCGATCGGGCCCTGACGGACGGGCGCGCGCCGATCGTGCTGGGGGGCGACTGCACGCTGGGCCTGGGCACCCTCGCGGGCCTGCTGCGCCACCGCGAGCGCCCCGGCCTCCTCTACTTCGACGGCGACCTCGACCTGAACACGCCCGAGACGACGCGCTCCGGGATCCTCGACGGCATGGTGATGGCGCTCGCGCTGGGCCGCGGCGACCCCGAGCTCGCCGGACTGGGGCTCCGCGTCCCCCTGCTGTCGGAGCGGGACGTCGTCCTGTTCGGATACGACGCGGAGTCCGGCTGGATCGATCCGCCCGAGATCGAGGTCCTCGAGCGCTTGAGCGTGACGAAATACCCTCTCGCCCGCGTCCGAAAGGACCCCGGCGGCGCGGCGCGGCAGGCGCTCGGGATCCTGGAAAAACGTCCGGATCCCTTTCTCGTCCACTTCGACGTCGACGTGACGAACCTTCCCGCTGCCGACGTCCCGCATCCGCGCGGCCTCGATCCCGGCGCGGCGTTCGACGCGCTTGCGGTCTTAGCCGCGAGCCACGCCTGCGCCGGCCTCGTCGTGACGGAACTGAACGTCGATGACGACCGGGACGGCTCCCAGGCCCGGTGCGTCGTGGACGGTCTCGTGCGGTCCCTCGGCGCGCGCGCGAAGCGGCGGGGACGGTGACGGCACGAGCCGCGGCGCCGGGGACGCGGCCGGCGGGCTGTGGCAGGGCGCCCGCCGAACACCCGCGGATCGGTCAGAACGTGAACGAGCGGACCGGGACCTCTTCCATCTCGTTGTTTCCTTCCACGATCCGGTAGACGCGGTCGGGCGCCACGTTCCGGAACGTCTGGCGCTCCCCGGTCGCCGGCCAGAGCACGACGATCGATTCGATTGCGAGCGCGTCCCCCAGGCCGATCTCCTCCTGCAGGCTGTTGCCGCCGAAGCTGCCGCCGGTCCCGACGCTCCGGTGGATCGACCGCGCGCCGGACGGCGTGCGGAGGTCCACGCGCACCCGCGCGCCGATCGCGGACCGGTTCGATCGGGTTCCCGTCAGCCGCAGGGTGATCCATCTCCGCGGCGGACTGCGATTCTCGAACAGGGCGCTGTAGGCGGCGTCGACTCGGAA
>JBFGDZ010000131.1:0-10260 GCA_041580375.1 Candidatus Polarisedimenticolia bacterium
CTTCCCAACCGGCAGCAGTACGAGGAATGGGCCCATGAGATCACGCACCACACCATCCTGCACGAGAATATCAAGAAGTTCATGGAGGGATTCCGCTACGACGCGCACCCGATGGGCATGCTCGTCAGCACGGTGGCGGCGCTGTCGACGTTCTACAAGGAGGCCAGCCGGATCTTCGACGCCCAGCTGCGCCGCAGCCAGCAGATCCGGCTGATCGCGAAGGTCCCGACGCTCGCGGCGTTCGCCTATCGCGAGAGCGTCGGTCTGCCCTACGCCTATCCCGACAACGACCTGTCGTACGCGGGCAACTTCCTGAACATGATGTTCAAGATGACCGAGGTGAAGTACCGTCCCAACCCGATTCTCGAGCGGGCACTCGACGTCCTGTTCATCCTCCATGCCGATCACGAGCAGAACTGCTCCACCAACGCGATGCGCTGCGTCGGATCGTCCCACGTCGATCCGTACTCGACCGTGGCGGCTGCCGTCTCGGCTCTTTATGGACCGCTCCACGGCGGGGCCAACGAGATGGTGCTGCGGATGCTCAACGAGATCGGCTCGAAGCAGCGCGTGCCGGACTACATCAAGAAGGTCAAGGCGGGCGAGGTGCGGCTGATGGGGTTCGGCCACCGCGTGTACAAGAACTACGATCCGCGTGCGACCGTGATCAAGCAGATCGCCGATCAGGTGTTCGAGGTGACCGGCGCGAACCCCCTGCTGGAGATCGCCCTCGAGCTGGAGCGCATCGCGCTGCAGGACGAGTACTTCGTCCAGCGAAAGCTCTATCCGAACGTGGACTTCTACTCGGGTCTGATCTACCAGAGCATGAACTTCCCGACCGAGATGTTTCCCGTGCTGTTCGCCATTCCGCGCACGGTCGGCTGGCTGGCGCAGTGGGAAGAGATGCTCCTGGATCCGGAGCAGAAGATCGCCCGGCCGCGCCAGATCTACACCGGTCCGCCCCGGCGCGAGTACACGCCCATGGAGGAGCGCGTCTGAATCGACGGGCCGCACGCGCTTCGCGGACGCGCCGCCCGCCGAAGCCCGCGACACGCCGCCGCCCGCGGAGGAAACCCGCCGTCCGTGGTCGGCACCCGCCGCGGGTTCTCCTGCTCCTCCCGACGTCGACCTACCGGGCGCGGGACTTCATCGAGGCCGCACGGCGCCTGGGGGCCGAGACCGTCGTGGCGTCCGAGCGCCGGCAGGCCCTGGAGGGCCTGCAGCCGGGCCGCACCCTCACCATCGACATCTCTTCGCCGGCCGGGGCGGCGGAGCGGATCGCGAAGTTCGCCGCCACGCGGCCGCTGCGGGCTATCGTGCCGACGGATGATCCGACCGCCGTCGTGGCCGCGGCCGCCTCGCTGCGGCTGGGCCTCCCACACAATCCCCCCGAAGCGGCTGCGGCCGCCGGCCGCAAGGACCGGCTGCGCGCGCTCCTGCTCAGGGGGGGCGTGCGCACGCCCCGACACGCCGTGCATCCGATCGGCGCCGATGAGGCCTCCTTGGCCCGGAGCAGCACCTACCCCTGCGTGCTGAAGCCGCTCTTTCTCTCGGGCAGCCGGGGCGTCATCCGGGCCGACGCGCCCCCGGAGTTCGTGGCGGCCTTCCGGAGAATCCGCGATCTCCTCGCCCGGCCCGAGGTCCGCGAGCGCGATCCGGAGGCGGCGCGGTTCGTCCTGGTGGAGGAGTTCGCGCCCGGCGCCGAGGTCGCCCTGGAAGGCCTGCTGACGGACGGCCGCCTTCGGATCCTGGCGATCTTCGACAAGCCCGATCCGCTCGACGGGCCGTTCTTCGAGGAGACGATTTACGTCACCCCCTCCCGCCTCCCCGCTGAGGCGCAGAGGGCGATCGCGCGGTCGGCGTCCGCGGCGGCCCGGGCGATCGGGCTGGTCGACGGAGCCGTGCACGCGGAGCTCCGGGTCGACGGAACGACCGTGTGGGTGATCGAAATGGCGGCCCGTTCGATCGGAGGCCTGTGCTCGCGGGCGCTGCGCTTCGGCACCGGGCTGTCGCTGGAGGAGCTGATCCTGATGCACGCCCTGGGCCGGGACGTCGAAAACCTGAAGCGCGAGCGGACCCCGTCCGGCGTCATGATGATCCCGATCCCCCGCGCGGGCATCCTGCGCGCCGTCAGGGGCATGCGGGAGGCCCGCGCCGTGCCCGGCGTGGTGGACGTCACCGTCAGTGCCACGGTGGGCCGGCCGCTCGTCCCCCTGCCGGAGGGATCCGCCTATCTGGGGTTCATATTCGCCCGGCGCGCGAGCCCGGGCGCCGTCGAGAAGGCGCTACGGGAGGCCCACGGGCGCCTGGAGTTCGTCATCGAGGAGGACGGTCGGAGCGACTAGGAGTCCGGACGGCCCTTCCGCCGGGCCGGCTTCCGGTCCGCCATCGCGTCGTAGACGATCCCCACCCAGGCATCCGGCTTCAGAAACCCGCCGCCCCAGCGGGCGTCGAGATCCTTCGTCGGCTTCGCCGCGACGACCTGCTCTTTCGTCCTGCCGGCGCGGATCATCGGCGCGATTCGATCCCGCACCGTCACGAGCATGGCGCGGTAGTCGCGATAGTCCTTCGCCGTCGAGAGCGGGCCGTGGCCGGGGATGATCTTCGTGTCCGGCTTCATCAGGGCCAGCGCGCGCTCGGCGGCCGCGATCATGCCGTCCATCCGCCCGCCGGTACCCGCGTCGATGAAGGGATACATGCCGCTGAAGAAGGTGTCCCCGAGGTGCGCGACGTTCGCCTTCGGGAAGAGGATGATCGAGTCGCCGTCCGTGTGCGCCGCGTCGACGTGGATGACGCGCAGCGCGTCGCCGTTCCAGTGGAACGTGATCTCGTCCGTGAACGTGATGACCGGAAGCGCCGCCTCGGGCGCCGGTTCGCTGCGCATGTCGAACGCCTCGATGAACTGTTTCACGCTCATGCGCTTTCTGACGTTCTCGTGCGCGACGATGAGGGCGCCGGCCTCCCCGAGGCCCTCGTTGCCGCCGGTGTGGTCGCCGTGCCAGTGGGTGTTGACGACGAAGCGGATCGGGCGATCGGTGACGGTGCCGACGGCCGCGCGGATCTTCGCGGTGAGCGGCGCGAACTTGTCGTCGATGAGGAAGGCGCCGTCGTCGCCCACGGACAGCCCGATGTTCCCTCCGGGCCCCTTCAGCATGTAGACGCCGGGGGCGACGGGCGCCACCTCGATGGTCGCGTCCTCCATGCCGTCCTGAGCCGGTGCGGGCGCCGGTGTCGCCGCGAGCATAGGCAGCAGGACCCAGAGCGGACTGATTGATCCGGGCGCCGGTCGTCGGAATCGTCGTGTCGGCATCGCAGAGGCCTCCTGAGGCTTCGCCGGCCTCCCCGCGTGCGGTCCCCGGGAGAGGCGCGGAGTGGGAGGCCGGGCGGTTTTCAGGTCGCGCAGTTTACCGTATGGGCGGGCCACCGGCCTCCCCGGGTTCCTCCCTGGAGTCGTCCGAGCGGCCGGGGCGGCACCGCGTTCTACCTGATGAAACGCAATCCGCCGTTCCCGGAAACCCCCGTGACGGACGATCGCCGCGACGGCAAAAGTTCAATTTTCGCCTTGACTTAGGTGTCTTTTGCCGTACTTAGTCAGAGTCCAGCATCGAGACCGGACGGGAAGAGATCCGTTTCTTCTCGAGGGGTGTGCGAGAGGCCCATGAAGGAGCTGTCCGCCAGGCGTGGAGTCCTGCTCACCGCGTGCCTGACCGTCCTCCTGTTCGCCCTTCAATCCCCGCCGCGCGGCACCGAGAGGCCCGAGAGGGACGACTACCTCCGGAGCATCTCGGCGACGCCCGATCGCCCCAGCCGGAGCGATCGCTACGCCAAGGCTCCGCGGACCCGCGAGCCGGCGACGCCCGGAACGAACCGGCTCGCGGACGCGGGCGCCTACTCGTCGACCTCCTCGTCGGCACGCCTGATCCGCGAGGGCGACGGCGGATCCGGCGCGCCCGGTCCGGTCAACGGGCCGGCGCTGGAGGATGACGCCGATGGTGACGGCGTCCGGGACGAGATCGACAACTGCCCGCTCACCAGAAACCCCCTCCAGACGGACGGCGACGGGGACGGCCTGGGCGACGCCTGCACCTACCTCGCCGCGGCCGCCTGCGGGGATCCGCTCCTCGACATCACCGGGACCGGAACCGTCCTGACGCTCGACGACGATGGCTCGATCCAGGTCCCGCTGCCGTTCACCTTCCTGTTCTACGGCGCGCCCCGCACGACGATCCGGATCGCCTCGAACGGTTATCTCACCTTCGGATCGGACGGCGGGGCTTTCAACAACGTCTCGATCCCGGACACGGGTCTCCCGAACGATCTCATCGCGCCGTTCTGGGACGACCTGAACCCGACGGCGGGAGGGACGATCGTCTACGAGACGCTCGGCGCGCCGCCGGCGCGGACCTTCGTCGTGCTGTGGTCGGGCGTGCCCCACTTCAGCACGGTCGGCGCGTTCACGTTCGAGGCGCTGCTGTTCGAGTGGTCGAACGTCATCGAGTTCCGGTACGGGAGTCTCATCGGGGGCTCGTTCACCGACGGCGCGTCCGCGACGGTCGGGCTCGAGAATTCCGACGGCAGCATCGGCGTCCAGCACTCCTTTAACACCGCGGGCCGCGTCCGATCCGGCGTCTGCCTGTCGTTCGCCCCCGGGATCGAGGACAGCGATGCGGACGGCGTTTTCGACGATCGGGACAATTGCCTGCTGATCGCGAACCCGGGGCAATCGGACGCGGACGGAGACGGCGTCGGCGACGTCTGCGACGTCTGTCCGACGGATCCGGATCCGCAGCAGAACGATTTGGACGGAGACGGCGTCGGCGATCTGTGCGACGGCGACATCGACAACGACGGCGTCCGCAATTCGATGGATCCCTGCCCGCTCGATCCCGACGACGACGGCGACGGTGACGGGCTGTGCGCCGACCAGGACAACTGTCCCGGCGTCGCCAACGCGAGTCAGTCGGACGGCGACGGCGACGGGATCGGAGATCCGTGCGATCTCTGCCCGCTGGATCCGGGCCCCGCAGGAGGCGATCTGGACGGCGACGGGATCGGCGATCTCTGCGATGCGGACGACGACGGCGACGGCGTGGACGACGGCCCCATCGCGATCCTCGACGACGATTTCGAATCGGGCCCGGGCGGCTGGACCGCCGGCGGACTCTGGCACCTGGCCGCCTCGTCGCCCTGTGCGGCTCCCGATCCCGGTTACGTCTCCCCGGTCACCGCCTGGTATTACGGACAGGATCTGACGTGCAACTACGACGCCGGCGGTTCGGGCAACTCCGGGTCTCTCACGTCGCCGATCCTGGCGGGCGTTTCGGCCAGCACGTTCCTGCGCGTGCGCGTCTGGAGAATGGTCGAGTTTTTCTTCGACTCGGTCGATCTCGACGTCCTGACCATCGCCGTGAGCGACGACGGGTTCGCGACATCGTCCGTGCTGCTTCGCCAGGACGGGACGCTGCCCGGCTACTCCTGGACCGAGTTCGTGTATCCGCTGAGAGCCTTCGCGGGCGGATCGATCCAGGTGCGCTTCGGTTTCGCGACGGGCGACGGCCAGCAGAACGACTTCCCGGGTGTTTTCATCGATGACGTGAGCGTCCTGACGGTCGACAACTGTCCGACCGTCCCCAACCCGCTGCAGGAGGACGCCGACGGGGATCTCGTGGGGGACGCCTGCGACAACTGTCCGGCGGTCGCCAATCCGGGACAGGGGGACGTGGACGGCGATGGACTGGGCGACGTCTGCGATTTCCCGCCGCTCGGAACCGTGTTCGCGATCGACGGGGCGCTCGATAGGATCGTCGAATTCGATTTCACGAGCGGCTCGATCCTCGCCACATACCCGACGCCCGAGCCCGCCTCGGGCGGGCCGGAAGGGCTGGCGTTCGATCCGGCCGCGAACGTCCTCTACTACGTCAACGGATTCGGCAGCAACACGATCCACCGGATCGATCGCGTCACCGGATCGGTTCTCGGCTCGTTCCCCTCGCCCAACGGCGCGCTCATCGACGGACTCGGGTTTCAGGACGGGGCGCTGTTCGCTTCGAACTTCGTGACGGATCGGATCGTTCGCATCGATCCCTCCACGGGGGCCCTCCTCGACTCGTTCCCCACGACGCCGCCCAAGAACCTGGGCGGCGCGCTGGACGCGGGGTTGTATGCGACGGAGGCCTCGGTCATCATCCACCGCGTCGACGCGGCGACCGGCGCGATCCGGCGGTCCGCTCCCTCCCCGGGATCGGAATCGATCATCGGTCTCGCCCACGACGGCCACAGCATCTTCGCGGCGTCGCAGGACAGCGACCGGATCCTCTGGATCGATCCCGCCAGCCGGGCCCTCCTCGGCTCCCTGCCGGATCCGACGGGAGGCGGGCAGGTCTCGGGCCTCGCGGCCGATCCGCCGGTGATCCCCGACACCGATGGCGACGGGTTCGACGATCTCGTGGATAACTGCCCGGTCGATCCGAATCCGTCCCAGGCCGATCTCGATGCCGATGGTGCGGGGGACGCGTGCGATCCCTGTCCGGCCGATCCGCTCGATGACGCCGACGGAGACGGGGTCTGCGGGGACGCGGACACCTGCCCGGGTGTCGCGGACCCGTCCCAGACCGACGCGGACGGCGACGGGATCGGCGATCTCTGCGATTTCTGCCCGCTCGATCCTCTCAACGATGCGGATCGGGACGGCGTCTGCGCGTCGTTCGACAACTGCCCGACCGTCAGAAACCCCTCGCAGCTGGACGTCGACAGCGACGGGCTGGGTGACGCCTGCGACATCTGCCCTCTCGATCCGCTCAATCCGGATCTCGATGCCGACGGGACGCTCGATTGCGTCGACAACTGTCCCGGCCTCTCGAACCCCTCTCAGGACGATCCCGACGGCGACGGTAGGGGAACGGCCTGCGACCTCTGCCCGCTGGATCCATTCGACGACGCCGACCGCGACGGCCTCTGCGGTGACGTCGACAACTGCGGCTTCATCGCCAATCCCGGCCAGGCCGATCTGGACGACGACGGCGCGGGCGATCCGTGCGACAACTGCGTCTTTTCCCCCAATCCCGGGCAGGAGGATCAGGACGGCGACGGCATCGGAGACGTCTGCGACGTCGAGAACCGCTGTTTCGGCGGCCGGATTCAGGGGACGGAAGTCCAGGGATCGTACGAAGCGGACAGCGGATCGGTCGCCTTCTCGGGAGCCGTGACCGGCGCCATCGGGAACGAGATCATCACGGCCGGGTCGTTCCACCTCTTCGTGAACGGCGACGACGCCGGGACCCTGGACGACGGGGACGGCGAGGCGCTCACGGGGTACGTCATCGCGCAGACCTCGATCGGGACCTTGGTGGCGGACCTGGTGGGGCTTGTCGAGGAGGACGACACCGACAACTCCGAGGGCGGCGGAACGCACTTCACGGCGTTCTTCGGGAGCACCACGGACGCGCGGGCGGGGATCGCGGCGTCCGGGGGCTACGCGGGCCGTTTCGCGACCGGTCAGGTCCGGGGCGTGATCGATCACGCCGTGTCGCCGCGGGCGGTTTCGGCGACGTTCGCGGGCTCCATCCGCGACCTCTCCTGGTCCGGCGACGCGAACGCGACCATCGTGCCCGGCAGCCTCGAGCCGGACAGCGGATCGGTGGCCTACGCGGGCACCCTCGGCGGGACGATCGACGGCCTCCCCATTCTGAGCGGCGATCTGTATCTCTTCGTGAACGGTGACGACCCGGGCACCCTGGACGACATGGACGCCGACGGGGTGAGCGGTTACGCCGTCGTGACGACATCGGCCGGGACGGCGGTCCTGAACGCATTCGGGAACATCGAGGAGGACGATCCCGACAACACGACGGGAGGCGGCGTCAACCTGACGCTCGTGCTGGCCAGCGCTGCGGGCCAGCGAGGGGGACAGGTCTCGAGCGGAGACTACGCGCAGGATCTGTTCACCGGGCTGCTGCGGGGCGAGATCGTCGCGGGAGTTCTGGACGCGCGCGTGACGGCCAGCCGCACCGCGGCCGCCATCGACGCGTCGCTCTCCGGCGTCTTCTTCCCGGGTTCGCGCGAGCCGGACAACGGCTCGGCCGCCCTGTTCGGTTCCATCACGGGCCTGCTCGAGGGGGCGCCGATCGAGGCGAGCTTCTTCTACCTGTTCCTCAACGGCGACGACCCCGGGACGGTCGACGACGGGGACGCCGACAACGTCAGCGGATACGCGCTCATCGAAACGGCGGGAGGCCTCCTGGTCGGCAACATCTTCGGACTCGTCGAGGAGGACGATCCCGAGAACTCCGCGGGCGGCGGCACCCGCTTCACCGCCTACCTGTCGAGCACGACGGAGGTCCGCGACGGATCCCGGGCGGCGGGCGGCTTCGTGGACGACCACGCCTGGGGTCAGATCCGCGGAACCTACGATCCGGCGGCGCCGTTTCCCCAGCCTCATCTGAGCGCCGTCCTGCTCGGCGGGCTCGATCAGTGCCTGGTGGAGCAGTGCGACGGCCTCGACAACGACGGCGACGGCCTCGTCGATGAAGGTTTCGACGGCGACGGAGACGGCCTGGTCGACTGCTTCGATAACTGTCCGGCGATCGCCAACGGTTTGCAGATCGACGCCGATGGCGACGGCGTGGGCGACGCGTGCGACAACTGCCCCGCCACCGCCAACTCGACCCAGGACGATGCGGACGGTGACGGCACGGGGAACGCCTGCGACATCTGTCCCGCCGATCCCGATGACGACCGCGATGCGGACGGCCTGTGCGGCGACGTCGACAACTGCCCGGGCACTTTCAACGTCAGCCAGACCGATTCGGACGGCGACGCGGTCGGGAACGCCTGCGACAACTGTCCGTTCACCCCGAACGCGGTCCAGACTGACAGCGACGGAGACGGCTCCGGCGACGTCTGCGATCCGTGCCCGGCCGATCCGGACGACGACATCGACGCCGACGGTCTGTGCGCCGACGTCGATCCCTGTCCCCTGGATCCCGACAACGACGCGGACGCGGACGGCGTCTGCGGCGACGTCGACAACTGTCCGGCCGATCCCAACCCGACGCAGGCCGACCTGGACGGGGACGCGCTGGGCGACCTCTGCGACGACTGCGTCGACCAGGACGGTGACGGACTCGGATCGCCCGGATACCCGCAGACGACGTGCGCCGAGGACAATTGCCCGGGCGATTTCAATCCCCTTCAGGAGGACGCCGACGGTGACGGGATCGGCGACCTCTGCGATCCGTGTCCGAACGACGCGCTGAACGACGCCGACGGTGACGGTCACTGCGCGGATCTGGACAATTGTCCGTCGGACGCCAACCCCGACCAGACGGACAGCGACGCCGACGGGGCCGGTGACGTCTGCGATCCGTGCCCGAAGGATCCGGATGATGATCTGGACGGAGACCTCCATTGCGGCGACGTCGACAACTGCCCGGATCTGTTCAATCCTCCCCAGACGGACGGGGACGGCGACGGCGTGGGCGACCTCTGCGACCTGTGTCCCGGCACGCCCGACCCCGCGCAGGCCGACGCCGACGGGGACGGGTTCGGGGATCTCTGCGACAACTGCCCGCAGACGTCCAATCCCGCGCAGACCGACGCGGACGGCGATGGCCTGGGGGATGCCTGCGATCCATGTCCGAACGATCCCGCCGGAGACGCGGACGGCGACGGCGTCTGCGGTGACGTCGACAACTGCCCGGTCGATTTCAATCCGTCCCAGCGCGATTCCGACGGCGACACGATCGGAGACGTCTGCGACTTCTGCTCCTTCGATCCGGATAACGATATCGACGGGGACGGGGTCTGCGGCGACGTGGACAATTGCAGGACCACTCCGAACGCCGGGCAGGAGGATGCGGACGGGGACGGCCTGGGAGACGCGTGCGACAACTGTACGTTCGACCCGAACCCCGGACAGGAGGACAACGACGGAGACGGGGTCGGGGACGCGTGCGATCCGGACGACGACAACGACGGCTACACGGACGCGGACGAGACGACGAACTGCGTGCCGGCGTCGGATCCTCTCGATCCGCTGTCGACACCGGTCGACACGGACGGCGACCTGATCTGCGACACGCTCGATCCGGACGACGACAACGACGGGGTGCCGGACGGAGTCGACAGCGCGCCGCTGGATCGGTTCGTCTGTCAGGACCTGGATCTCGACACCTGCGACGACTGCTCGGCCGGCCTCGGGGTGGATCCGGCCAACGACGGCGTCGACACGGACGCCGACGGTCTGTGCGACGCGGGCGATCC
>JBFGDZ010000132.1:0-10064 GCA_041580375.1 Candidatus Polarisedimenticolia bacterium
ACCGCCCTCCGGCTCCGGCGCACGGGGGATGCCGAGAACCTGGATCGGCAGGCTCTCCGCCGGCTGCGCGTCACTCAGCGGAGCGTCGGCCGCCGGAGCGCCGGTCGCGGAGGGAGCGGCCTCCGCCGGCGCGGGAGCCGCGTCATCCCGCCGATCGCCGGGATCTGCGGTCGCGTCCGGCTCCGCATCGAGGAATCCGGGCCCGGCGAGCGCTTCCCTCTTCAGCGTCGCGCTCTCCCGAGCCGATTGGCGTGCGCGGGCGCCGCCCTCTCCGGCCTCCGCGACCGGCTTCGACTCGGCCGCGGGGACCGACATGGACCGATCGGCCGCGACGTCAGCCGCCTCCTGCCTGTCGACCGGGGCGGCGTCCCTGTCGCCCGCGACCTTCCGGGCCTTCTCCGGAGTCGCCCGGTCCGGCCCGGCGCTTCTCGTTTTTGCGTCCGGGACCGGCGCGGCCTCCTTCGTTCCCGACGCGATGTAACCGAGAGAGCGGAGCGCTTCGAGCGTCTCCTCGTCCGGCTCAGGCATTGCCTGCGGGCGGGCCGCCAACTCGTCGAGCGCGCGATCCCCCGACGCATATCCGGAGAGGGGACGCACCTCCTGCTGCGGAGCGAGTCCGCGTCGCGCCACCGGCCAGAGGACGAACGCAACGGCGACGGCGGCGACCGCCGTGGCCAGGAGGCGAAGCGTCCCGGCCCGCCGGAACCACGCCAGGCGGCCGGACCGATCCTCGCCCGCCTCGGCGGCCCGCAGCCGCGCGCGCGCGCGCTGGGCGTAGCCGCGCGGCAGCGGGGGCGTCTCCTCGCGGAAGTCGAGCGTGAGGCCGCGGTGAAACTCGACCGCCCGGCGCAGCGGGGGATCGGTCGCCATGCGGCGCTCGAACTCCTCGAGCCTCTTCCCGGACAGACGCCCGTCCAGGTAAAGGTTCAGAGTCTCGTCGAGATCGTAGTCGTAGCGCTCGGGCATGTCGCTTTCACTCCATCAGGAGCCGGCGGATCCGGGACCGAGCGCGCGCCAGTCGCGATCGCACGGTGCCGATCGGAATCCGCAGCATCTTCGCGATCTCCTCGTACTCGAGATCCTCGGCGACGCGCAGGACGAGCACCGCGCGCAGGCCCGGATCGAGGTGCGACAGCGCATCCTGGACCCTTCGGGTCTGCTCGCGCCCCACCAGCCGCTCGTGCGGCCCGGGGCCGGGATCGGAGGGATCGCCGATCCCTCCGCGCTCCTCCTTCCCGCGATCCCATGAATCCCCGAATGGGATCAGGCGCCAGCGCCGGTTCCGCCGCAGGCGGTTGTTCCAGAGGTTGATCACGATCCGGTACACGTAGGTGTAGAAATCGGATTCGCCCCGGAACCGATTCGAACCCCGGTAGGCGCGCACCATCGCTTCCTGCGACAGGTCCTCGGCGTCCTCCCGCGAGCCGGACAGCCGGTATGCGAGCGCGTACAGTCGCGGCCCGTAGCGCTCGACGATGGTGTCGAAATCGGGCGCCGCGCGCCGCTCCGCGGCCTGCGGCGCGGCTTCGTCCCTCCGGACCGCGGATTTCGACCCGCTCCGTTGGACAGCCGGGGCGAGCGCGAGTTCCCTTTCGGACTCCGGCGAGGGCCCGGACGCTCCGTTCGAACGGCCGCTGTGCCGGCCTTCGCCCGGGCGGCCGGACGGCGGCCGGGTCCTCTCGGTCATGGGACGGTCTCTCCGCGCGGCCGGCCGGTCAAGACTTCTTCGGCTTGCGGGTCGGGGCCTTGCCTCCCGTCGCGCGCCGGATCGTGTAGAGCCTTCGCTGCGGGTGAGCCGGAGGGGGCGGCGGCTCGGGCTCCGTCTCCGCCGGACGGGGGGCGCCCTTGAGCACCTCGTCGAACAGCTTCTGCGTCGCCGTCCTGCGCCTCGACGGAATCTGTCCCCTGCGGTATTCGTGCTCGGACATGCACGTGTGGCAGCGGACCTTCTTGACGTCGTCCCCCACCATTCCGACCACGCCGTGGTTCATGATCAGGCGGCAGCGGGGACAGTAGTCGTCGATGTCGTCCCCCAGCCGGACGCGGCGGTTTTCCATACGGTCGTTCCCCCGGATAGGTGGATGAAGGGTGGGCCTCATGGTATTCGTTCCGGCCGCAAATTGGAAGATTGACCTGGGCCCGGGTCGGATCGGCGGCGCCCGGAGCGCGCCGCGATTGACTTTCCGGAGACCGGCGTGAATCATGATCCGTCCGCGGCACGAGGATCGGGCGCGGCGCGAACGCTGGAGGCGTCGTCATCGCATGCGACAGGAGGAGGTCATTGAACCGGCCGCGCTTGAAGGGCGGTCCCCACGCCGACCGGCGATCACCAGGATCTGCTTCCATCTGAACTGGCTCTTCCTGACCTTCTGGATTCTCTATCTGCTCGGTCCCGACGTCCTCGGCGTCTGGCCGCCGACGACTGAGGGCGCCGCCTACCGCGGCTTCAACGCCGTCTTCTTCCTGCTCCACTTCGCGCTGGTCTCCACGGCGATCATCGCGCTGTTCGTCGTGATCATCGAGGTGTACGCCAGGAGGCCGGTGCGCGGTTTTCCGAGCGTCGTTCTCGGTCTGGCCCTCCCGATCGCGTCCTTTCTTTATTTCGCCGTCCGCTACCTCGCCGAGGTGGGGCGCTGGCTGGAGCGCTGGCGCTGACGCGTCCTGGCCGCATCAGAGCAGACCGAGGACCGCCTTCTCCAGCGTTCGGTGGTCGACCCAGCCGATGAACCGCTCCCGGATCACGCCGTCGCGGTCGACGAGATAGGTCGTCGGCACCGCGTCGGGATAGCCGAACAGTTTCGCCGCCTCCTCGTTGAACATGCCGTTCGGATAGCGCAGCGGGATCCGTCTCTGGAAGGCGGCCACCGCGGCGGGGTGATCGTCCAGCGACAGGCCGATCACGACCAGGCCGCGGTTCCGCAGTCTCGCGTACAGGTCGTTCAGCTCGGGGATGATCTTCCGGCAGGGTCCGCACCAGCTGGCCCAGAGGTCGAAGACGCGGACCCGGCCGCGGTACTCGGCGAGATCCAGTCTGCGCCCGTGCACGTCCTCCAGCTGCAGGGCGGCGTAGGGATCGTCGGGTCGGGCCGCCGCGGGGTCCGCCGCGACGGCGCGCCGCGCCCGACGCCCGTCCGCTCCACCGGCGTCCGCTCCACCGCCGGCGCAGCCCGGCAGGAGGGCCGCCAGCAGCCCCGCCGCGACCACGATGCAGCGCACGGATGCGCTCAAGGCCCCCCTTCCCCGGGCGGATCGATCCGGTCGAAATCGAGGATCGTGATGGCGGACGGGCTCCAGAGCGGATGATCGTGAAGGCGGAACGCGACTCGAAACCGCCCGTCGAGACGGCCGTACCGTTTCATCAGTCGGAGAAGGTGATGGCCTTCCAGGACCTGGTACACGGTCCCCGTGCCGGTGACGCGAAAATCGATCCGGCGAGCCGGTCCCACAACGAACGATCCGAGCGCCTCCGCCTCGCATTCTCCCCCCACGGCGAAGCCGGCGCGCCGCACGCGATCGCGGACGTGCGCGATCCTGAGCGACGAACCGTCCGCCGCCTCGGCGCGCACCGAGGAGCCCGACAGCGTCACTCTGACGCTTCGGATCCCCCCGAGGCCGCGGATCGACTCCTCCACGCTCCGCGCGCACAGCGCGCATGTCATCCCCCGGACCGGAACCGTGACGGACAGCACCCGCGCGCGGGCGGGCGGAGCGAGAATGAGCGCGCACGCGATCGAGACGACCGCCAGGATCCATTTTGCGCGGCCCCGTCCCGATCGCGCCGTCATCGTACGCCGGTCACCGGACGGCCGGCTTCCCCGCGAGCATGATTCCGCCACGATAAAGCCCGGGGCCCCGCAAGGCAAGTCGGCCGGGCGTTGCGGGGGATCCGTCCCGGGGCCTCGTACGGGGGCCGCTGTGATAGGATGCGGTCCCCTGCAAACGGGATCGTCGAGGCGCTCACCCTTGCCGGACTACTCCACCTACAGCTTCTGGCTCGAGACGGCGGGGGAACCGCTCGTCCCGCGGCCCGCACTCGACGGCTCCATCGACGTCGACGTGGCGATCCTCGGAGCCGGCTACACCGGTCTGTGGACCGCCTACTACCTTCTCAAGAAGGACCCCTCGCTCCGGATCGCCGTCCTGGAGAAGGAGATCGCGGGTTTCGGGGCCTCCGGGCGCAACGGAGGCTGGTGCTCGCCGAAGCTGAACATCGGGATCGACGCCGTCGCCCGCCTCTACGGTCGGGAGGCCTCCCGCGCGCTGCACGCGACGATGTACGACACCGTGGCGGAGATCGGACGGGTGTGCGAGGGGGAGGGCATCGACGCCGGGTACCACCGGGGCGGCGGCATGTACATCGCCCGGGGTAGCCACCATCTGCGGGAGATGCACGACTACGCCGCCGCGTTCGAGCGCTTCGGATTCGGCGACGAGCAGGAGATCCTCGATGCGCGGGCCACGAACGAGCGCGTGCGGATCGACGGCTCCGTCGGATCGATCTACTTCCGCTCGTTCGCGTCGGTGCACCCGGCCCGTCTCGTCCGGGGACTGGCCCGGACGGTGGAGCGCCTCGGAGGGAGGATCTACGAAGAAACCGAAGCGACCGGCTTCCGCGCGGGACCCCGCCCGGTCCTCCGGACGGAGCGGGGCGACGTGCGCGCGCGGGCCATCGTGCTCGCCGGCGAGGCCTACCTGACCCGGCTGCCCGGGCTCAAGCGGCGCCTGCTGCCCATGTACTCGCTCATCGTCCTCACGGAGCCGCTCTCCGACGCGCAGTGGTCCGAGATCGGCTGGAAGAAACGCGAATGCGTCGCCTCCTTCCGGCTCACGGTCGATTATCTGAACCGCACGGCCGACGGACGCATCCTGTTCGGAGGACGGGGGGCGCCGTATCATTTCGGCTC
The DNA here is from genome assembly GCA_041580375.1 of Candidatus Polarisedimenticolia bacterium. Classification (GTDB taxonomy): domain Bacteria; phylum Acidobacteriota; class Polarisedimenticolia; order Gp22-AA2; family Gp22-AA2; genus JAPUIN01. The sequence goes on from JBFGDZ010000132.1 coordinate 4,905, forward strand.
CGCGATCGCGGACGAGTACGATCGCCACGAGGAAACGCACGAGATGCTCCGCGGCCTGGCCCGCTCCTGGTTCCCGGCCATCCGCGACGCCCGCTTCACGCACGCGTGGGGCGGTCCGCTCGGCGTGCCGCGCGACTGGATGCCGTCGATCCGGTTCGATCCGGGGAGCGGCCTCGCCGTGGCGGGCGGATACACGGGACACGGCGTGTCCCTCTCGAACCTCGCGGGGCGGGCGCTCTCCGATCTCGTACTCGAGCGCCGGACGGAGCTCACGACGCTGCCGCCGGTGGGACATCGATCTCCCTCCTGGGAGCCGGAGCCGTTCCGCTGGATCGGCGTCCGGTACGTGCAGGAAGCGCTCGCGCGTCTGGACGAGAAAGCCGAGCGCACGGGCCGGCCGCCGTCGGGACGATCGATCGCCGAGCGCCTCGCGCCCCATTGACCTCGACGCGGAGGAGATTGACGATGGCCCAGGTCAGGATCATGTACTGGAAGGACATTCCGTACGGCGTGCGGGCGAAGGACGAGGACGGCCAGGTCACGCGCCAGCTTCCCGTGATCTTTCAGGAGGCGATCGACGCCGCGGCCATGGCGTCCGGCGAGACGGACTACGAGGCGTACCAGGCCGGCTTCCGGTGGGCGCCGGACGCGGAGCGGGACGGCACCGCCGCCGAGGCGGCCGACGCCGTGGCGGCCGAGATCGTCGCCGCGTACCCTCCCGAACGCCTGAAGACGATGAGCCGGGGGCCGGAGTCGGGGGAGCGACCGGACTGATCGAATCCCGGCGCCCGGACGCGACGACCCACCCGCCCGCAGCGCCGGCGCCTCACCCGCCGGACGCCTTCCGGAAGATCGGCAGGAGCCGATCGCGTCCTTCCCCGGCCCCCTCCAGCCGCAGGCGGATCCCCTCCCCCCGCTTCACGCTTCCGGAGAACGATCCCCGGGCCGTTCCCGCCCGGATCGCGCCCCCGTTCACCGTCACCACGCCCCCGCGAGTGACGATCCGCGCCGTGACCTCGAGCGGGAGCGGGGCGCCTCCCTCCGGACGGTAGTGCCCGACGGCGTCGAGGACTCCCGATCCGCTGAGGCTCTCGATCCCGGAGCTCGCGATGCCGTGCCGGCCGCGGTAGTGGACGGTCCCCGTCAGCTCCGGCCCGTCCCAACCCGACATCCTCAGCAGCTCCGCGAGGTCGACGCCGTCCATGCGGAGGTCGGCGTCCACCAGGAAACCGTCGTCATCGAACGACACGTCGATGGAGCCGGTCGCCTGGCCGCCGAGCAGATGAGCCCGGAGCCTGTCGAATTTCATTCCGTCCCGGATCGCCAGGTCGCACTCGAGGCTGTCTAGCTGCAGGTCCCACAGACGCAGGGCCACCGCGCGCATGTCGCCCTGGACGCCGATCGTTCCCTCCACCCACGATCCGGAGAGGCTGGCCTCGAGCTTCCCCTCCGCGCCCGCCGAATCGGGCAGATAGGGGGCCAGCCGGGCCGCCTCCAGTCCGATGCGCACCGACCCGTCGGCCCGGGTCTCCTTCTCGTCCGTGAGCAGCAGCGCGCCGCTCGCCGTGAATCCCTCGCCGCGGATCGACAGGGGCTCCAGCGCCAGTCCGGAGCGATCGAGCTTGAAAACCGCCTGGCCGCGCAGATCCTCCCAGGCTCCGCGCTCGGTCACGAATGCGCCGCCGTCGAATTCCAGGCGGCCCTCGACACCGTCCTCACCGGCCGCACCCCCCTCCGTCTCGACGCGGATCCCCGAGAAGTGCCCACGCGGCCCCCCCGTCCACTCCAGCTCGACGCGCCCGTTCGTGATCACGAGCGACGAGTCCGGCGCCGCGCCCACGGCGCGGATGAACGCCACCGCCAGGTCCGCGCCATCCGGATGAAAGGACCGCCCCTCCGCGAGCGTCAGATTGAGCCGGGGCGTGTCGATCGCGACGCGCGACGGGCGGCGATCACCGCGGATCAGATCGCGCCAGCCGGTCGCGGCCGTCGCCGAGTCGATCAGGCCGGCCGCGTGGGATCCGCGGTTGCCGACCTTCAGGGCGCGGACGCCCCGCAGCCGCACCGACGGCGGGAGGAATCCGACTTGAAGACTCTCGACCGTGACCTTGCCTTTGAGGAGCGTCGAGCCGCGCTTCTCCAGATCCGCGCGCAGACGCTCCTCGAACCGGCCCTTCAGGACGACGATCCCGGCGGCCAGAAGCGCCAGCAGGGCGGCCGCCACGAGCCCCGCGCGCACGAGCGTTCTGCGTCTCAGCATCGCACCCTCCCGCGCCGGCGATCGCCGCGGCGCGTCCCGGATCGCGCCGGGTCGCGAAGACACTCTCTCATCGTTCGCCGTCCGGAGCGGGCCGCTCGCCGTCGCGCGGCTTCCTCTTCTTTCCGCGCGGTTCGAGGCCGTGTCCCTGGATCGGCCGTCCGTCCGGTCCCAGCATCTCCGCCATCGTCACGAGCACGGTGCCTCCCCCGGGCAGGACGCGCGACATCTGGGCGCTCCCCTTCCCGAAGGTCGGATCGCCCGACAGCACGCCGCGCCCCGACATCTGCAGCGCGCGCGCCAGCCGCTCCGCCGCGCTCGCGGTCTGCTCGTCGACGAGAACGACGATCGAACCGTCGATCAGGGCTCCCTCCCCCCCTGTGACCTGCGGCTCGGGACCGTCCGGTCCGACGTCGACGCCGGCGTCCGCCCCGGGACCGATCAGCAGATCGCCGATGGCGTCCGCGGTCCGGGAGAGTCCGCCGCGATTCCCGCGCAGATCGAGGATCAGACCTTCCTTCTCCCTCATTCTCAGGAGCGCCCTCCGCACCTCCTCCGCCGCAGCCGGGTCAGCGAGATTGCTCAGCCGGATGTAACCGAGCCCTCCGTCGAGATCCAGCGCCGTCACGGTCCGGCTGACGGGCCGGGCGCGGCCCATCGCGTCGATCGTGACCCGCGGGCCGTGGCGCGCCAGGTAGACCGCCGCGGTCTCATCGAGATGGCGCAGACGGGTGTGCGGATCCCCGAGGGAGGCGAGCATCTCCGCGACGGCGCGGTAGGCGTCCTCGAGATCGTGGAGGCTCCCGCGGTAACGGTCGCGCCACCCGACCCAGTCCTCTCCGTTGAATCTCCGATCCCGGTACGCATCGCGCGCGAAGGCCCAGGCTTCCCGGTAGATCACGGCGGGGGCGGGCATGAGGGTTCCTCTCAGGGCCCTCCGCGCCTCGAGGTTCCGGCCGAGCGCAGCCAGCGCGAGGGGGTGCTGGCCCCGCGCGAGCCCGAGGTTGTCCGCCGGGTCGAGCCTCAGGGACGAGGCGAACGCGGCCGCCGCCTCCTCCATCCGTCCCTGTTCCATCAGCGACGCGCCGAGGACGCCCAGCAGGGGCGCCTGGTCCGTGAACAGTTCCAGCCCGGCGCGGGCGGCCTTCTCCGCATCGGTCGCGCGGGCGAAGCGCAGGAGCGCCAGCGACAGATCGACGTGCGCCGCAGGCCGGGAGGGATCGAGATCCACGGCGCGCCTCCATTCACGGATCGTCCGTTCGGGATCCCGTTCGATCCTCTGCGCCGCCTCGGCGAGGGCCGATCGAGCGAGCGAGGATGCGGGATCGGCCTCGACCGCGCGGCGCGCGAGCTTCGCGGCCTCGGCGGATCGTCCCGACCAGAGCGTCAGTCTGGAGAACAGCGCCAGCAGGCGCGCGTCCGCGCCCCGGAGCGAGGGGGGATTCGGCAGCCGCGCGGCGGACATCCGGATGAGATCCTGGAGGAGCTCGGGCCGGAGGAACATCAGATCGTTCGCCACGTCGATCGTCCACGGGTCGGTCGGATCGGCGTGCAGCGCGCGCTCGACCGCGCGCGCGGCCGGGTCCCACAGGCCGGCCTCGGCCAGGACCAGCGCGTCGCGCCGGAGGGACGCCGGCGTCGCGCTGGCGGCGGCCACGTCATCGGCGGCCTCGCGCGCGGCGCGCTCCAGATCCGGCGCATCCGTCCGCGCGAGGAACTCGACCCACGCGCGCGCGGCGTACAGATCGTCAGGGCGGGCGCGGAGCAGCCGCTCCCACGCGGCCTCCTCGCGCCCCCGATCGCTCGCCTCGCGGGCGATCGCGACGAGCGCATAGCGGGCCGATGCGTCGCCGGGCCTGAAGCGCAGGAGCCGGCGGTACTCGCGCGCCGCCGCCGAGTCCTCGCCCGCCCGCCGCAGGGCGAGCGCGAGTCCCCTCCGGGCGTCCGCGCCGTCCGGTTCGATCTCGAGAGATGCGCGGTAGGCCTCCGCCGCGCCCGCGTGATCCCCGCTGATCGCGAGGAGCCGGCCGAGCTCGGCCCGGATCTCCGCGTCCTCCGATCCGGCGGCCGCCTCGCGCAGCGCGGCGATCGAGGCGCGCAGCTCCTTCAGCTCCTCGTGACGGAGCCGGGCCGCCTCGTCGTCGGGCCTGCGCTCCAGGTAGCGATCCCAGTGCTCCAGGGCCGGCCCGAGCGCACCCCGCTCCTCCTCGATCAGCGCCAGCGTCGAACGCGGTCGCGCGGCGTCCGGATCGGCGAGCAGCGCGCGCCCGCATATGGCCGCGGCCTCATCGAGCCGCCCGGCCAGCCGGCGGACCTCGGCCAGCTCCGCAAGCACCTCCCCGGCCCGGGCCGGGTGAACCGAGTCGAGCGCCTCCTGAAGGACCCGCTCCCCCTCTTCAAACCGGAACGCGGCGCGATGGATCCGAGCCATACCCACGCGCGCCTCATGGCGACCGGGACCGAGCCCGAGCGCCGCCTCGAATCCGGCCATCGCCTCGTCCGTTCGTCCTGCGCGGCGGAGCGTATCCGCGATCAGGACCTGGATGCCGTAATGTGCGGGGTCGAGCCGCAGGGCCTCGCGGTACGTCGCGAGGGCGTCCTCCACGCGTCCGAGCCGGAGCTGCTCCTCGCCCCGGCGCATCAGCGCGTCGATCGCCTCCGACGCCTCACGCCCAGCCGTGGGCCCGGCCCGTCCGTCGCCCTCGCCGGACGCGGCGAGCAGTCCTGTGGTCGCGGCGCCGATCAGGAGGAGCGCCGCCAGGACGGGCGGGCGAGGCTTCATCGTCTGTCTCACGTGACCGACTACGTTACGGTGAGGGGCGGCGCAAGTCAATGACGCCGCCCGCACGGCGGGTGGACGGAGGAACCCTCAGGCGGCGCGCAGCCGGGCGGAGATCTGGTCG
>JBFGDZ010000133.1:0-10037 GCA_041580375.1 Candidatus Polarisedimenticolia bacterium
AGGCGGGGCTAGACTCGCCCCCCGAATCCAGCCCACCCCGTCTGGAGCCGCCGGATCGCGCATGAACTCGATCAACGAGGCCTTTCTCGAGAGCGCCAGCGACCTGTACGCCTGGATGACGCGGCCGCTGTTCTCCGTCGGAAGCGCGGACTTTTCCGCGGCCAGCCTGCTGAAGCTGGTCGTCTTCGTCGTGGCGCTCATCTGGGGCGCACGGATCCTCCGCAACGTCCTTCTCTCCCGCGTCTTCCCGCGCCTCAAGGTCGAGACGGGTGTGGCCCATGCGCTCGCCAATCTGAGCGGCTACTTCATGTTGACGCTCGGGCTGCTGGTGGGGCTCCAGGTGTCGGGGATCGATCTCACGACGCTGACCGTCCTGTTCGGCGCGCTGGGAGTCGGCATCGGGTTCGGACTGCAGAGCCTGGCCGCGAATTTCGTCGCGGGTCTGGTGATTCTCCTGGAGCGGCCGATCCAGGTGGGCGACCGCATTCAGATCGGGGACCTGCACGGAAGGGTGTACCGCATCAGCGTGCGCTCGACCGAGGTGCTGACCAACGACGAGATTGCGGTCATCGTGCCCAACTCGCAGATCGTCATGCAGCAGGTGGTCAACTGGAGCCGGGGCAGCGACCGGATCCGGATCCGCGTGCCGGTGGGCGTCCACTACAAGAGCGACGTGCCGACGGTCGTGAAGGCGCTCCTCGAGGCCGCCGACGCCGTGGACGGGATGCTCAAGCATCCGGCCCCCCACGTGAGGTTGACCGCGTTCGGCAACTCGTCGATCGATTTCGAGCTGCTCATCTGGACGAGCGAGCTACTGCACCAGCGCGGGCAGTTCATCAGCCGCGTCAATTTCGCCATCCACGCGGCGCTCAAGAGGCACGGGATCGAGATCCCCTTCCCGCAGCGCGACATCCACGTGCGATCCGCGATCCCGCTGCCCGTCGTCTCCGAGGGCCGTCCCGCGCCGGGCGCCTGAGGCGCGCGCCGATCCGTCAGGCGATCGCGGCCGTCAACGCGAGCACAGCCGGATGAACCACCGGAAGAGCCGGTGGGAGACCTTGCTGGTGAGCGTCCGTTCCGGGTGCCACTGGACGGCGAGGATCTCGCGCGATCGGCCCTCGATCGCCTCGACGATGCCTTCGGTCGAGAAGGCCACCGGGCGGAAGCCGGGCGCGACGTCGCGCACCGCCTGATGGTGCTCGCAATGCACCGTGGCGCCCTGGGTTCCCAGGACGCGCGCCAGCCTCGAGTCGCGGTCGATCCGGATCCGGGTCAGCGGCTGGCGCCGGTTCCTGTGATTGCGGCGCGCGCCCGCATCGCGCCGGATGTCCTGATACAGCGACCCTCCCTCGAGCACGTTGAGCAGCTGCATGCCGTAGCAGACCCCGAGAATCGGCAGCTGACGGGAGCGGGCGCCTCGGTAGAGATCGCACTCGAAGCGCAGGCGGGGCCGGAACACCGTGCCGGTTCCCCGGCGCGGGCGCTCGCCGTAGAGCCGCGGATCGACGTCGTCGCCCCCTACGATGATCAGGCCGTCGACCTCCTCCAGGTAGCGCCGGATGACGTCCGGGCGCCGGGCGATCGGCAGCAGGACGGGGAACCCCCCGGCCATCTTGACGGCCTCCGGGTAACGGTAATCGCACAGCAGTTCGTGGGCCTTCGAGCGTCCGCTCGGCATCTGCACGTCGCAGGTGATGCCGATGAAAGGCTCCTTCGCCTTCACAGCCGGAGCCTCCGCCTCCCGAGCCACGTGTCGGAGATGTCCGGCACCTCGACGTGCAGGCGCTCGGCGAAATCGAGGATCGAGTGTCCGCTCAGGAGATGATCGATGGCGCCGACGTATCTCTTCGCGAAGCGCCGCTGCCACGTCTGCGGATGCTCCTTGTGCGCGAGGCGCGCCGCCTCCAGCAGGATCCGGCTGCCGTTGTAGCCCTTCTTGAGAAGCTTCATGGCCGTCCACAGATCCTGGGGGATGTCCATGTCGGTGATCTCGTCCCGGAAGTTCCACACGATCCGATCGAGGTACCGGCTCGCCCGCATGCGCTCCCCGTTCCAGCTCAGCATCGCGAGCATCCCGCGGTGAGCCGCCTCGGCGCGCGTCTTGAGATAGACGGACTGGGGAATCCGGTTGGCGGCGCCCTTGCCGGCCAGCCACGCGAGCGCCACCGCCTTGATGACGCAGGCCGCGGCCATCACGAACTCGGGCACGTTCGAGTCCATGACGCGCAGCTCGATCGTCGGCGGCTTCGTCTTGCGCCCCCGGCTGTAGAGCAGCTCGTCCGTCGAGCGCGACGTGATGCGATTGCGCGGGATCGGCTTGAAGTAGATGGAGCTCGCGCGGGCGATGCGGTTCGACGCGACGTGCGTCAACTCGTCCGCCCACACGGGCGAATTGGCCCCCATGGCCACGAGCAGGGGGATGTGATCGTGAAGGTGCCACGTCAGGTGACGCGCGTCCTCCTTCGTGAGCTTCTCCCCCACGACGGACAGGTGGATGTGGGCTCCCGCGAAGCGGTCGCGCCAACCGCCCACCAGAAGGATCTGGTTGCCCTTCCGGGACCGGCTCTTGCTCCGGTAGAGGTGCCGGCGGTACTTGCGCAGGCCGGCCTTGAGCAGGAAGAGCCCCTCGCGGATCGTCTTGAATGGCCGGCTGTTGTACTCGGTCCCGATGCTCCAGTCGCGGCCGAAGCGCTCGCCCCGCTCGCTGACGCCCGGGCGGGGAAAGGCCAGCTCCCGCGTGATGCGGTAGTCGGGCGTCACGATGTTGTAGCACTCGAGCTCGACGCCCATCATGATGCGCTCGTGGCGGTTACTCGGCATCTTTTCGCTTCCGTGCGCTGCCGGGGAGCGAGGTTCCCCGTTTTTTGAAGCGTGAGAGCATATCACGCCGGTCGGGCGGGACCGCCCGCGTCGGAGTCCGCTGGCTGTGGGGAGCCGCAGTGGGGAGCCGCAGCCGGAGGCCTCAGGATGGCGGCGCCGCCCCGGCGTAAAACTCCGAGACGAACCGTCTGAGGATCGCCTGCTCGATGCGCCCGATGCTTCCCGCGGGGGCGGCGAAGCGCAGGAGCAGGTTCACCCGGCGCGGCTCCGGAATCTCCACGACGACGCGCGGCTCCACGGAGGGGGTGTCGATCCCCTGGCGCTCCTTCACCTCCTCCAGGTGGCTCTTCGCGCCCGAGAGAAACGGCTCGCAGTGCGTGCTGGCGGTCTCCAGAAGGATCGTCTCGGCGCGCGGCCAGTCGTCCTCGACGGAGAGCGGGATCGTCAGGACACTGAAGGAGAAACGTCCCAGGAAGGTCTCGTTCGCCACGGGCGTGGTCAGGAGGACGCTGTTCGGGATCATCACCTTGCGCCCCGTGTACTGGCGCGGGCCGCGCCCGGGGCCGGTCTCGAGGAGCGTGGTCGCGAACCAGTTCTGGTCGATGACGTCGCCGCGGGAGTCTCCGATCTCCACGCGGTCGCCGATCCCGTAAGCGTCGGTCGCGCCGCGGAGCGCCGATCCCGTGAAGCAGAGGATCAGCTCCTTGGTGGCGAGCACGACGGCGACGGCCACCGCGACGAGCGACAGAGCGAGAGTCCGCAGCTGGTGCGCCCAGATGAAGATCAGCCCCGCCACCAGGACGAGGATCGTCACATTGCGGATCTGGACCAGCCAGCGGCGCCGGACCGCCGGCGGCAGCGATTCGTTTCGCGTGACGGCCCGGGCGAGCAGGAACCGGACGAACAACGTCACCGCCAGGAGCAGGACGGAGCCGAGCGCGTCCACCAGGATGATCTTTTCCGTGTAGAAGTCCGGATTCATTCTCCACCTCGCGGGACCGTCGTCCCGCTCCGAAAGCGGATGATATATTAGCCGCTTCGCGCCGCGGAATGGCGGCGGACGGCGCGCGCGTTCGCTCCTCGGCGCCGGACAGGGATGCGATCGATCGGAAGAACGGCCCGGCGTCGAGCCGGAACCGGCCTCTGCGGAGCCCTCGCGGCGGCGGCGCTCTGGAGCGGCGGGGCGGCGCAGGCGCTCCCGGGGGCGGATGGCGCGGGCTCCGCGGAATCCCGGATCACCGGCTGCGGCCGGAGAGCCGACCGGCTCGCGCTGGAGGTGCGCGAGCTGCTCCGGTCGCGTCTCGAGTCGGTGGGGTTCCCGCCGCGCGTCGTGATCGCGGGAGAGGAACTGCACGCGGCGCCGGCCCTGCCGGCTTTTTATGAGGAGCGCCTCTACTGTCCCGCCTGGATGGGGGGCCGATCGCGCGGCGCGATCCGCGCCCTGCTGGAGGCGATCGACGAGGCCGGAAGCCACGGCCTGCGCGCCGACGATTATCATGCGGCGGCCCTGCGATCGGCGTTGGCGCGCCACGTGGACGGAGGCGCAGCCGCGGGCGCGTCCGCCCTGGCGGATATCGATCTGATGCTGACCGACGCCTTTTTCGTGTACGCCTCGCACCTGCTCGCAGGCCGCGTCGACCCCGCCACGTTTGATCCGGAGTGGATCGCGTCGCCGCGCGAGATCGATCTCGCGCGTCTGGTTCGCACCGCGCTCGAGAGCGGGCGCGTCGCCGCGGCGCTGAAGGACCTCGAGCCGATCGATCCGGGCTACGCTCTGCTGCGGAACGCTTTGGAGCGCCACCGGCGGATTGCCGCCACCGGAGGATGGGAGCCGGTGCCCGGGGGCCCGGCGCTCCGGGCGGGGGACGAGAACGCGCGGGTCGCGCTCGCCCGCGCGCGCCTGATCGCGGGCGGCGATCTGGCGGCCGCGCCCCCCGAGGATCCCGGCCGGTTCGACGGGTCGATGGAGGAGGCGGCGCGCAGGTTCCAGGTGCGGCACGGGCTCACGCCCGACGGCGTGATCGGGGCGAAGACGCTTGCGGCCATGAACGTGCCCGTGGAGGAACGCATCCGGCAGATCGAGCTGAACCTGGAGCGATGGCGCTGGCTGCCCCAGGACCTGGGCGATCCGCACGTCCTGATCAACATTCCCGATTTCTCCCTGGTCGTCGCGGAAGCAGGGAAGAGGGCGCTCACGATGGGCGTGATCGTGGGACGGCGGTACCGGCGCACGCCCGTGTTCAGCGACACGATGCGGTACCTGGTGTTCAATCCGTCATGGGAGATTCCCACGAAGCTGGCGATCCAGGACAAGCTCCCGCTGATCCGGGAGGACCCCGGATACCTCCAGCGGGAGAGGATCCGCGTGTTCGATGGATGGGGGGGCGGCGCCCGCGAGATCGATCCCTCGCGCGTGGACTGGAGCTCTCTGGGGCCGGAACGGTTCCCGTACAGACTGCGGCAGGAGCCGGGGCCGTGGAACGCCCTGGGGCGGGTCAAGTTCATGTTCCCGAACCGGTTCAACGTCTACCTGCACGACACGCCCGGCCGCGAGCTCTTCATGAGGGAGGAGCGCGGATTCAGCTCGGGGTGCGTGCGCGTCGAAAAGCCGATCGAGCTGGCCGCCTACCTGCTCGGCCGCGACCCGGACTGGACCCTCGAAACGATCGAATCGGTCATCGCGTCCGGTGTGGAGACGACGGTGCCGCTCCCGCAACCGGTGGCCGTCCACCTCCTGTACTGGACGGCGTGGGTGGAGGCGGCCGACGGCAGCCTGCGCTTCCGGCCGGACATCTACGGACGCGACGCGCTCCTGCAGCGCGCGCTGGACGAGAGAGGAGACGGGAGATCCTCGAAGAGGAGACCGGTGTCATGATGGAGCGCTCGCTTCGCGTCGCGGCCCATGCAGGCGCGGCGGTGCTGGCCGCGATGCTCGCCTCCGGGTCCGCCCGCGCCGCGGAGGAGGATCGCCCCTTCGATCCGGGGCGCGCGCCGTTCGTCGTGATGATCCGCGACGAACCGAATCCGTACGCGGTGTTCTTCCTGGCGGCGCTTCCCGGTGAGAAGGTTCCGATCGCCGTGAAGCGGGGCTCGAAGGAAGGAGGGCTGGTTCTCCAGGCTTCGGGCGGGACGGTCGAGCGCGTCGGCGGGGAGCGCTGGGCGTGGCGGGCGCCTCTCCGCAAGGGCACCCACCTGCTGACGATCGGCCGCCCGGGGCAGGTGTCCGCCATGACGATCCATGCCTTCGTGATGGTCCCGTCCCGGGACGTCCGCAACGGACGCCTCAATGGGTACCGGATCGGCGCCTATCCCGCCAAGCCGCTGCGCGGTCTCGCGATCTACCGTCCGCCCCGGGGCTTCATCGAGGTCACGCGAGACAACGAGAACACGCCCCTCTCGCCCCACTTCACGCTCCGTCAGTTCATCTGCAAGCAGAAGGGCGGGTACCCCAAGTACGTGGTCCTTCTGCACCGGCTCGTTCTGAAGCTGGAGTACCTCCTCCAGGCGGTGAACGAGCGGGGATACCGCTCCGATTCCTTCTTCGTCATGAGCGGGTATCGGACGCCCTACTACAATGCCGTCCTCAAGAACGTGCAGTACAGCCGGCACATGTGGGGCGGCGCGGCCGACATCTTCGTGGACGAGAATCCCCGTGACGGTGTCATGGACGACCTCAACGGCGACGGGCGTGTCGACATCGGGGACGCCCGGCTGCTCTACGATCTGATCGAGTCGCTCGGTCTGGGGAAGTCGCCCGAGAACCTCGAGGGGGGGCTGGGGCTCTACGGACCGACGCCGGCCCACGGGCCGTTCGTGCACGTGGACGCCCGCGGGTTCCGCGCCCGCTGGTGAGGGTCGCGCGGTCGAGTGCGATCCCTCAGCCCAGCAGCCCCGACAGGAGCGTGGCCACTCCCAGGAAGCTGAAGAATCCGACGACGTCGGTCACGGTCGTGAGGATGATCGACGAGGACTGCGCCGGGTCCTGGCCGAGGGACGTCAGCACCATCGGGATGATCGCGCCCGCCGACCCGGCCGCGATCATCGACAGCACCATGGAGATGCCGATGATCAGCATCAGCCCCGCCGAGCCGCTCCAGAGATAGACGGCCAGCGAGGTCGTGGCCGCGACGGCCACGCCGTTGGCGGTGCCGACGCCGGCTTCCTTCACGAGGATGCGCAGCCAGTGGCGCGTCCGGACCTCGCGCAGTGCGAGGCCGCGCATCGTCACGGCGAGCGCCTGCGCCCCCGTGTTCCCGGACTGGCCCGCCACCACCGGCAGGAGCACGGCGAGCGCCGTGAAGCGCGCGATCAGGCCCTCGAACATGCCCACGACCGCCGCCGCGAGGAACGCGGTCGCCAGGTTGACCTGAAGCCAGGGCAGTCGCTTGCGCACCGCGAACGGGATCCTCGACAGCGCCCGCTCCTCCGGGCTGGCGCCGACCATCGTCTGGATGTCGGCGCTCGCCTCTTCCCGCGCCGCCGCGACCAGCGCGTCGTACCGGATGACGCCCATGATGCGCCCCTCGTAGTCCACCACCGGCAGGCTGATGAGACGATGCTGGTCGAGCAGCTCCACGACCTCCTCACGGCTCGAGGTGGCCTGGACGCTCACGGGGGCGCGGCGCGCATGCTGCACGAGCCGATCGGACGGCGCCGCGAGGGCGAGGCTCTGCACCGTCACCGCCCCGACCAGGTGGCCGCCCGGATCCACGAGGAAGACGTCGTGGATGCGCGGATTGCCGCGGCTGCGCAGGCGGGCGAGCGACTCCTTCACCGTGGTGTCGGGTCGGAAGGTCATGACCCGCGCTTCCATCAGGCGGCCGGCCGTGTCGGGGCCGTAGGTCATGAGCGCGCGCAGCTCCCGGCCCGACGCCGGCCCGGCCCGGTGGAGGAGGTCCTGGCGGAGGCGATCCTCCAGGCGGGCCAGGAGGGCGGCGGCCCGTCCGGGCTCGAGCGCCATGATCAGCTCGAAGGCTCCTTGCGCGTCCACCCGCTCCAGCAGATCGGCCGCGAAGTCCGGCGTGAGCCGCTCGAAGATGCGCCCCGATCGCGCAGCCGATGCGCCGCCGAGAAGGCGCGCGGCCTCGCCGGGCCCCAGCCCCTCGACGAGGCGGGCCGCTTCGTCCGGATAGAGATCGAACAGTCCGTTGACCAGGGCCTCTTCGGCCCGGGAGATTCTACGCGCCATTCTCGGTCCTCCCCGTCCCTTGCGGGCGCGGCCACGCGATCATGAGCAGCCCCTGCGCCAATCCCACGAGCGCGATCCAGTAAAGTCCCGCCACCTCCAGGGCCGTGCGGTCCCACCGCACCGCGCTCCGCGCGGCGCGGGCCTCCCGCTCGAGGTGCCGCACCGTCTCGTAGCGGATGACGCCCAGGAGGCGCTCCTCCTCGTCGACGACCGGCAGCGTGTGCAGGCGCCGCCAGCCCGGATGGGCCAGGATCACCCCGCGATCGGCGCTCGCCGGGAGGCGCGCCACCGAGGAGATCATGACCGAGCGCAGCGGGGCGTCGGGCGCCGACGCATAGAGCCGCCGCAAGGTCAGCACGCCCGACAGTTTCATCGAGCGATCCACCACGAAGAGGTAGTAATGCAGGCGGTCGGCGAGCCGGCGCACCTGCGTCCGCGCCGTCCGGACGTCGGCGTCGATCTCGACGGTCGCGATCTGCGCGTCCATCAGCGCCCCTGCCGTGTGATCGGGATGACGCAGGAGGACCTCCAGGGTCCGCGCCGTCTCCTCGGGCAGGGCGGCGAGACATCCGCGGCGCGCGCCGTCGTCCAGGTGGCGGAGCAGCGCGGCCGCGGCGTAGGGGGCGAGCAGCGGAAGGATCGCGGCCGCGTGGTGAATCGAAAGCCGTCCGAATGAGGCGGACCCGATGGCGGGGGACATCGCCCCGAGGACGCCCGCCGCGATCGACGGGGGAATGTTTTCCAGGAATCCGGCGGCGTCGGCGGAGGGGAGCCCTTCGAGCAAACGAGCCGCGTCCTCGGGGTGGGACTCGGCGAACGCCTGTGAGAGGCGACGGCGGCCGTCCATGTCAGCCGGCCTCCTGCAGGCGCATCGACGGTTTCTCCGCGAACTCCTTCGCCGGTACGACGGCCCGTCCGTCCGGCGTGTCCAGGATCACGGTGGTGCGTGTGATCTCGACGATCCTCCCCTCGAAGGTTCCGACGCGCACGCGGTTCCCGACCTCGTACGTCTGATTGACGGAGTGGGCGGCCAGCATGTTGCTCACCGTGGTCCTCGCGCCGATGCCGAACGCCAGCGCCAGACCGGCCAGGGCCGCCCCGACCACGACCCCGAGCGAGACGATGAGCAGCGTGCTCTCGAGACCGATCTGGTCGAGCGCCACGACGCCCGCGATCGACAGGATGGTGATCTGCGCCAGACGTCCCAGGAGATCGGCGCCCGCCAGATCGCTCGAGATCGCCGCGGTGGCCAGGTTCGCGCGCGCCATTTTGCCCAGGGCGACGCCGCCGATCAGGACGAGCATGGCCAGCAGGACGTTGGGAAGGTATCGCGCCAGTCCCTCGGCCAGCGTGGAGACGCCCACGAGACCGAGAGCCTGGGCCGCGGCCGCGAGAAAGAGGAGCAGGACCAGCCAGTAGACGACGCCGGCGACCGCCCGGGAGGTGAACCCCTCCATGCCGGAGTCGGCGAGCCGGCTCCGGAAGGTTCGGCTCGGGATGAGACGGTACAACCAGGGGATGAGGCGCGAGCAGAGGGCCCGCAGCAGGCTGGCGGCGGCCCATCCGACGAGCAGCAGCACGATCGCGTAGCCGAGGGCGGGCAACCGCTCGAGGAGGTGCGCCGCCATCTCGCGCATGTATGCGGGCAGCGTTCGGATCGATTCCAGCGGCAGCGATTCGTTCATTCGGATCCCCCTCAGAAGCCGCCCGCCGGCCTCCGGAGCGTCGAGGCGCCCCCCCCGGCGGGTGCGATGAACACGGTCCGGACAATCTATCCCAATCCGGGACCGGGCGGCGCCGATCCTTGCACCGGAGTCTGCTAAGATGACGATCCCGGCCCGCGAGCCGGCCCCCGCGGAGAGGTGCTGGAGTGGCTGAACAGGGCTGCCTGCTAAGCAGTTGCATCGGCTAAAACCGGTGCCGGGGGTTCGAATCCCCCCCTCTCCGCCATTTCGACAACCGATCCTCTCGCGCGCCGCGGCTCGCGAAGGTGGAGCCCGCCGGGTCCCGAGCACGGGGGCGGCGTGAA
>JBFGDZ010000134.1:0-9975 GCA_041580375.1 Candidatus Polarisedimenticolia bacterium
ACGATGGCACTGCATCCCACGGGCGGTGATTTTGAACACATTCTCAGGATCGCACCCGTCGTGGTGGGAACGCACTCCCTCGCTATCGCAAGTCTGGTCCTGGCCACGATCGGGTTCCTCGGCCTGACCGTGCGCCTGAACGGTTCCATCGTGCTGGCGCGGGCGGGAATGGTGACGTTCGCTTACGGGAGCGTCGCCGCGATGTCTGCGGCGGTGCTCAACGGGTTGGCTCTACCGGCCTTCGTCGGGCATCACGCAGGAGGTGATCCCGCGACCCTCGGCTTCGTCCGCTTGATCCTGGGCTACAACCACGCGCTCAATGCGTCCTTCGCCCGCGTGTTCATGGTCGCGATGGCCGGCGCAGTCGTCTTCTGGTCGATAGCGATTGTGGTCACTCGCGCATTACCTCGCTGGACCGGGATCGCGGGAGGCGCCGCCGCTCTCGGAGCGCTGGCGATGGTTCTGGCCGGGGTGATCGGCGTCGATGTCCACGACTTCGGCCTTTACGTGTTCGGCTACTCGGCGTGGGCGATCCTGATCGGCGTACAGCTCTGGCGTCATGCCCCCTCGCGGCCGGTGTCCTGATACGCGGATCGTATTGAGGGCGCCCGGCACGGGGGCCGATCCGGAGAAGGAGGCGCTCTCGCGCGAAATTGAGTCTCGAGATTGATCCTGCGTCGAGACTCGTGGGGCAGGCAACCAGTTATGACACTCCGTCAGGTCCTGCCGGCGCTCGTCCTCGCTCTCTGCGCTCCGGATCTGTTCCTGGCCGGAACAGAGAGCCCGGAGAGGCGGCCGCGCTCCGATCCGGAGGAACCGGCTGAGAACCGATGGGAGCGTGATCCCGCAATCCGGGGCATGTTCACGGTCTCTTACACGTACGCAAGCGATAGCGCGGGGCCGAGCACGCGAGGCTTCAGAATCGGGTACGGCTACAGCGGAGGCCCGGCGGACGATTACCCCTGGGGAGAGTTCTGGGCGACGTTCCGTGAGAACGGCTCCTATGACATCATGGCGGCGGGGCTGAGCGCGGTTCCTGTCTCGATGTTTCACGAACGCCTCGGTCTGGGCTTTCTTGTCGATCTGGGTGTATCGAGGCGCCGGGAGCGAAGCCGATCGGTGTTCGCGGGCATGATCGGCGCCGGCGTAGAGGGTTTTGTCCGGATCTCCCGCCGGTGGGATTTTGTATCGACGGCCGAGGCCGTCTATCGGACCACGTCCGACATCGAGTTCCAAGCCCGGGCCGGGGTTCGTTTCCATCATGAGAAGATCCCCCCGATCCGGGATGGGCCATGACCTGGACCAGCCGCCCGACCACGGCTCACAACCGAGGGCGACCGGACCGCCGACTACGGAGCTGAATGATGACGAGCCGGGAGCATGCCTCCATCAACAGGACCGCCAGGCTTGCCGGAGGCCTCTACCTGGGCATGGTGCCCTTCGCGATCTTCGGCATCCTCTATGTGCCGTCGGTGCTCGTTGTGCGCGGAGATGCCGCGACCACGTTCCGCAACATCATGGCATCCGAGTGGCTGTTCCGCACCGGCACCGTCAGCCACCTGATCTGCCAGATCATTTTCGTCTTTCTGGTGCTGGCCCTGTACCGGCTGCTCGAGACCGTCAACAGGAATCACGCGGTGCTCATGGCCGTTCTGGCGCTCCTCGGCGTTCCCATCGCGTTCCTCAGCGAGGCCAACCATCTCGCCGTCCTGCGGCTGCTCGGCAGCGCGGGCGATGGCGCGTTCAGCGCGGCGCAACTCCATGCGCAGGCGATGATGTTTCTCGACATGCGCGCGAACGGGATCCTGGTCGCTCAGGTATTCTGGGGTCTCTGGCTACTGCCTCTGGGGCTCCTGGTCTTCCGAGCCGGGTTCCTACCCAGGCTGTTGGGCATCCTGCTGGTGATCGGGGGTGCCGGTTACATGATTGATTCGGGCACCCGGATGCTCGACCCGGGCCTCGCGACGATCAGCCAGTTCACCTTCATCGGTGAGCTGCTGTTCCCCGTGTGGCTCCTCATCAAGGGTGTGAACGTCGAACGGTGGGAACAGGTCACGCCCGCGTAGAGATCGACCCCGGTCTTCTTTCTCGTCGCTTTGTACCGCGACTTCTTTCTCGCCGACGCCGCCCGCGTACAGATCGAGAGGAATTCTGAAATAATAACGACCCGCGGGGATTCCGTCCCGCGAATCATGCGACTCGATCGTTCGGCCACGGCCTCGAGCGCGGCGGATCCGTCGTCACCTCCGAATGGACGCACTCATGAAGGCCATCGTCATGGAACGCTACGGGACGCCGGACGTCCTGGAACTCAAGGACGTGGCCAGGCCCGCGCCCGAAGCCGATGAAGTCCTGGTCCGCGTCCATGCCGCGTCCGTCAACGATTGGGACTGGGGCCTGCTGCGTGGGGAGCCGTTCATCAGTCGCCTGCTCTACGGTCTTCTCACACCCCGGGTGCGGATCCCGGGATGCGACATCGCCGGGCGCGTCGAGGCGGTGGGCGCTGCCGTCAGGTCGTTCCGGCCGGGTGACGAAGTCTACGGCGATCTGTGCATGAGCGGCTTCGGCGCCTTCGCGGAGTACGCCTGCGCGCCGGAAGCGGCGCTCGCGCGCAAACCGGCCGGGATGACCTTCGAGCAGGCCGCAGCCATCCCGCAGGCGGGCATGCTGGCGGTGCAGGGCCTCATCGATGCGGGCCGCATCCGGTCCGGCCAGAAGGTGCTTCTCAACGGGGCGGGCGGGGGCGTAGGCACCTTCGCCCTGCAGATCGCCCGGCTTCACGACGTCGAGGTGACCGTGGTCGACAAGCCGGGCAAACTGGACGTGCTGCGCGCCCTGGGCGCGGACCATGTCATCGATTACCTTCAGGAGGACTTCACGCGTGGCGGCGAGTTATATGATCTGATCCTCGATGTGAAAACCAACCGTTCGCCATTCGCCTACGCCCGCGCGCTGAGGCCCGGCGGAATCTACGCCACCGTCGGCGGCACCATGCCGCGCCTGCTGCAGGTGTTGATTCTGGGCCCGTTGATCTCGCGGCTTCACGGCAAGCAGGTGCGCCTCGTCACCTTGAAGCCGAACAAGGACCTTGACTACATGAATTCGCTCTTCGAGGCCGGACGATTGACGCCGGTGATCGACGGGCCGTTCGGTCTCGCCGATCTACCCGAGGCGCTTCGCCTCTTCGGCGCGGGCGATCACAGGGGCAAGATCGTGGTCACCATGGCGTGATCGGCGGGCCGGATGCCGGGAATGAGCGAGCGTCAGATCCCCTGCGTCCGCGACGGAATACCGCTACACTGGAGGCCGCGCGGGAGGCGACGATGGTCCGAAAAAGATCCCCCGCGGCTCGACGCGGGCCGGCGGGCTCGAAGACGGGACGGAGCGGCAAGAAATTCCACGGCGCCATCGAGGTCGACCCGCCGGACGGCGGCGCCGCGATCCCGGACGGCACCCGGGTCCTCATCGCCCTCCGGGAGGTGCGCTTCGGGGACCTCCCCGACGGGCGCAAGAACGAGGTGGCGCTCGTCGCCAGCGTCGAGACCGACAAGGAGGACACCGGCACCGCTTCGGGCACCCTCAGGGTGGATCTGTTCCGCTACGTCCCAGACGACGCGGCCCTGAACATCAGCGACCTCGTCCTCTACAGCGGGGCGGCGCACCGCCACCTGACGTTCCGCTGCGCCATCACCGAGCTCGACCAGAGCGCCATCGATCCGATGCAGTCGGTGATCTCGTCCGGGCTGGGACTGGCCCGCGATCTAGCCGGGCCCGGCGCCGCGGCCGTCGCGCTCGGAGGGCTTCCGCACCTGGTGAGCGGACTCCTCGCGTTCAACACGGACGATCAGATCCTCGTCCTCAATCACTCGTTTTATCTGGCGAGGGTCCCCCCGGCGGGACGAACCGCGCGCTCCCTGAAGGAGGGGATCTACACGTTCCGGAAGGTCCCGGCCGGCGGCCGGGCGCGGCGCGCGCCCCAGGTCACCCTGAGGCTGGAGGTCATGGCCACGGGCTGATCGGCCGGCCCCTCCGGGGTCATCCGGGCGGGACGCGGTGGATGGTGATGGTCCCCGCCACGGGGACGCCCAGGCCGTAGCTCTTCGGGTTCGCGACGGTGAGCGTCGCTCCCTCGCGCACGTCGCACGAGAAGCGGTGGGATCGGCTCTCGCCCTGCCGTTCGCAGTTCGCCCCGTCCCAGGAGGCCGTCACCCCCTGCTCGACCTTGTGGGACGGCGTGACCTCGATCTCGACCCGGTACGATCCGCCGCCCAGCCTGAAGGTCCGGCTCTCGCCGTCCGCGAGCCTCAGCGGCCCCCCGACCACCTTCTCGACCACCTCGACCGCCGAGACGGCGTAGACGCCGCCGGCGGTCCCCTTCAGGACGGCGTTCCCCACCGCGACGGGAACGGCGTTCATCCCGTCGATTTTCACGACCGACGGATCGGACGAGGTCAGGATCACCGGCACGTCGTTCATCGGCCGGCCCTTTCCCCCCAGAGCGCGCGCCTGAAGCGCGACCGAACCGCCGCCGAGAAGAAACTGCCGCTGTTCCGGCAGGACGATCTCCGTCGGGATGCGGCACTTCACGGGGACGTCCGCGCCGAGCCCGCCGCCCGCGACGTGCACGGTGGCGTCCCCCGTCCCCCGGCAGCGCAGCGATCCGTCGCGGCCGACGTCGATCACGTCCTCCGGGCTTCCCGAGAAGGTGACCGCCTCGCCCTCGATGCGCCTGCCGTCCCTGTTCAGGACGGCGGCTTCGATCGAGATCGTCCCCTGCTTGACGATGACCGGCGGGGCGTTCACTTCGATCCGCGCGGGCGTGTTGTCGGCGCAGCCCGCGACCAGGGCCAGGAGGCCGATCGGAACCGCGACTCGGGAGCTCGTCCTCATCGTCCACACCACCGTGTGCGCCGGCGCGATCCCCGCCGCGGCCCGGAACGCGGCCCCCGGCGGGTGGCGCCACCGCCGTGAATCTAGGTCCCGCGGGCCCGACCGTCAAACGGCGTCCCGCGGTGGCCCCGGGCGGGGCGGCCCCCGCAGCCGACCCTACGCGAGGCCCCGGAAGGACGCCCGGCGGGGCTACTCCCCTCCCCCGGGGAAGGCGTACAATGGCGCCAGAGGCTCAGCCCCGCCCGCGCCGCATCCAAGGAGGTCCCGCCATGCCGATCTGCCGACGTCTCAAGAAATACCTCGACGACCACAGGGTCGAATACTCCATCCTGCCGCACGCCCCCGCATACACCGCCCAGGAGACCGCGGCCAGCGCCCACGTCAGGGGCAGGGAGATGATCAAGTGCATCATGGTGAGCGGCGACGGCCGCCACACCCTCGTCGCCACGACCGCCAATCAGAGATTGAACCTGGACAAGCTCAAGAAGGCCCTCGGGCTGCGCGAGGCGCACCTGGAGAGGGAGGAGGAGTTCAGAGGCCAGTTCGAGGACTGCGAGCCGGGGGCCATGCCCCCCTTCGGCAATCTGTACGGGGTGCCGATGGTGGTCGACGAGGCCGTATACGAGGACGACGAGATCGTCTTCAACGGCGGAGACCACGCCTCGCTGGTGAAGATGCGCTTCAGCGATTTCGAGCGGCTGGCGAAGCCGAAGAAGGCGGCCGTTGCGGATTCGCTCTGACGGGAGGGCGGGGGCGGCGCCCGCCTACCTGCGTCTCCACGAAAGCGGCGAGCTCGAGCGCCGCGCCCGCGACGCGGTCGCCTCTCTCGCGCGCTGCGCGTCCTGCCCCCGGCTCTGCGGTGTGGACCGTCTCGCCGGGGAGATGGCGGTCTGCAGGACGGGGCGGTACGCGCGCGTGGCCAGCTACGGACCGCACCTGGGCGAGGAGGACTGCCTGCGCGGCCGGAACGGCAGCGGCACGATCTTCTTCTCGATGTGCAACCTGCGCTGCGTCTTCTGCCAGAACCACGACATCAGCCAGGAGGGCGGGGGAGCGGAGGTCACGCCGGAGCGTCTGGCCGAAATGATGCTCGACCTGCAGACGCGCGGCTGCCACAACATCAACCTCGTCACCCCCGAGCATGTCGTGCCGCAGATTCTCGAGGCGCTCCCGTTCGCCGTCGAGGGCGGACTGCGCCTGCCGATCGTCTACAACACCTCCGCCTACGACGCCCTCGAGAGTCTCCGGCTGCTGGACGGCGTCGTCGACATCTACATGCCGGACTTCAAGATCTGGGATCCGGCGGCGGCCGCCCTCTACCTGAAAGCGAGGGACTACCCGGAGGCGGCGCGCAGGGCGATCCGTGAGATGCACCGGCAGGTGGGCCCTCTCGTGATCGACGGAAGCGGCCTGGCCCGGAGGGGCGTGCTGGTGCGCCACCTGGTCATGCCCGACGGCGTGGCGGGAACCGCGGCCATCATGCGGTTCCTGGGGGGGGAGGTCTCGGCGCGCACCTACGTCAACATCATGGACCAGTACGCCCCCGCGTGGAGGGTGCGAGCGGACCGGTACTCCGCGATCCACCGCCGCATCTCCGCGGACGAGTATCGGCAGGCTTTCACGGCCGCGCGTCTCGCGGGCCTGTCGCGATTCGACACGCGGCGCGCGCGCTCAGTCTGATAGTCTGTCCGGGCTCATGAGCGGACAGGACAACGACATCGACCGGACTCTCCGCGCCGTCCTCTCCGAGGGGGTCATTCTCTGCGTCCGCCTGGGATCGGGGCAGGACGTGCTCGGGGCGTGCCGGGCGGGCCTCGCCGGCGGCCTCAGGGTGCTCGAGCTGACGCTGACGACGCCGGGAGCGCTCGAGGCGATGAGTGTCCTGGCGCGCGAGGCGCGGGACGCGAAGAGGCACGGCCCCGGGGAGGGGCCGCTCGTGGGCGGGGGGACCGTCCTCACGGCGGCGCAGGCGCGCGCCGTGAAGGAGGCCGGCGGAAGGTTCGCCCTCTCGCCCGTGTTCGACCCGGAGATGATGGACGAGGCGCGCCGGCTGGGGCTCCTGGCCATCCCGGGGACGGCCACTCCCACCGAGATCCTCGCCGCCCACCGGCACGGCGCCCGGGCGGTGAAGATCTTCCCCGCCGGCGCGCTCGGGGGTCCCGCGTATCTCCGGGCGGTGCGGGGGCCGCTGCCCGACGTCCCTCTGGTGCCGACGAGCGGACCCACGGCGGAGAATCTCGCCGGGTATCTGGACGCCGGTGCGGTCGCCGTGGGGGTCGGCGCCGAGGTCTTCCCTCCCGGTTTCACTCCGGCTTCGGCGGAGGCGGCCGCCCGCCGCGTCCGCGCGGCGATCGACGCGTACCGCGCCGGGGCCGCCTAGCGACGGGCGCGGCGCCGGCGTTTCATGGAGGTTCAGGATGATGGATTCAGGGCGATCGACGGCGCTTCTGCTGCTGATCATCCTCCTCCCGATCGGGTGCGCGCGGGAGGCGCCGCGGCGCCCTCCGGCACCGGCCGATCGCGTCTTCCTGAACGGCGCCGTCCACACGCTCGATCCCGATCGGCCCCGGGCGAGCGCCGTCGCCGTCCGGGCGGGAGAGATCGTCTTCGTCGGGATGGACGACGGCGCGCGGGCGCACCTCGGACCCGAAACCCGCGTGATGGATCTCGGGGGCCGGATGCTCCTGCCGGGATTCCACGATGCCCACGCTCATCTGATCTCGGGGGCCTTCCTGGAACTGCACTGCAACCTCACCGGGGCCGTCGAGATCGATGATCTCCGCGCGCGGCTGATCCGGTGCGCGCAGGCAACGGGCTGGGGCGAGGATCGCTGGATCCTCGGGGGCGGTTGGGACCTTCTCGCCTTTCCGGACGGCCGGCCGGACAGCGCCATGCTGGACGCGATCGTTCCCGATCGGCCGGTCTACCTCCACTCCGCGTTCGGTCACTCGGCCTGGGTCAATTCCAGGGCCCTCCGCCTGGCGGGGATCGACGCCGGCACGCCGGATCCCCCGGCCGGGAGGATCGAGCGCGACCCGGCCACCGGGGAGCCGATCGGGGTTCTGCGCGACGCCGCGATGCGGATCGTCGAGCGCGCGATCCCGGAGCACCCGCTGGAGGAGCGCGTGCGCTGGCTCCGCGCCGGCATCGCCCTCGCGCACCGTCTCGGCATCACTTCGCTCGTCGAGCCCGGTCTCGACGAGACCCTGATCGAGCCCTACGCGGAGCTGAGCCGCCGGGGCGAGCTCGATCTGAGGGTGCTCGCCTCGCTCTCGCCGCGCGCCTGGCATCCCGGCGCCCTGGACGAGGACGTGCACGACCTCCTGGCCGCGCGCGACCGGTTCCGCGGCCCGAACCTGAACGTCGATTCCGTGAAGGTCTACATGGACGGCGTGATCGAGACCGGATCCGGCGTGCTGCTTAAGCCCTACGCGGGCCGCGGGTCATTCACCGGCGAGCCGTTCCACACGCAGGAGGAGATCGACGCTCTGGTCCGCCGGTTCGACGGGCAGGGACTGCAGGTCCACGTCCACGCCGTCGGCGACCGCGCGGTGCGCATGGCCCTCGACGCGTTCGAAGGGGCGCGCGACTCGAACGGCCGGGGCGACAACCGCCACCACATCGTTCACCTCCAGCTGGTCCACCCGGACGACGCGCCGCGCTTCGCGGAACTGGGCGTGATCGCCAACGTCCAGGCGCTGTGGGCGTACCCGGATCCCTGGGCGACGGACCTGGCCCTGCCGCTCCTGGGCGAGGACCGCTACAGGCGGATGTATCCGCTGGCCTCGATCCTCGGCGCGGGAGGGATCCTGGTGGGAGGAAGCGACTGGTTCGTCTCCTCGCTGAATCCGCTCGACGCCATCGAGGTGGCGGTGCGGCGGCAGGACCCGGAGAGCACCGGCGGCGAGGTGTTGAACGCGAGCGAGCGGGTCGAGCTGGCCGCGATCCTGAAGGCCTACACGCTCAACGGCGCCTATCTGATGCGGCAGGAGGACCGGGTCGGCTCGATCGAGGTGGGCAAACGGGCCGATCTGATCGTTCTGGACCGGGACCTGTTCGCCGTTCCGCCGCACGAGATCAACCGGTCGAGGGTCGTCCTCACCCTGTTCGACGGCGAGGAGGTCTACGCGGCCGATTGAGCCCGATTCACTCGGTCGCGTTCAGCCGCGGTCGAGCCGCCCTGCCGGGTGACCGGGCCGGACGCTCCGAGCGCAGCCGGAACTGGCGGGGACTGAAGGCGGAGAACCGCGCGAAGAAGCGGTTCATGTCCGAGTGCCGCCGGAACCCGTGCCTGCGGGCGATCTCGTACAGACGATCGTTCGTCGTCGTCAGATCGACGGAGATGCTGACGGCCCGCGCGAGATCGATCACCGTCCCCGGCGGGTATCCGAGATGCTGCATGCACAGGCGGTGCAGATGCCGGACGCTCACGCCGGCGTTCTCGGCCGCCTTCGACACGGGATACGCGTCGTGATCGTGGATGCGCGCCTCGAGAAGCAGCTCGTGGATCAGGGGCGGCCGGTCCTCGACCGAGAGGAGCCGGTAGCGGACGTTCCAGGCGGAACGCGCGCGCGAGATCCGTTCCGCCCCCCCGTCTTCGTGCGTCGGTTTCCGTGCACCGCCCTGTCCCGTGCGGGCGTCCCTGTGACCGGGACGGCCCCTGGCGCCCGAGCGCCTTCTTTCGGCCATGTCGCCATCCCGCGAACCGTACGGTTCGCGCATCTGCTCCAGAAGGAAGTTCATGCGAACAGGCAAAGCAGGAACCGTGCCATGCCCGACACCCTGATCTCCCCGCGGCCGATCCGGACAGGAGTGCCCGCCCGGCGCGGTTTTTCGACGATCACCGCTCCGGGTGAGCCATTCTGGACGCCGCGTCTCCTGAGACGGTCCCCGGGGGGACGAATCGACGCAGCCCGCGTGGATCTAAGACTTCCCCTGAGTCTCATCATCTGCGACTACCAGTCTCACTGACACTCTCGCGATACCGGCAGGAGGAAACGCCGCGAGCGGGCGTCGTTCCTTGACACCCTCCCCGGGGGGCGCGGTACGATCGGAGAGATTCCTTCCGCGACCCGGACGTGGCGC
>JBFGDZ010000135.1:0-9922 GCA_041580375.1 Candidatus Polarisedimenticolia bacterium
CAGCAGGAGGTGCAGCTGCAGGTCGCGGCCTCCTCCGTCCGCCAGCTCAACGCCGCCATCGGCGGGGCGAAGGACCAGATGGCGCGGCTCGCGGAGGCGGTGGCGGCCCTCGACGCGGACGCGGGCCGCGCGGAGACCGCGCGCGACGTTCAGGCCGAGGCGCTGCTGAGAGACTTCCTCGGCGAGGATCTGCTGCTGCTCCGATTCATCCCCCGACGCGGGCGGACGAGCGACGCTCTGCGTCCCGGCTTCGACCCCGGGGAGGGCGTGGAGCAGGCGATCCGCGCAGGCCGCGAGACCGCGCTGGGGGGCCGCGCGCAGGTCAGCGATCCGGTCTTCTCGCTCTCTGCCGGAAACAGCGTCACGGTCCTGGTGATCACCGTGCCGGTCGGATCGCCCCGGCCGGCGGGCACTCTCGCGGGCGTCCTCGATTTCGAGACGTTCTGGAGGACGGTCGTGGGAGGCCGGCGGCGTGACTACACGATCTATGCGCTCGATCGCGACGGCCGGCTGTTCGCGGCGCAGGACGAAGGGCGGATCCTGAAGGAGGCGGATTATCGCTCGTTCGGCGTCGTGCAGGAGTTCATGAAATCACGCGGATATTCGGCTCTGACGACGGAGTTCGTCCTCGAGGGGGGGGGAAAGCGGATCGAATACATCGCCTCGTTCGACACCACCGACGCCGGCTGGGGTATCTTCGTTCAGCTGCCCAAGCAACAGGCCTACGCGGCCGTCAATCAGATGATGCAGACGACCATCCTCTGGGCCGCTTTCGCCATGGGCGCCGCCCTGATTCTCGCGTACCTTCTCGCGGCGACGGTGACACGGCCGATCAAGACGCTGGCCGCCGGCACCGAGGCGTTCGCGAGGGGGGAGTTCGGCCATCGCGTCCGGGTGTCGAGCCGGAACGAGCTGGGATCCCTGGCCGAGACGTTCAATTCGATGGCCGAGCAGATCCAGAGCTACATCCAGCGGCTCAGCGCGGCGGCGCAGCTGAACAACGAGCTGTTCATGGGGACGGTGAAATCGCTCGCCGATGCGATCGACGAGAAAGATCCCTACACGCGAGGGCACTCGGAGCGCGTCAACCGGTACGCCGTGCTCCTCGCGCGGCAGCTCGGCATGAGCACCCGCGAAATACGCTCCGTGCACATCGCGTCGCTCTTCCACGACATCGGAAAGATCGGGATCGAGGACAAGATCCTCCGCAAGCCGGCGGCGCTCACGGACGAGGAATTCCAGGTCATGAAGCGTCATCCCGAAAAGGGGGCGCAGATCCTGTCGAAGATCAAGGCGATGAAGGACATCATACCGGGCGTGCGCTTCCATCACGAGCGCATCGACGGCACCGGATATCCTCTCGGCCTGAAAGGGGATCAGATCCCGCTGTCGGCGCGGATCGTGGCCGTCGCCGACGCGTTCGATGCCATGACCACCAACCGCCCCTACCAGAAGGCGATGCCCTTCGAGAAGGCCATCACGCGCCTGTTCGAGCTGTCCGACCGGGTCTTCGACCGCCGGGTCGTGAGCGCGCTCGCCGACGCCTACCGGTCCGGGACCATCAAGGAGCCCAAGGCGGTGGTCGCCGAGGAGCTCTGATGTCGGGCTTTCGGGCCGTGATGTTCGATCTGGACGGCACCCTCACGCCGGTCCGCAGCGTCTGGCGCCACCTCCACGAGCATCTCGGTCTGTGGGAGACGGGAGCCTCGCGGCACCGGGATGCATTCGAGCGCGGGGAGATCGACTACGACACGCTGTGCGCGCTCGACGCGGCCCGCTGGAAGGGCATGGCCGAGGCCGACCTGAGGGCGATCACCGACCGCATCCCCTACCGTCCGGGCGCCCGCGAATGCGTGGAGTTCCTGGGGCGGTCGGGACTTCGGGTCGGCGTGATCTCCACCGGCCTGACGCTTCTCGCGGAGCGGGTTCACCGCGACCTCGATCTCGCCTACACGATCGCCAACCGGCTCGTGGCAAAAAAAGGCCGCCTCACGGGCGAGGTCAAGGTGAACGTCCAGCACAGGCGGAAGGACGAGGCGGTCGATCTCTTCTGCAATCAGTTCGGGGTGCCGCCGGCGCAGGTGATCGCGGTGGGGGACAGCGACGGCGACATCTCGATGTTCGAGCGCTGCGGCTTCTCGGTGGCGTTCCGGCCGGAGTCCCGGCGCACGGCCGAGGCGGCCACGGTCGTGCACGCGGGGGAGTCGATGCTCGACCTGCTGACGCTCCTCCCGGTCGACTCTCAGCGGCCGCAGTGAGCGCGCCGGGCCGGCCCGCGCGGGCACCGCGGCGTGCTCCCCGGATGGACACCTAGGGGCAGGGCGAGGCGTTGGGACGCGGGAGGCCGTTGCCGGCCGCCCGGAATGGGCCCTCACCGCCCGCGTTCCGTCCCGTAATCAGGAAGAAACGCGCCGTCCCCGCGGCGGGGGCCGCGGACACCATCAGGCTCGGGGTCGTGAGCCCCGGGGCGAAGCAGGCGCCGTAACCGTCGGCCACGCCGTCCGAGTCGGCGTCGACCAGATCCGAGACCAGGCCGCTGTAGACGGCGTAGTTCAGGGCCTCGGCCCGCGCGTCCCAGGCGAGCAGCGCCGCGGTTTCGAAGCGCGCGTTCTGGACGATACCGGGCGGCGCGACGGCCAGGTCCGGCGACGTGATGTCGTATCCTCCCGCGGCGTTCGGCGCGAAGATCAGGAGCGCCCCGTTCAGATCGAACGCGTCGACCAGATCGCTCGCCCCGCCCACGTTCGACGGCTGGCTGAAGACGAAGTGCTCGAAGACCGCCTGCCCGGTCGATGTCGAGAACGGAAGCTGCCGGCTGAAGTCGATCTCCGAGAACGGCGCGCCGCCCGTCCCGCCGGGGCTCAGCCCCACGATCCCCCACCACGCGGAGAAGAATCGGTACTCGATCTCGATCCGCCCGGTGCCGAACAGGCGCGCGATCACGGTGGAGCTCTTGCGGGTCCCGATGACGGGCGTCCCCAGATAGATCACCTCGACCCGATCCCCCTGCGCGTCGGAGACGAACCGCGCGAACACGTCGAGTTCCTCGCCGCTCTGTCCGCGGTTATCGACCGAGGGATCCAGGTTGGTCATCGGCAGGCCGATCCGGGGCGGCACGGCGCCGCCGCTGACGACGTCCGGCCCGAGGAAGTTGCCGGTGTGGGCCGCCGTGGAGGCCGCCCCGAACGTCAGGTTGGCGTTGTCGTTGGCGTACACGCTCGTCCAGTTCTGACCGAAGAAGGGGAAGGTGAAGCCGCCCGGGAACAGGACCTGCACGGCGCTCCCGTTCCCCAGGTTGAGCGGCGTGGCGCCCGCCGGGGGCGGCGGCGCGATCGTGTTGATGAAGGCGGTGCCGGCGTTCACGGTCTGTCCCGCGGCCACGTCGAAGACGACGGCCGGCTGCAGATCGTCGTCGCCCGTCTCCGGCGACGAGACGAACTCGGGCCGCGCCGCGCCGCGGGCCACGTTGCCGTTGAACACGGTGGTGTTGTAGCGGTTGTTGTCCCACCAGTCCGCGTCGCCGAACCCGCCGATCCCGGTCGTGCTGTCGAAGTACTCGATCCCCACGCGGTACGACCCGGGCGGCAGGCCGTCGATCCGGAACGAGCCGGGCGCGGAGGACGTCGCCGTGAACTGCGACACGCTGAAGACCTGCACGGTCATCTCGCCGGTGGCGACGTTGAACGCCGTCACGCTGACCCCGGCCGCGGGCGTCGTGGTGCCCGGAAAGCGCAGCTGCCCGGTGATCGTCCCGAGGTCGGTCGCGAAGCCCGGCGCCGGATAGATCCGGGAGGCGGACGCGATGTCGTCCGGGGACAGGGTCCGGATCGCGCTGTTGAAGTTGGCGCGGGTGTCGACGAAAGGCAGCAGCGTCGAGACCGGAGAGATGAGGGACGAGTGGGACGCGCCGATGAAATGGCCGATCTCGTGCGTTCCCACGCCGACGATGTCGAACGTGAAGGTCGTCGTGTCGATCAGCTCGTCGGTGTAATCGTTGCTGGCGGGGCACCAGGCCATGTCGGCGTCGACCATGGTGCCGGCCGGCAGGACCGTGCCGCTCGGGTAGATCGAAGGCAGGAGATCCACGATCCCGTCCGCGTTCAGATCCCGGTTCGAGTCGGTCACGGTGAGCTGGGCGGTCAGGGACGTGCTGGGCGTGACGGCCACCGTTCCGCCGCCGCAGAAGCTCGGATTCGTGTCGGCCCAGGTGATCAGGTGGAGCGCGTCGAGACCGATCGCCGACTGCGAGGAGGTGCCGGCGAAGGTGAACGTGACGGTGGAGGTCGGAATCGCCTCCCAGGCGTCGAACCCGGCCTGCAGGGAGTCGATCGCCCTCTGCAGCGTCACGGGCGAGACGCCGCCGACGCAGGTCGGGTTGCCATCGTCGCAGTTGTTGACCACGCCCTGCTCGTTGATCACCCAGGAGATCGGGATGGCGCGCGGGCTCCACGCGATCGGCAGGATGGCGGTGCCGGAGTTGACGATCGCCTCCAGGCTGCCGCCGGCCGTCGCCGGCCCGGTCCACGGCAGGAGGGCCACGACTCCGAGCGCGGTCCACGCGATGAGCCGGGTGACGGGGCCGCGCGCGAGGCCCGGCGACGCCGTCCCGCCCCGGGCGTGGCGCGCGGGATTCGATCTCCGCCCGCTCACGGCCGAACCTCACGGACCGTACCGCGGTCGTCGGCGCGGCCCGCGGACTGGTCGATCACGAGGGTGCGGATCCGCTCGGCGAATTCGTCCGGCGTGAAGCGCCGGCCGTCGAAACTGACGTGCTCCCCCCGATCGTCGCGGCGCAGCGGGACGTGGCCGACCCAGACCCCGACCAGGATCGGGTGGCCGCCGGGCCGGCGCGTCAGGAAGTAAAAGCCGCCGTCCCCCTCGAGGTGCCGCGGGGCCCCCGGCACCGTCATCTGGAGCGGCACGGGCTCCTCGACGCTGCCGCCAAGCTGCCGGAACGTGACGTCGTCGGCCCCCCGCCCCTTATAGGATCGCGACACGGCGACGGCGACCTCCGTCCAGATCTGCCGGCCCTCCCAGAAGCTCCGGACGCTCGTGACCTTCCCCTCGACGATCGTCTCGGCCGTCCGGACCACCTCGGGGAGGTCCATGCGGCGCACCAGGGTGGCCGACGCGAGGCCGGTCCCGAGGGCGACGAGACAGGCCGTCACGGCGAACCGGCGACCCGCGCGCCGGCTGCCGGGCGGACGGATTGGGGGGGGTTGGAATCTCATGGGTCGGGCGCTCCTTCGCTGTGGGCCGGGCCTCGGCGGTCCCGGGGGGAGAATTCTATATACGGGGAAACCCTTATCGGGTCAACGAGATTCACCCCGTGCGGCCCTTCCTTGACCCGCTCCGGGGCGCATGGTAGCCTGTGCCGCCCTCGAGGGGGGAGGATGGCCGATTTGGCTCCCCCGGCGCTGCGGAACGGGGTTCCCGCGGTCCCGGCGCCGGGAACGGCAGGTCCCCTCGATCATGGGCCCCGCCGGGGACTGCGTGCGGAGCGCCTGGCTGAGCCGACCCTTTCAGAGCACAAAGGAGGAGCGATTGATGAGACGAAAGTTCGTCATCCCGCTGGTTCTTCTTCTGACATGCCCCCTCGCGGCGTCCGCCTACGCCCAGTCCTCGGGCGGGGCGAGTCGCGGCTGGGACGGCTGGGGCGTGCGGGTGGGGGTCAGCAGCGATCCGGACCAGGTCTACGGCGGGGTTCACTTCGATGTCGGGCGTTTCGCCCGGGACGTCCGATTCCGTCCCACGATCGAGATCGGCTTCGGGGACGACGCCACGGTGATCCAGGCGTTCGGCGAGGCCCACTACGTGTTCTCGAAGGTGCAGGTCTGGAAGCCGTACGTCGGGGGAGGGGTCGGACTGACCTACTACGACATCGACGACGACAACCTGCCGCCGCAGGTCGACGATTCGGACACCGATCTCGGTCTCATGGGGATCGGGGGTATCGAGACGAGCCTCAGGTCGGGCGCGCGCTTCCATATCGAGCTCAAGATCGGGTTCGGCGACGAGGATCCTGACCTCAAGCTGGGGGTGGGCTGGACCTGGCGCTAGGAGACCGCCCGGGGGACAGCACCGGAAAGGCGCGTCCGCTCTCTCAGCGGTCGCCGGATTCCGCCCCGCGCAGGGCGAAGGACGGGGCCTCGGACGCCTCATCCTCGCCGTCGGCCACGGCGGGCCGGACCGCAGCGAAGGCGCTGCGATAGCGGGTGGAGCGGACGTCGAAGCGGTTGAAGATGAACGATCGTCCGCGGGCGCGATAATCGGCGCGTACGATGGCCCAGACGCCCGGGGCGACCGACTCGCGGTCGACCCGGATCCGGAAACTGTCGACGCGGCCGAGGATCCCGAAACCGAACGACACCGGAGCGGTGATCTCGCCCTCCACTCTCACGATCTGCGCCGGCCCCGGATCGACCCACAGCGTCCCCTCGAGGCGCTGCAGGATGCGGGCGGCACGGCTGGAGTCATCGAAGCAGTCCCCGACGGGCGTGAACGCGATCGCGATCGTGGATCCCGGGTTCCCGTCCTCCGATCCCCTCGGCTCGAACCGGAAGCAGCGGATGAGGTTCTCCAGCTCGAACGGATTCGCCTTCACCGCCCGTGCGCGCCCGGGCTGCAGGATGCGCGACTCCTCGCGCCGCACGATGCCGAGGCTCTGGGAGTCGTCCGCGAGATCCGCCGAGAGCGGTCGCTTCATGCGGCGGCCGTCCCGGAAGAAGATCTCCTCGGCCTCCACCGTGCGCGAGTCGACCGACCCTTTCGGGTCGCGTTTCTCGAGCACGGCGGTCTCGACCCAGGTCATTTGCCGCAGGCTGAGGGCATCGGCCTTCAGCGCGGAGAGCAGACGCGCGACGAGATCGGCGTCCCGGCCCGCCTCCTCGGGGACGGCGTGGGCCGATCCGATCAGCAGCGTCGCGAGCGCGACGGCCCGGGGGATCAGGGATCTTCTTTCACGGGCGGACATCGGGGTTCCTATGCCCTGAGGGCGGGTCTCCGGCAACCGGGAATCGCCCGGTTGCGAAAATGTGATTGGATCCCGCGAAGGGGCGGTGCGGATGATCGGCTGGTGGCGGTTCCTGCGATCGGGTCTTGAGGTCCTCCTGCGCGCGCTCGACGCCGCGGGTCTCAAGGGAGCGCGCTGGGAGTGGCGCAAGGGCACCTGGCGATCCGCCCTCGAGCGGCGCGCCGCCGCCGCCCAGAATCAGAGGCGCGACGCGGAGCGCCGCGCCCGCATCTGCCGCTCCTGCCGGGCGCTCGTGGGCGTCGACGCCGACGTCTGCCACGAGTGCGGCGCCTCGATGAAGCCGACGGCCGCCTCCGGCCTCGCGTCGTTGCTGGAGCGGATCACCCCCTCCTTCGGCAGCGTCACGATGGTCCTCGTCAGCTTCAACACCGTCCTGATGCTCCTGATCCTCGGGATCTGGGGATGGGAGCGGGAGGCGGGGGGGCTCTTCTCGATCCTGTCCCCTTCGCCCCGGGCCCTCTACGCCTTCGGCGCGAAATGGCGCCCGGACATTTTGAACGGCGAGATCTGGCGCCTCGTGACCGCCATGTACCTGCACGGCGGCCTCGTCCACCTCGCCTTCAATTCGTACGCGCTGGCCAACCTGGGGCCCCTGATCGAGAACTCGTTCGGCGGCCGCAAGTTCTTCGTCATCTACACCGTCACCGGGATCGCCAGCTTCGTGGCCAGCACGCTGCTCAGCCCGCGTCTGAGCATCGGCGCCTCGGGCGCCATCTTCGGGCTTCTGGGGTTCGGCTTCGTCTACGGGCGCTATCGCGCCGGGCCGGTCGGCCGGGCGATCGCGGGGCACCTGATGCAGTGGATCATCCTCGGCGCGATCATGCTGTTCCTGCCGGGGATCGACAATGCGGCGCACGCCGGTGGCCTGGTGGCGGGGGGCCTGCTCGCGTTGATCGTCGACACCGACGAGCCGAAGACGCGCGCCGGCGAGACGGGCCTGCGGATCCTGACGGCCCTGGCGGTCCTGATCACGATCGGCGCCTTCGTGGCGATGTACCTGTCTTACGCCGAGAGCGTGCGGAGGGTCGCCGGGGCCTGACGGCGGGCGGCGCGGTCCGCGGAACGTTCGGATCGGGTCCTCGAGGCGGTTCAACGGGCGTCGTGCCAGTGCCCGTGCTCCGGCGACCAGACCTTGCCGGGGGGCGCCGGGCCGGGTGGCTGGGGGATCGGCTCGCCGGCGGGACGCGCGGAGTCGCCGCCCGGGGCGTCATGCCAGTGCCCGTGTTCGGCCGACCAGACTCGGCCCCCCGTCGTCTCCGGCTCCTCCGGAGGGCTCATCAACGTGCTCGCCGCCACGCCCAGGCCGACCAGGACCAGGAGCGCGAGGATCAGGGCGGCCGGAGAGAAGACCGTCCGCTCCAGCCGGGCGCAGCATTTCTTGTACTTGCGTCCGCTGCCGCAGGGGCAGCGATCGTTGCGGCCCACAGCCATCTCGACCTCCCGGCCGGCTCCCCGTGCCCGGGACCGGCCTCCCCGGCGGATCGCAGGGGCGGGCGTGGGGTGCAGGCGTGTCCGGATCTTACCGCAGAAGCGTCGACCGGCGGAAGGGGAGCGCGAGCCTATCCGACCCGGGTCCCGGCGCCCCGGGGATCAGGGGGTCTTGTGCTTCTCGTGGCGGGGCAGGTCGTCGGCGAGGTCGAGCCACTCCGCCTTGCTGCGGACGAAGGTGTGGGCCTCGGGCCTCAGGCCGCACGGCGTGTCGAGCGTGGAGGCGGAGATCTCGAGCCCCTCCCGCCCTTTCTCGTTCCACCGGCAGGTGATGATGCTGCCGCAGGTGCGGCAGAACGAGCGACTCGTCCCGGTCGCCGCCGCGTAGGTGGTCAGCCGATCCCCGCCCGCGAGGAACTCGAAACCCTTCAGGGGGACCTCGATGTACGTCGCGAACGCCGCGGCGTGGCTCTTGCGGCAGTCGGTGCAATGGCAGTGATCCATCGGGCCGATCCGGCCGCGGACGCGGTACCTCACGGTTCCGCAGAAACAGGAGCCCTCGTAGGTGGCATCGTTCGGGGTCATGTCAAACTCCCCGCCGCGCCGTGCGGGGCGCGGCGCATGGTGCCGCGGGACGGAATTGAACCGCCGACGCAGGGATTTTCAGTCCCTCGCTCTACCGACTGAGCTACCGCGGCACCTCGCGTGAGTCGTCCGAAAGTGGCGCATCCTAGCAACGCCCCCGAGGGCCTGTCAAGGATGGGCGCCGCGGGATGTCAGGCCCGAGCGGTCGGGGCGTGGCCGCGGGCCCGGGGCCCCGGCGTGGCGCGGGAGGGCGCCTCGCGCGCGGCCGGCTTCGCCGCCTCCCGCGGGACCGCCTTCTCGTCGGTCGCCTTGTCGTCGGCCGGCTTCGGCTCCCGGATGAGGCCGAGCGCGCGCCGGACCTTGACCTCGATCTCGTCGCGCAGGTCGGCGTTCTGCTCGAGGAACGCCCGCACGTTCTCGCGCCCCTGGCCGAGTCGCGTCTCCCCGTACGAGAACCAGGCGCCGCTCTTGTCGACCAGGCGATGGGTGATCGCCAGATCGAGCAGATCGCCCACCCGCGAGATCCCCGTTCCGTAGATGATGTCGAACTCGGCCAGCTTGAACGGCGGCGCCATCTTGTTCTTCACCACCTTGACGCGCGTGCGGCTTCCGATGTCGCGATCGCCGTCCTTGATCTGTCCGATGCGGCGGATGTCGATCCGGACGGACGAGTAGAACTTCAGGGCGCGGCCTCCCGTCGTCGTCTCCGGGTTGCCGAACATGACGCCGATCTTCTCGCGGATCTGATTGATGAAGATGAGGCAGGTGCGCGACCGCGACACGACGCCCGTGAGCTTGCGCAGGGCCTGGGACATCAGACGGGCCTGCAGGCCGACGTGCGAGTCGCCCATCTCGCCCTCCAGCTCCGCGCGCGGC
>JBFGDZ010000136.1:0-9848 GCA_041580375.1 Candidatus Polarisedimenticolia bacterium
CCTCGAGGCGATGCGCATCGAGGTCAAAGTCTACTACGCCGACGAGATGTACCGGTCCGGAATGATGGTGCCGCAGATCATCCAGGCCCTGGAGGGCCGTGACGCCATCGCGCGCATCCTGCACGAGTGCACGGGACGCCGCCACGAGGCCGACTGGAACCCTTTCAACCCGATCTGCCGCGCCTGCGGGCGCATGACCGGGACGAAGGTCACCGGCTTCTCGGTCGCC
Organism: Candidatus Polarisedimenticolia bacterium; assembly: GCA_041580375.1. Classification (GTDB taxonomy): domain Bacteria; phylum Acidobacteriota; class Polarisedimenticolia; order Gp22-AA2; family Gp22-AA2; genus JAPUIN01. The sequence goes on from JBFGDZ010000136.1 coordinate 230, forward strand.
GCGGAGACGGTCGACTACGAGTGCGAGTGCGGTGACCGGGGAACGGTCACGATGCGCGGCGGCGGCAAGCTCACGTGGCGCGTCGACTGGCCGGCGCGGTGGGCGCGCATCCCGGTGACCGTCGAGCCGTTCGGGAAGGACCACGCGACACGCGGTGGCTCCTACGAGAGCGGCGCCCGCATCTGCCGCGAGGTGTTCGGCGCGCCGCCCCCGTTCCCCATCAAATACGAGTGGATCTCGTTCAAGGGGATGGGGGACATGTCGAAGAGCAAGGGGAACGTGCTCTCGGTGCACCGGATGCTGGAGGTCCTCCCGCCCGAGGTGCTGCGCTACCTGGTCGTGAAGACGCGGCCGATGCGATCGATCGGTTTCGATCCCGGACAGCCGCTGCTGTCGCTGATGGACGAGTTCGACGACGCCGCCTCGAAGAACCGCGACGCGCGCGCGCTGGCCCTGTCGGAGGCGCACCGGTTCACGCCGGTGGGCATCCCGTTCCGACACCTGGTGAACGTGGTGCAGATGGCGGACCACGACCTGGATCAGGTCATCGTCATCCTGCGCCGAAACGGTTACCCCGTCGAGGATCCGGCCGCGCTGAAGGAGCGCGCCCGTTACGCTCAGCGCTGGCTCGAGACGTTCGCGCCGCCGGAGGCGAAATTCTCCGTGCAGCGGACGATGCCGGAGCGCGCGGGCCGGCTGTCGCGGGAACAGCGCCGCTTTTTGGCCCGGCTCGGGCAGGGGCTGCGTTCCGGGATGAGCGGCGAGGAGATCCACGCGCTGATCTACGCGCTGGCGGGGGAGGAAGGCATGCCGAAGCCGAACGAGGCGTTCGAGGCGATCTACACCGTGTTCCTCGGCACGCGGCGCGGGCCGCGCGCCGGCTGGTTCCTCGCGTTCCTCGATCGCAACCTGGTCCTGAAGCGCCTCGAGGAGGCGGGAGGCGCATGAAGCGGGGGGCGCTCACGCGGACGGGCCGGACCGCTGCCTGGGCCCTCGTGGTCGCGCTGCTCGCGGCGTGGCCGGCTCCGGAGACGGTCGCCCAGCGCGGATCGCCGGCGATGCGCGAGAAGCGGGACGCCTACTACCGGCGCTACATCGGGCGGCCCGCACCGCCGTTCTCGCTTCCGGATCGGAGCGGCCGGACCGTGCGCCTCGCGGACTTTCGCGGCCGTGTCGTCATCCTGAACTTCTGGTTCTCCACGTGTCCGCCGTGCCGGAAGGAGACGCCGGACCTGATCCGGCTGTACGAGGCGCATCGCGAGGAGGGTCTCACGGTGATCGGGATCAACCTCGACCCGATCCTGATTCCCCGGTTCCAGGGCGCCCAGATGGAACGATTTCTGAAGACCTTCGAGATCACCTATCCGATCCTGATCGGCGACGACGCAGTGTTCGAGGCCTACGGCGAAGTGCCGGTCCAGCCGACCACCTTCGTGATCGACCGGGACGGCAGGGTGGATCGGATCTTCTGGGGAGCCTTTCCCGCGAGCGCCTTCGACATGGCCGTGAGGCCGCTGCTCGCGGCCTCGCCCGTTCAGCCTCCGGCGCCGGCCGCCGAGAGACCCTCGGGGCCGTAGACCGCCCGCCGCCAGTTCCGGCGCCGGCGCGCCGCTTCGCGGGGGTCGATCCGCGGGAGGACGACGAGCCGTCCGGCGCGCCCGCCGCCCGGATGCGGCGGACGTCCCGTGACCCAACCGCCTGCCCGTCTCGCGCGAGCCGCCGGATCGAGCGCGCTCATCCACGCGGCGCCGATCGCCGTCGCGTCGGGGAGCGCCTCGACGATCACGGAGCACTGCAGGAGATCGGCCTGAGCCTGCAGCAGCGTGCGGCAGACCGCGAGGCCGCCCGAGACGAATACGGCCGGCGCCCGGCGCCGGCGGGCCGGGCGGTCGGCGCCCGCGCCGCCGCAGGGGCCGGTCCGAAGGGCGATCTCGGCGCAGCGCTGCGCGATCGATTCGATGGCGGCTCGCACGAGGTCGCGGTCGGCGGCCCCGCGGACGTCGCCCGAGAACGCGGGCCGGGCGCGCGGGTCCCAGTGCGGTGCGCCCAGGCCGCCGACGGCGGGCAGGAAGTGGACCGTCCGATCCCCGTCGGGAGGCGGACCGAGAAACCGATCGAGATCGGCGACGCGCAGCGTGAGGCGGAGCCGGCGAAGCGCCCAGTCGACGGCCGTCGCCGCGGCATTGACGGTCCCCTCGAGAGCGTACAGGGCGCGAGAGTCCCCGCCGCTCCCTCCCGGGCCGTGCTCCTCACGCCATGAAGCGATCAGCGTTTTGAGGAGGCCGCGGGGCACACGCGAGCCCGCGACTCCGGTGCGCAGCACGAACGCGCCCGTCCCGTAGTTGATCACCAGGCGTCCTTCATCCCGAAGGCCGACGAGCCCCGCCACGGCGGCCTGCTGATCCCCCGTGAGCGTCCCGAGCCGGAGCCTCCGGGATCCGACCCTCAGCTCGAGGTCTCCGTCCGGGAAGGTCGGGATGAGAGCGGGGAGCGCGGGCGCGTCGAGGAGGGGCTGCAGACCGAACAGGTCGAACAGGTCGGGATCCCAGGCCCGCGGCGCGAGATTCATCAAGGACGTGCGCTGCGCGTTGGCGTGATCGATGGCGTAGATCGATCCCCCGCTGAGGCGCCAGACGAGGAACGTGCCGAGCGTCCCCCACAGGGCCGTCCCCCTCGATACCCTGCGCCTCAGCCCCGGAACGTTGCGCAGCGCCCAGGCGAGCTTGGACGCCGAGTAGTGCGGGCTGAGGCGCAGACCCGTCCGCGCCGCGATGAGGTCCGCCGTGCCGGCTCCGCCAGCGCCGCCGCTTCCCGCCGTCCGCGCGCCCCTCCGGAGCAGTCGATCGCACTGCACCCCGCCGCGGCGATCGAGCCAGGAATAGGCGGGAGTGAGAGGGCGTCCGGACCCGCGGTCCCAGAACAGGATCGTCGATCGCTGGGTGGCGATGCCGAGCGACGGTGGGCCGGCCGCGTCCGGCGCACCGCCGCCCGCCCGCCGCGCGATTTCGAGCAGCACCTCGACCGAGGCCGAGGCGATCTCCGCGGCGTCCTGTTCGATCCGCCCGGGGCCGGGGGCGCGCGTCGAGATCCTGCGCCTGGTGATCGTGGTCGCGGGCCGGCGGCGCCGCGGGACGAGCGCGATCCCCTTCACGCTGGAGGACCCCAGGTCGAGCCCGATCGACGCAACACTCATGCTACGGATCTCCGGTGGACGCCGCCCCGGCTCCTTCCGGCGGCCGGCCGAAACGGGAGGCCAGCAGCGCCAGGTCCGCGCCATCGACGAGACCGCTCCCGTCGATGTCGGCACCGGAACTATAGAGCGGATCGCTCCCGCGGCGCCCGAAGGAACGCGCGAGGAGCGCCAGGTCGAATCCGTCGATGCGTCCGCTGCGATCGAGATCGATCCGGCGTGGATCGAGCTCGATCCGGAGGATGCCCGGCGCGAGCGCCGCCCCGCCGTCGGGGTTCGTGAGGCGCAGGCTCCGCGGGCCGAGCGCCGCGGCGGGCGAAGCGCGCACATGGAGGCGGAGGAGATCACCCGGGCCGCCGGGCCGGACCGCCTCGACCTCCCGGACGTCGACCGCGATGCCGGGGCCGGCCTCGACGGCCGCGCCCGGGTGCAGGTCGTCCCCGGGGATCTCCAGGTCCGCCGCATCCCCCTGGGTCAGCGCGAGGATCCCGGACGGTTCAAGCCGGGGCGACGAGAAGAACTCGAGCGCCTGCAGAAAGAGGGCGTCCGAATGGCCGCCGGCGAGCGACCCGAGCCGCGCGTCCGACCAGACTGCGATCATGCGAGGCGGGGGCGGCAGCGGCGGGTCCCCCCCGGCGCCGTTCAAACCGGGGACAGGAACGAGCCGCGGCGCCCGCTGCGCCGCGGGGCCCGGGCCGGGCACGGCGCCGCCCGGGGGGCCGCGAAGCCGGCCCCGCGCATCGACCGCTCCCGCGCGGATCGACGGCGCGGCCGGGTCGCCCAGATCCTCCCAGGCGACGGCGAGCGATCCGTCCGCGAGGAGAATCCCGTGACGCTCCCCGACGAATCCGCGCCCCGATCGCAGGGTCACCGGACGGGGCCACGGGCTCGTGCCGTCGGCGCGCAGGCGGCGTGCCAAAAGCGCCTCGCCGTTTCCGGTCTCGATCCAGGTGACGATCGGTCCGCCGGCGGCCGACGCGATCGACGGGAGGCGCGGCACACCCACGAGCACGGGATCCGATATCAGCATTCCCTCCTCGGACCACTGGCGATCCAGCGCGGCGTCATAGAGTTGACCGCGCAGACCGTCGCGGGAGAAGACCACCAGCAGATCCTGCTCCCCGCCGGGGGCGATCGCCGCATCGGGCGCCTCCCCGCCGCCGGGCAGGAGGGTGCTTCCCGGGGCCGCGAGGACGGGCGTTCCCCGTTCATCGATCCTCTGGATCCGGTGGGTGAACCCCGGGTCGGCGGCCTCCTCGTTCCGCTCCCGCCAGACGAGCCAGGCCCCACCCTGCCCGTCGGCGGCGAGGCGCGAATCGTGCGCCGACAGGCTCGAACCATCCGCCACGATGGCGGGCGAGGTCCACACCGGCACGCCGGATGCGTCGAATCGCTGCACGAGGAGCGTCCCCGCGTACGGGGCGCCGTCGAGGCTCCGGTGCCACGCCAGGAAGAAACCGCCGGCCGGGTCGAGCGTCGCGAGCGGGTATCCGGTCGCGGAGTCCTTCGCCGCGGGATGGACGGGCGCGTCGGCGAAGAGACCCGCTCCCCCTCCGTCCACGGCGTGAAGAAACACCCGTGGGCGGTCCTCGTCGCCGGCGAATCCGGCGTCGATACCGACGACGAGAACGGCTCCCGGGGCGATCGCCGCCGCCCCGGCGGCGATCTGGTCGCCCCGGCCTCCGGCGATCGCGACGCCGCAGGAATCGGCGGCGAGATAGCGGTCCCCGATCGGGAGCACCGCGAGATCTCCGGCGAGGTGGATGAGGCGGACGTCGAGCCCCTCGACGAATGGATTCGACAGACCCCAGGATCGGTCGTTCGTGATGAGAAAGTATCCTCCGCCGCCGTCGGGCACGGCCGCGCGGACTGCGCGCGACGAGGGGCGCTGCGCGCACAGGGGCTCTCCACCGGGCGCGAGGAGCGGCCGCCAGCCGGCCAGCGCGCCGGAGGGACCGATCGCCGCGACGGCACCGAACAGAAGAAGCGCGGCCGCCCCATGGGAGGGTGATCGGGACGGCCGCGGCGCCCCGGTCGGGCGCCATCTCCCGTCATGGAAGCGGTCGCTCAGCGCGACTCCCCGTCGCGGTCCCTCCCTCCGCTCGCGGCATCGACGCCGAGCACCAGGCCGCCCCCGTAGGGCCCGTAAAGAAACTCGACGAGGAAGCTCGTCGCGCGGCCGGTCAGGGTGAAGAGGGTGCCGCTGAATCCCGCGGCGAAGACCTCGCGGGCGAACTGTTGCGTGGAGACGCCGCCGAGGCCGTATGCGTAATGGCGGCGTGGAACGATCGGGCTCCGCCCATGCGTGGCGGCCGGCAGAAACCCGACGGCACCGTGCTCGAAGGTCCCGCCCAGATCGCGCACGCCGAATACGCCCACGACGTTTCCCGACTCGTCGAGCAGCTCGCCGGCGCGGTCGAGCCGGAGTCCGCCATCCTGAACCGCGCCCGCGCCCTGGATCGGAGTGCCGAAGGCCTCCCCCGAGACGGTTCGCAGAGAGAGCCGGTCGGCGCCCCGGCTGGCCAGATAGTCGTCGAACGCCCTTCCGGTTCCGATCGATCGGCCCGCGCGCACCTCTCCCCGCGGCGCCAGCGCCCGCGCGAAGCCCCGCTGAAGGTGCGAGTTGAGCAGCAGCGTTGCGACCACCCGCGCGGCGATCGCCGAATTGCGTGCGCTCAGCCCGAGATCCTGGAACAGCATCGCGTACGACTGGATGATGACCTGCCCCAGACGGGAGTTGAGGATGACGGGCGTCACGGCGGCCGCATACAGCGCGGGGGTCGAGGCGAGAAGGGCGCGCAGACCCTGGGCCGGCCCGGGCCCCAGTGCGCCAGTGAGGAAGATGCTCGCCGCCGTCAGAGCCACCGAACCGGCCACGTCGCCCCGCGTCTCCCGATCCAGAAGTGCGATCGCCCCGATGAGCAGGAACGCCGTGAGGGGGCTCTCGCCGCGCGGATCGACCAGGTTGATCGGATCGTTGCGGGCATAGGCGTATCGATTCAGGGACTGCGGGTCGCTCGGGTCGGCGACGATCGGATCGGGCTGCAGGAACCGGCCGAGCGCCGGATCGTAGTGCCGCTGACCCATCAGGATGAGGCCCGTGTCCGCTTGCCGCTCGCCCGAGGCGTAAAGATGTGAGACCTCCGGCGCTCCGGAGGGTGGGACCATCAAGGCGCCGTGGGGCGTGTAGTCGAAGCGAGCGATCGCGAGACCGGATTCGTCCGCGACGACGCGCGTGCTTCCAAGATGATCGGTGATCGGGAAGAGCGTGCCGCGATTCGGGTCGACGGTGGCGATGCGCATCGATCCCGCAAACAGATGCCACGTCATGTGTCCGTCCCGATCCTCCAACGGGGGGAAGGGGACGAGGCGGGTCGTCCGGCTTCCATCGCGCTCCACGACCTCGCGGACGCGACGGCCACTCGCGTCGTAATCGTTCGACACGATGAGATCGCTCACCGGATCGCTCAGGCGCACCATGCGACCCGCGGCGTCGTATTCCATGCGGCGATCGAGTCCGTCACCCAGGACGCGAACGATCTGACCGAGGGCGTCGTGCGTCACGCTCCGGCCGGTGGACGTCCGCGTGATCCACTGAGGGTGCAGGGGATCGTCGTAGAAGGACCCCGCGCCGTCCTTGAGCAGCAGATTGCCCATCGGGTCGTAGAGGTACCGGCGGTCGTCTCCGGACATGAGGGCACGGGTGACCCGGTGGATCCCGTCGTAGTGATACGAGGTGATGCGCGGATCGGACGGGTCGGTGAGATCGGTGATGGTCCCGATCTGACCGTCGGCCAGAAAGCCGTACGTGAGATGCAGGAGCGGCGCGCCGTCCGGGCGCAGGGCCCGGATCTGCTCCGGGCGGCCGGTGGCATCATCGTAAGTGCGCAGGACGCTCACCCCGTTCGCGAGCGCCGTGCGCGTGAGCCGCCCGGCCGCGTCGTACTCGAAGGTCGGCGCGAAAGGCAGCGCGGCGCTGAGGTTGCCCCCGCGGTCGTACTCGTAGATCAGCGAGGGGCCTCCCGGCGCCTCCATGGAGGTCACGCGCGATCGGGCGTCGTAGGTCGTTCTCACGGAGTAGTGTCTGCCGCCGAGGAGACGCGTCGTCTCGATGACCCGGCCCATGGCGTCGTAGCTCAGCCACTGCGTCCCGGACGTGTCTTCGATCGACGTGAGGCGTCCGATGGCATCGGCCGCGGCGCCCCCCTCGTCGTAGTTCCAGCGGGCCCATCCACCGTCGGCGAGGCTCCGCGAAACGGGCCGGTCCAGCGCATCGTAGACGAGCGTCGTCCGACGCCCGAGCGGATCGATCTCGCCCGTGAGGTTGCCCGCCCGATCGTATTCATAGCGCCATGAGCCGAGGTGCGGATCGTGCAGCGCGGTGCGCCGCCCGAGCGCGTCGTAGGCGAGGGCGATCGTTGCTTTCGAGGGGTCGGTGATTCCGATCAGACGATCGGCGGCATCGTAGCGGTATGCGGCCGTGGTGGACGACTGCCATGAGCCCTCGACTCCGTCGAACTCCTCCACGCGCACGATGTTGCCGAAGGCGTCCCGTTCGACGTCCCGTCGGTGACCGAGCGGATCGATCCATGACGCGATCGCACCCCGGCGCTCGATGCGCCGGATCGCGCCGGCGGGATCGATGACGGCCGCGCGACGCCCCGCTGCGTCGTACACGTAGCGGGTCCGGTGGGGAGCCGATGCGGCCGGGACGTAGGCCGGCACCGGGGCCGCGAAGAACGGCTCCGCCCGGGTCTCGACGCGTCCAGCGGCGTCGAAGGTGACGGCGGTCGTGACGGTCATGGCTCCGTTCGCGGCCTCCGTCCGCGTCTGAAGCAGGCGCCCCAGCCCGTCGAACAGAGCGATCGACTCGAGCGTGCCGGCCGAGCCCGCGGTCTCGCCGAGGCCGCTCCGCTCGCGCGCGTAGCGGTGGACTCGCGCCGGCATGGCCCCGTAGTCGTGCAGATAGGACACGGTGGGCTTCTCCGGAGAGTCGTACGGACCGTATTCCGACACGCGGCGCCCGAACCCGTCGTAGACGATGTGGACGGCGCGCCCATTCGGATCGACGGCGCGCGTCACGAGCCCCGTGCGCGGATCGAACTCGCGCAGTGTGATCCCTCCGAGGGGATCGGTCTCCTGCTCGGGATAGGTGAGCGAGGGGTCGACGAGGCCCCGCCCGATGCGACGCGATCGCCCCAGAGGATCGATCTCCTCGGCCACGTTGCCGCACGGGTCGTAACGGCGCGCGGTCGCAGCGTTCGAGGGATCGCCCGGCAGCACGGCGCCGGGAGGGCCGGGCTGCCCCCCGCGCTCTTCCTCGCGCGTCGGCAGGCCGCGGGATCCGATCGCGCCGATCGGGCGCTCGTCGTAGGCGATCCAGCTCTCCGAGAGAATCGTGCCCTGCGAATCCGCGAGAGTGCGGTGATACGGCAGGTCGAGAAACCAGCGACCTCCCTCCGGCCCCGCCGCGGCGCCCGCATCGAGAGCGAAGAGATACTCCTCCACGGCGAAACGATCGTCCGCGGGATCCCCGACGTCTCCCTCGTGGTGCTCGAGGATTCGGAGGAGCGGAGCATCCGGATGCGGCCCGGGCGCGTACGTGCGTTCGTAGGAGATGGCCGTCCTGCGGACGGGGGCCGCGCCGTCCTCCGCTCCCTCGACCCATTCGTAGAGCGCGCTCTCCGTCCGGGCGAGGGCGTGCGCGAGCGGAGGAACCTCATCGCGGGTGTCGTAGGTCCAGACGGTGCTCTCGAACAGAGCGCCGTCCGACGATCGCCGCGCCACGCGCCCGAGAGGCGCTCCGTTGAGCGGCGCGGCCGCGAGCGAGGGCTGCTGCGCGTACCGCGTCTCGATCATCAGTCCGTTTCCGGGTTCGATCACGGAGACGCGATGGAAGCCCCGGAAGTCGCGGGCCGCGTGATGGTAAAAGCCCCCCGAATACTCGTAACGGGTCGTGTAGTCATGACCCATGCCGTCCGAAACGGTGACCGACCGGACCACCGGCAGCGGGAACGGCAGGGCCGCGTCGCGCGCCTCGTCGGCGGAACCCCCGTGCGGCGCCGGGGCGTACTCGATGCGCGTGAGGCCGCCGATGCCGTTGGTATGTGACGTCATGACGCCGCGGCCACGCCAGGCCGTATTGCGGCGCCACTCGCGCGTGCCGGACTCGGGGGAGGCGACGTAATCGACACCGCCGTCGCCGTCGATGTCCACGAGCCGCACGCCCTGATCGCGCGGGATCTCCCCCGGCGGCCTGACGATGAACAGCCCGGGGAACTCGTGCAGGACCCGGTAGGTCCAGCCCCCATTGGATTGCGGCGAGTACAGGAACCGTTCGTCCGGCCCGCCGTGAAGCGAACGCGCCACGACGACGTCCCCCACGCCGTCGGCGTTCACGTCGGCGATCCGCAGGCCCCGATCGAACAC
>JBFGDZ010000137.1:0-9678 GCA_041580375.1 Candidatus Polarisedimenticolia bacterium
AGCGTCTCCGGTAGCAGCGGAATCATGAAGAACAGAAACATCGAACAGAGTCGGCGTGTGATCGTCATGAAATTTGACCTCCAACCCGGAACGATCCCGTCCGCGCCGGGGATGTGGGATACGGGGCCGATCGTACCCGCAATCGCCGGGGTTGCGGCCTCCGCGGGCATTCCTTATAGTGGACGACACCGGAACAAGCGATGCACGATCCGAATTCCCGCGGGGAGAGGCGCATGCTGCGGAGCAGGCCGGTCCAGTCGAAGTCTCCGGACCCGCGCGGCGCGGGCATGCGCTCATCCATCGGAGCGGCGGTCACGCTGTTCCTGTGCACGTGTTCCCCTGTCCTCCCGCCCGAATCGGCGGATCCAGCCGGCCTCGTCCGCGGCGGATCGCTGGTCGTCGACGCGCCGCGGCTGCGCAGCCTGGATCCCCTCCAGGCGACCGACGTCAACAGCAGCTCCATCGCCGGCGAGATCATGGAGGGTCTTGTCGGCTACTCGCCCTGGGACCTGCATGAGATCGTCCCGGTTCTGGCGCGCGACTGGAGCGTGTCGGAGGATCGACGGGAGTGGACCTTCCGGCTGCGCTCCGAGGCGCGGTTCCACGATGCGCCCTGTTTTCCCGCCGGTCGCGGAAGAAGGATCACGGCGGACGACGTCCGTTACTCGATCGAGCGGTCGCTGAGGCACGGACGGGAGACGGTCGCGTCGTCCCTGCGGAGACTGATCGCCGGGGCGGACGCGTACGCCACGGAGGCGGCCGATGCCGTCGAGGGCCTCGAGGTTCTGGATCCGGCCACCATCCGATTCACCCTCGTGCGTCCCGGCAGCGCCTTCCTGCACGGGCTCGCCTCCGTCGCCGGCTGGGTCGTGCCCCACGAGGCGGTGGAGCACTACGGCTCCGGCTTCGAGCGCCAGCCGGTGGGCACCGGGCCGTTCCGGCTGGGCAGCTGGACCGAGGAGGCGCTCACGCTGGTGCGCAACGAGGGTTACTGGAGGCGCGACGCCGAGGGGCGCCGGCTCCCGTATCTCGATCGGATCGTCCTGCGCAGTCCCCGCTCGATCCGCCGCGACGATCAGTCGTTCTCCGATCTGCTCGACGGCAGCCTGCACGTGCTCTACTTCACCGGCGAGATCGACTGGATCCAGTTCGCTCCGCTGGCGGCTCTGATGGAGCGCCGCGGCATCCGAAGCGAGAGCATCTCGAAGTGGAACACGATCTACTACGCCTGGAACATGGCCCGCGGGGAAGTCTGGAGCCGCGCCCGGGACGTGCGACGGGCGATCGCCCTCGCGGTGCGGCGCCCGGAGCCCGGGCAACTCCTGGAGCCGGCCGGCGGGCTCCTGCCGCCGGGGATCCCGGGCTGCGGGACCGGGCGCGCGCCGCGGGAGCGCGATCTCGCCCAGGCGAAACGGCTGCTGGCGGACGCGGGTTTTCCGGAAGGTCGGGGACTCCCGCGACTGGAGATCGGGACGATGGGCATGGGGGGCGTCCTGGAGGCCTCGGTCCTCGATCCCCTGCGCGAGCTGGGAATCCGCTTCGAGCTTCGCGCGGCCCCGTGGAAACAGCATTGGGAGGGGATCGATCGCGGCGATTACGAGTTCTTCCGTGCGGGCTGGATCGCCGACTATCCGGACGCGGAGAACTTCTTCTCCGTCTTCTACTCGCGCTCGACCGTGAACCAGACGCGCTACTCGAGCCCGGAGTTCGACCGGGCCTACGAGAGGCTCCGGGATCTCCCGGTCGACGATCGCGGGCGGGCCCCTCTCTGCAGCGAGCTGGAGCGGATTCTGCGGCGCGATGCTCCGGCCGCGTTCCTCTATCATGAGAAGTCGTTCTATCTGATCCATCCCGCCGTGAGGAACCTGGATCCTTCGCTGAACCCGATGGAGCGGAAGTACTACGAGTACGTCTGGCTGGATCCGGGACACCACTCATGAAGCACAGGCTGCAGCGCAACATCGTCATTCTCTTTCTCTGCTCGTCGGCCATCCCGCTCACGCTGGTGACGGCCGTCGGGTATCTGGGCGCCCGCCGATCGATCGAAAACCTGGTGCTCCGGCAGGCGTCCTATTCGTGCGGCCAGATCGAATCGCGCTTCGACCGGGAGATGCGCCGCCTCGAAGATCGGTTTCTCTTCATGGCGACCGGCGTCTCTCAGCCCCGGTTGGCCGAGAGCGTCGTGCCCGGGGATCCCGGCGAACCGCTCGATCCCAGAGTCGCCGACATGCTGGTGCCCGGCCGGTACGACGAGAGGTTCTCCGAGTTCGTCATCCTCGACACCGGGGGGCGCCCCCGCTACCGGATCGACTACGACCTCGGCGCGGTCGCCGTGTCCGGCGGGCCGCGTTACTTTCTGCAGACGGAACACTTCGCTCCGGAGGACCGGCGGGGCGTCGAGCATCTCGAGGGGCTGGAGGAGGGGCGGGTCGGGACGCTGTTCGCGGAAGCGCGGCAGGGCGTCATGGCGCTGCGCCTCGCCGCGATGATGCGGCGGAACGGCGAGCGGATCGGCACCCTGCTCGGCGACGTCGATGCCGGCTCGCTGATGGAATCGATCGTGTCGGGGATCAGTCTGGGCCAGAACGCGTTCTACATCGTGACCGACTCGCGCAGCGGGGTCGTGCTCTCGCACCCCGATCCCGGTCGGAGGAACCAGCTGATCTCCGTCGCCCTTCCCGCGCTCGCCGGCGTCTCTCTTCAGGACGACGGCGGGGAGGGCCACCGGTTCCGCGACGGCGAACGCGACCTCTGGCTGCTCTCGTCGCGCGTCCTCGCGGGAACGCCCTGGGTCGTCTCCGTCGCGGCGCCCCTGGGGATCTACCTCGCTCCAATCGACCGCGTGGGGCGGCTCGGGCTGATCCTGCTGGTGACGATCCTGGCGGGGGCGACGGTGATGATCACCCTCTCGACGCGCCGGTTTCGCCATTCGCTGGCCGCCCTCACCGGAGCCGCCGCGCGGTTCTCCTCCGGCGATCTGGACGAACGCGTCGCGGTCCGCTCGCAGGACGAGATGGGCGCGCTGGCCGCCGCCTTCAATCGGATGGCGTCCCAGCTGCAGGGTCTGATTCGGCACCGGGAAGAGAGCGCCCGCTTCGATTCGTTCCACCGCCTCTCCGCCGCGGTGACGCACGATCTCAAGGGCTCGCTCTCCGGGCTGTCGCTGCTGATGGAGAACATGGAGCGGCATCTCGAGGATCCCGCGTTCCTGCGCGACTCCGCCATGACCATTCACAGCGCGGTGGACCGGATGAAGAGGATGACCCGCAGGCTCGGACAGAATCCCGCGCAATGGCGCGCCCGGGCGGAGCGGATCCCGCTCTCCACTCTGATCGAGAAGGTCCTGAGAGAGTCGGGGATCTCCTCCCACGCCGCCGTGCGTGTCGAGACCGAGATCGATCGCGAGGCCGCGATTCGGGGCGATCCGGAGGAGATCGAGAGTCTCGTGATGAACCTGGTGCACAATGCCGCGGACGCGATGCCGGATGGCGGAACGCTCAAACTGGTCTGCAGGATCCGACCTGCCGGGGGATCGCGCCCCGCGAGCGTGGAGATCGCCGTCGAGGACACGGGACGGGGGATGACGGCGGAGTTCATGCGCGAGCGATTGTTCAGCCCGTTCTCCAGCACCAAACAGAGCGGCCTGGGGCTCGGCCTGTACACGTGCCGGGAGATCGCCGCGCGCCACGGGGGACGGGTCGAGGCCCGGAGCGAGCCGGGGAAGGGAAGCCTGTTCACGGTCTCCTTCCCCGCGGAGAAGGGGGGCGGCGAGCGCGCATGAACGAACGGGAGACCATCCTGATCGTCGACGACGACCCGGGGATCCGGAAGCAAATCGCATGGGCCCTGCGGGACCGATACGCCGTGGCCGAGGCGGAGAATCGAGACGGCGCGCTCGAACGGGTTCGCGGTGGCCCGGTCGATCTCGTTCTCCTGGACCTGCGGTTCCCGCCCTTCGGCGCCGAGATCACGGGGGGGAAGCGGATCCTCGAGGGGATCCAGGAGCTGAAGCCGGGCCTGCCGGTGATCATCATGACCGCCGACACCGATCGGGCGACGGCCGTCGAGATGCTGGCGCGCGGTGCGTTCGATCTGTTCCGCAAGCCGGTGGATCTCGACGAGCTGACGGCGGTCATCCGGCGTGCGCTGCGGATGCGCCGTCTCGAGAAGGAGGTCCGGCTTCTTCGCGGCCGCCTGCATGCGGCGTCGGGGCTCGCGAACCTGATCGGACGCAGCCACGCCATGCTGGAGGTGGCCCGCCTCGTCCGCAAGGTCGCCGACACCGACGCCACGGTGCTGATCACGGGTGAGAGCGGCACCGGGAAGGAGCTGGTGGCGCGGGCGCTCCACGAGCACAGCGGCCGTCGCGATTCCCCGTTCGTGGCCCTCAACTGCTCGGCGGTGCCCGAAACGCTCATCGACGACGAATTGTTCGGACACGAGCGGGGCGCCTTCACGGGGGCCGTGCAGCGGCGCGTCGGCAAATTCGAGTACGCCGACGGGGGCACGCTGTTCCTGGATGAGATCGGGGATCTGCCCGAGCCGGTGCAGCGGAAGCTGCTGCGCGTACTGCAGGAATCGGAGCTCGAGCGGCTGGGCGCGAACGAGACGATCCGGGTGAACGTGCGCCTCGTGGCCGCCACCCACCGCGATCTCGCGGCGGCCAGCCGCGATGGCGCGTTCCGGAAGGATCTCTACTACCGGCTCAAGGTCGTGACGGTGAGCGTCCCGCCCCTGCGGGAGCGCATCGAGGACATCCCCCTGCTCGTCGATCACTTCATGAAGAAGCACGGCACCCGCCGCTCGCCGCGCGGCATCTCCCCGGAGGCCCTGGAGGTGCTGCAGCGGCAGGCGTGGCCGGGCAACGTGAGGGAGCTCGAGAATCTCATCAACGGGCTGAGCGTCACGGCCGACGGACCGATCCTCGAGATCGACGATCTGCCGGCCGCCCTGCGCGGCGGGTCCGGACGAGCGTGTGCGTCCCCGGGGCCGATCGAGCCGGACGCGACGACCCTCCCGGCGATGGAGAAGGCGATGATCCGCCAGGCGCTCCGGCGGGCGAAGGGCAACAGGACCCGGGCGGCCGGCCTGCTCGGCATCTCGCGGCACGTTCTTCTGGGGAAGCTCCGCAGGCACGGCATCCGGGATTAGATCGCAGCCTCCCGCTGTTCCATTTCGAACGGTCCGCGGCGAATCCGCTGTCCCGATCGGGACGATCCGACCGCCGCGCGCGAGCAATACGCCGGCTGCCCGTCCCGCCCGCTCGACGCAAGCGCTTCCATTCAGACGGGTTTCGCTCCTCCCACCGGCGATCCGGGTGCGTGGCACGGAGGATGCTTTCGAAGCGCATCATCAACGCCCGGCGGATCCCGAGTGCCGGGCGGCGGAGGCGCGGGTGGCTCGAAAGGAACGGATCCTCATCGTCGACGATGATCCCGAGATCCGAAGGCAGCTCCGCTGGGCGCTGGCGGACCGATTCGACATCTCGGTGGCCGGGGATCCGGATGAGGCGAGGGCGATCATGCTCGAGGGAGGATCTCTCGCCGCCGCGATCATCGACCTGCACCTGCCGCCCGACACCTCGACCATCGAGGGGGGGCTGTCTCTGATCCGCTCGGTGCGGGACACCGGAGCGACGACGCGCATCGTCGTCCTCTCGGCCGACGCGACCGACGAGGCGCGACATCGATCGATCCGGGCCGGGGCCGTGACATTTCTCGACAAGCCGGTCGATCGCTCGAAGGTTCTGAAGGCTCTGAAGCCATGACGAAGAAGAAGTGTAAAAGAACGACACGATCTGAAGGGGGGATCACCATGCGACCCAGAACAGTCCTGCTCGCCGTGCTCGGCACCGCGCTCCTCGCGGCGATCCCGGGCGCTCCGCCGCTGTCGGCGCCGGACGTTCCGGATCGCGCGGATCGCGCATCGTTCGAGATCCAACTGCGTTCGAGACGCTTCGAGCCGCGGCCGGATCGTTCCTCGGCGCTCGACGAGCTGCGGCGCTCCGGGCGCAAGCGGGGGCATCTGATCGTTCAGTTCGAAGCCCTTCCCGATCCGGAGACGCGGGCGCGCCTGGAGGCCGCCGGCATCCTGCTGCTCGATTACATACCCGACAACGCGTTCCTGGCGCGCGTCCGGGCGAACGTCGAACCGGAGGATGCGTCGCTGGAGTCGATCCGCTGGGTCGGCCGTCTGACCCCCGAGGACAGAATGGCTCCGGGCGTCCGCGCGGGGACGTTCGGTAAATGGTCGCGTGAAGAATCGGGTGATGTGAGGCTCCAGGTTCACTTCTTCCGCGGGATCACGGAGGCGGAGATCCGCCCCATCCTCGAGCGGCACGGCGGCATGATCGAGGCGTCACCGGGAGGATCCGGGGCCAACGTCTGGATCGTGGTGATCGATCCGCGCCAGGCGGCGCTGCTCGCGCGCGAGGACGAAGTGCAGTGGATCGAGGAGGCGTCCCCTCCCGGCCGCGGCCTGAACGACGGATCGCGGGCGGCCGTGGGGGCCGACCTGGTCAAGACCCGGCCCCCGTTCCGGCTGCGCGGGAACGGCGTCGTGATCGGAGAATGGGACGAGGGAGCCGTCGACACCCTGCATCGTGATTTTTCGGCCCGCGTCAGGATCAGCACGGCGGAGGTCTGCTCCCCGGTCAACGAGCACGCGACCCACGTGGCCGGGACGGCCGCCGGCGACGGGACCAACAGCGGGGGCCTGCTCGCCGGCATCGCCGACGCCGCCGAAATGTGGTCGTACTGCTTCGGCGCGCCCGACTCCTCCTTCCCCTCCATCTGCGGGGATCGCATCCGGATCTCCGACATCAACAGAAAGTTCGCCGACGCCACCGGGCGGGCCGTCGCCGTCGCCAACAATTCGTGGGGATACGTCGTCGGCTGCGACGAAGAGAACTGCGACCTGCACGGCAACTACGACGCCGTCAGCGGGAACTACGACGAACTGGTGCGCGGATCGGCGGGGCGCCCCGTCAACATCGTCTTCTCCGCCGGCAACGAGGCGAACGACCGGGACTGTCGTTTCGAGTGCGAGGTCGGCGAGAACTGCTGCGCCAAGGCCCCCCCGGAGATCTGTCCGACGGGCGGTCTGCGTCACCCCTACAACACCATCCTGCCCCCCGGCGGCACGTCCAAGAACACCGTCGTCGTCGGGGCGACCTACTCCGACGCCCATCGCGTGACCTGCTTCAGCAGCCGGGGGCCGACGGACGACGGGCGCATCAAGCCCGACCTGGTGGCGCCGGGCGACGAGGAGTTCGACGACCCCTTCCACCCGTGCAACCGGAACGCCAAGATCCGCTCGACCCTGCCGTTCAATCTGTACGGCGACCTGGCCGGGACCTCGATGTCCGCTCCCGTCGTGACGGGAGCCATGGCCCTCCTGCTGGAGGAGTTCCGCCGCTCGCCCGGGTACGTCGCCGATCCCCTGCCGAGCAGCCTGAAGGCGGTCCTGGCCTGCACCGCCCTCGACCTGGGTCGGACCGGTCCCGACTACGAGTACGGCTTCGGCCTGGTGGACCTGTTCGCCGCCGCCTCGGCGGTGAAGAACGGCGAGGTCAGCGAGGGCTCCATCGTTCACGGCAAGAAGAACGCGCACGGCTTCAAGCTGCCGCTGACCGCGACGCATCTGCGGGTGACGCTCGCCTGGGACGATCCCCCGGCCTCGCCGTCGGCATCGTCCCAGCTGGTCAACGACCTGGATCTCGTCCTCATCGACGAGTTCGGCAACTTCTACTTCCCGTGGAAGCTCAATCCCTGCGCGCCCGACCTGGCGGCGACGCGGCAGTCGACGGGGCCCGGCGGATTCAACCCGGCATTCAACGACCACGTCAACAACCTCGTGCAGGTCGAGGTGGACATCCCGTCCGGCACCATGACGACCGGGCGATGGACCGCCCTGGTGATCGGCCAGTCGGTGCCGATCGGACCGCAGGCCTACTCGATCGCCAACGTGCAGGTGCTCCTGGACGCGGATCTGGACGGCTTCGATCCGTTCGACCCGGCCGATCCGGGCGACACGGACGGCCTGCCGGCGGACTGTGACAACCACGACCCGGACATCTTCCCCCAGGCGGCCGAGACCCTCTGCGACGGGAAGGACAACGACTGCGACGGGGCGGTCGACGAGGACTTCGATGTCGACGGGGACGGGTTCCGGACCTGCGACAACGACTGCGACGACGGCGACCCGCTCAAGAATCCCGGAGCCAATGAGGTCTGCGACGGGATCGACAACAACTGCAATCAGGCCGTGGACGAGAACAACGACGGCGATCCCTACGGCCCCTGCAGCCTCAGCTCTCCTCCCGGCACACCGTGTTCCCCGAACTGCTCAATCGTTCCGCCCCAGGGGCCGTGCGACTGCGACTGCAACGAGAACGACCCGACCATCTACTGGGCCAATCCCGCCGGGGACCGGTGCGGGGTCGACGCGAACTGCGACGGCATCGCGCCCTTCATAGTGGACCTCGACCAGGACGGGTTCGCCTGCAACGATTGCGACAACGCCGATCCGAACGTCTTCCCGGGCGCCCCGGAGCGCTGTGACGGAAAGGACACCGACTGCGACGGCGATCCGCTCGACGAGACCGCCGACGAGGACGGCGACTCCTTCACGGCGTGCGGCGGCGACTGCGACGATCGCGAAGCCGCGACCCATCCGAACGCCCCGGAGCGCTGCGACGGCGCCGACAACGACTGCGACGGTCAGGTGGACGAGGACGGCGACGGCGACGGCTACACGGTCTGCGCGGGCGACTGCGACGATGCGAATCCCGCGGTCCGCCCGGGCGCCGCCGAGATCTGCGACGGCCTCGACAACGACTGCAACGGCCTGGTGGACGACGGCTTCCCGGACGCGGACGGGGACTGCTACACCACGTGCACCAGGGATTGCGACGATCAGAACCCGTTCAACCATCCCAGGGCTCCGGAGCAGTGTGACGGCCTCGACAACGACTGCGACGGCGCGGTGGACGAGGACAACGACGGCGACGGCTTCGACGTCTGCGGCCCGGGGGATCCGTTCGATCCGGACGGCCTGCCGGCCGACTGCGACGACTCCGAGGTCGCGGTCTGTCCCGATCCGATCCAGTGCCCCGAGGTGTGCGACGGCCTCGACAACGACTGCAACGGACTGGTGGACGAGCTCTTCGACGCCGACGGCGACGGCTACACCACCTGCGCGGGGGACTGCGACGACGCCGATCCCTCCGCCTATCCGGGCGCGCGCGAGGTCTGCGACACGGTCGACAACGACTGCGACGGTCTGGTGGACGAGGACGGCGACCGGGACGGGTTCGACGTCTGCGCGGGCGACTGCGACGACGACGATCCGCGCGTCTGTCCGGATATCGCCCTCTGCCCGGAGATCTGCGACGGGAAGGACAACGACTGCGACGGCGTCCTGCCGGCCGGTGAGATCGACGCCGACGCCGACGGCTGGATGATCTGCGCGGGCGACTGCGACGACGGGAATCCCGACGTCAACCCGGCCGCGCCGGAGATCTGCAACGGCGCGGACGACGACTGCGACGGACTGGTCGACGAGGACCACGACGGGGTCGGCTTCGACCCCTGCGCCGGCGACTGCGACGAGCTCGATCCGGACACGTTCCCCGGCGCGCCCGAAGCGTGCGACGGGAAGGACAACGACTGCGACGGC
>JBFGDZ010000138.1:0-9590 GCA_041580375.1 Candidatus Polarisedimenticolia bacterium
ACGTGCGGCGTCGTCGTCACCGATTTCCGGACGCTCGAGTCGTTCGCCATCCCCCATGCGCAATCGGCCACCTGCTACGGCCGGCCCGATCTCGGGGGCAACGTCCTGGCCTACGACGGCTCCCCCCGCCCCGGGAATCCCGACGTCCTCTTCTATCTGTTCGACGAGGACGCGGAGACGCTGATCGAGCTGCCGGCGATCCAGCGCAACGCGAGGGTGAGCGGGCACTGGCTGTCGGCGGAGAAGGTGCCGCTCAACCCCGCCATCCCGAGCAACGTCAAAATCTACAATGTGCCCAATCTGTTCCCCTGGGAGCTGCAGTTCCCCGACAGCAACCAGACCTCCAACGACATCGACGGGACGCGGGTCGCGTACGTCTCCGACGAGCGGGGCAACAAGGACATCGGCCTGTGGACGTTCGAGGTCGACGACAACACGCACCCGCAGGCCGACGCGGGGCCCGATCAGAGGGTGTCGTGCGAAACGCCGGCCGGCGCCCGTGTCGACCTGAGCGCGATCGGGACGATCGACGCGGAGGGCGACCCGCTCGTCTACACCTGGACGGGGCCGTTCCCGGAGGGGTGCGGGGTCGTGCAGGGGATCAATCCGAGCGTGCACCTTCCGCTCGGGCGGTCGGTGATCCGGTTGGTGGCGGACGACACTATGGAGCCCTCCCCCCGCGCCCGCGTCGAGGTGCGCGTCGTCCTGAAGGTGGAGGGCCTCGCGCCGCCGCTTGTCACACCCGGCGCATTTCAGCACCCCTCGGGCCGCGGCCGCCAGGTCTACAGGGCCGGAAGCGCCATCCCGCTGCGGCTGCGCATGTCGTGCGGCGGGTCGGCGCTCGGCGGCGCCGACATCGCGCCGCCGCGGGTCGTCGCGCTCGAGCGCTCCGGGCAGCCGGTCGATCTGGCCTCGCTCATCCACGGCCCCGCCCGTTCCGGCGGCGACGGGATGGAGTTCCGCGCCACGGGCCCGGCGTGGACATTCGTGCTGCCGACGCGCGGCCTCGAGGCCGGCGACTACACCGTGACGATCGGGACGCCCGACGGCGAGCGGCACCAGGCCGGCTTCACCCTGCGTTAGCCCCCCCCTCTCGCCTTGCAATCCCGCCGGGGTTTGCCCACAATCGCTCCCGGCGCCGCCTGACGCCGCGGCCGGTCGATGCGCCGCGGCCCGGCGGCGCGCGGGGAGGGTTGTCATCCGCGTCATTCTGTTCGACATCGACGGCACGCTGCTCATGACGGGAGCGGCGGCGCGGGAGGCGTTCAGCGCCGCCCTGTCGCGCGCGGCGGGGCGTCCGATCGATCCCGACGGGTACTCGTTCTCGGGCAGGACCGACCCGCAGATCGCGCGCGACATCCTGACGCGCGAAGGGGTGAGCGGCGCCGCGCTCGAGCGGGCGATCGGGGAGACGATCCGGCTCTACGTCGAGTCGATCGCCACGCAACCCGAGCGGCTGAGTGACGCGCGCCTGCTGCCCGGCGTGCGCGAGATCCTCGGCGCCCTGGCGGCCCGCGTCGATGCGCGGGTGGCGCTTCTGACCGGCAACGTGGAGGCGGGGGCGCGGGTCAAGGTCGGCCACTTCGGCCTGACGGCTCGCTTCGACTTCTCGGTGAGCTGCTTCGGCAGCGACCACGCCGATCGCTACCGCCTCCCCGCGCTGGCGCTCGAGCGCGCGCGCCGGCATCTCGACGGCTCGCTCACGGGCGACCGCCTCGTCATCGTCGGCGACAGCGAGCACGACATCCTGTGCGCGCGCACCGTGGGAGCGCGCGCGGTCGCCGTCGGGACCGGCTGGACGCCGCGGGCGCGGCTGCGCTCGCTGAGACCCGACGCGTTCCTCGACGACCTCTCCGACACGGCGCGCGCCGTGGAGGCGATCCTCCCCCCCGGGCGATGACCGCGGCGCGGAAGCCCCCGGGCATCCGTCTGCTGCACGAGCCGATCGACCTGGTTCTGCGGGAGACGTGGGGCACGGCGCACGGCGCCTCCGCGACCCGCACCAACGTTCTCGTGAGCCTCGCCTGCGGGGGCGTCGTCGGCCTCGGCGAGGCGGCCCCCTCCGCGCTGCTGGGAGAGGACGCCGCGTCGGTGAGCGCGGCCCTCGATCGGATCGCCCGCCGTCTCGATCGCGAGCGCGAGCCGACTGCCGCCCTGATCGAACGCCTTCCCGCGATCCTGCCGGGCGAGCGGGCGGCGCGAGCCGCCCTCGACATCGCTCTGCACGACTGGCTCGGCCGCCGCCGGAGGGTCCCCGCCGGCCGGCTCCTGGGGGTCGGGCCCGGGCCTTCTCCCCCCACCTCCTATTCGGTCGGACTCGACAGCCTCGAGGTCATGCGGGACAAGGCCCGCCGCGCGGCGGCGTTCCCGATCCTCAAGATCAAGGTCGACGCGGGACGGGCCCGCGAAATCGTCGCCGCGATCCGCGCGGACACCGAAAGGCCGCTGCGGGTCGACGGGAACGAGGCGTGGCGCGACCCGGAGGAGGCGATCCGGGCGATCCTCTGGATGGAGACGCGGGGCGTCGTGCTGGTGGAGCAGCCGCTACCGGCGGGGGACCTCGAGGGCGCGCGGCGCGTCCGCGATCGGATCGGCATCCCGCTCATCGCCGACGAGTCGGCGCGCGATCCGGAGGACGTGGCGCGGCTCGCCGGGTGCTTCGACGGCGTCAACGTGAAGGTGCAGAAGTGCGGCGGGCTGCTCCCGGCGCGCCGGATGATCGACGAGGCGCGCGGGCGCGGACTGCAGGTGATGCTCGGCTGCATGATCGAGACCGGCCTCGGGATCGCGGCGGCGGCCCACCTCGCTCCGCTCGTCGATCACGTCGACCTCGACGGGCACCTGCTGATCGCCCGCGATCCGTTCCGCGGCCTGAACGTGAGAGCGGGCAGGCTCGTTCTGCCCCGGAGATCCGGCATCGGCGTCGAGCGCGTCCGCGCCGCCGGGCGGGGGACACCGAGACGAGGCCGGTCGCGCGGCTAGCGGCGCGAGCGGAGCCAGAGGATCGGATCGACGGGCCGGCGGTTCTGCCGCACCTCGAAGTGCAGGTGCGCCCCCCGCGCGTTCCCCGTCCGTCCGACTCTCGCGATTAGGTCTCCCGCCTCGACCCGCTGCCCGACGCGCACGTGGACCTGGCTGGCGTGCGCGTAGCGCGTCGTCAGTCCGCCGCCGTGGTCGATCACCACCATGAGGCCGTATCCGCGGGCGGTCGAAGCGCGGGTCACGACGCCGGAGGCCGCCGCGCGGATCGGGTCGCCGCGCCGGCCGTCGATGTCGATCCCCTCGTGCAGGCGGCCCCGCTGGCCCCGCGGTCCGAATCGCGCCGTGACCTTCCCGCGGAGCGGCCAGGTGAGGAGCGCCGGGACGTCCGCCGGCGGCGGCACCGGGAGGGCGCGCGGCGCGCCGGGGACGAAGATCTCCGTTCCGGCGGGGATGTTGGACGGATCCGGGATCGAGTTGGCGCTCATCAGCGTCTCGACCTCGACGCCGTATGCGCGCGACAGGGCGAAGAGCGTCTGGCCGGCTTCGAGCGTGTGGTACACCCCGCCCGTATCGGGGGAGGGGTCGGGGCGCGGGTCGAGGCGGGCGGCCGGTTCGACCTGCACCGTGCGCGGCGCGCCTCCGCACGCGAGTCCGGACAGGGCGCACTGGAGAGCGCAGAGAAACGCGCAGGCGAGGCCGCCGCCTCCCGCCATCCGGGCCCTGGTGGCCCGATCCTCGTGTCGCCCCCGTTGGAAATCCATATCAGTCAACGATTTGCGTTCATCGTGGTGCGCGCCGCCCCGATCGCACTGTACGGCCCCGAGCCTGCGGCCGGATCGGCGAGAACGTGCACGAGGGTCCGCACCAGCATGAATTTTGTCCCGGGGAGCCCCCGGCGCAAGCCCCGGTTGACCGGCCGCGAGGCTGGCCGTATATGGTGCGCGTCGGCGCCCGGCGTCCGATCGATCCCTATGACCCGCTTTGCGTTCCACCTCCCGTCGCGCCCGGGGACGCTGCGGCCGGCCGTCCTGCTGCTCGTCCTCGCCGGGACCGCGATCCCGGGCGTCGCCCCCGCGGCCGCCTCCGGCCGGATCCTGCAATTCTCCCTCGATCCCGCCTCGCCGACGACCGGGGATCCCGTCCGTTTCCGGGCCGAGATCGAGATCTCCAGTTGCTGCGCCGAGCCGGTCGTCTCGATCGGCTTCGGACCTCAGCCGGAGCTGTCGGGCCTGGAGGGCTGGGCCCTGGAGATCGAGGCCGAGCCGGGTCCCCTGCCGCAGATCACGATCATCCCGATCGACGAGCGGCTCGGGCCTCTACCCCTCGCGGGCGGGGAGGGGGTGCTGCGCCTGCGTTTGAGCGGTGAGACGGTCGACACGATGTTCTTCGACCTGGACGTCCGGGCCGGGCCGGCCGCGGGCTGGGCACAGCTCGCCGGGCACGGTGGATTCACGATCCCCGCCACGATCTCGGCGCTCGCGTCGCTGCCGGACCAGCTGGCGATCGCGGCACCGGCGGCGCGCACGGTGGCGTTCGTCGATCCGGCGGAAGGCCGGATCCTGAGCACCTTCATCGCGCCCGGCAGCGGCGACGTCAGGGGCATGGCGACGGATCTCAACGTGCTGTTCCTCTCGATCCAGGATTTCTCCGGCCCCCGGATCTACCGCGTGGATCGTCTGGGGCGGGTGCTCGGTTCTTTCGCGAGCCCCACCGTCTCTCCCGGCAACCGGCCGCTCGAGGGGCTGGCGCTGCTCGACGGGGTGCTGTACGGATCGCACCCCGCCCCGTCGATCCTGTTCGCCATGAATCCGATCACGGGCGCCAGGCTCTGGCAGCGTTCGCTCGCGGCGCCGCTCGCCGGTCTCGCGCCGGCCGGCCGGGGGCTGCTGGGGGTGGAGGCGTCCGGCTCGTTCTACTTCGTGGAGGCCTCCGCGGACGGGACGGATCGGATTCTCGCGGACCCCGCCGATCACGGCCTCGGCTTCGTCCAGATGACCGGCCTCGCGTACGACGGCTTCGGCGCGGTCGCGTGGGACGCGGTGCGTCTGCGCGGGACGTCCGTCCGGACGTTCGCACTCTGGTGGGCGGTCGACGGCACGCTGCGCGCGTACCTTCCCGGCGGGGCGCGCACCCTCGACGTGCTACGCGGCCGCGTGGCCGAGCTGCTGCAGCTCGCGGGCAACGTCGATCTGGCGGGCGAGGCGTGCCTCGTGAACGACGGTGCCGGCGGTGTCGTCCCGAGCGCCGGCGTCCCACCGGAGGGGGAGGCGTTCTACTACGTCTCGCGATTCGTCAGCGCGGACGGCTTCGAGCAGAGCTACGGACGGTCGTCGTCCGGCTTCAGGCGCATCGATCGCAACGCGTCCTGCCCCTGAACGGTCCCCCGCACTCGCGCGCCGGGCGATCCGCCGGTTGTGCGGGCCGCCTTCCTGGCGTATGCTGCCGCCGGCGACGCAAGACCCGGACAGGCTCCCAGAGCGGGTGATGGCCGACAAGTACTTTCGCGATCCGATCCATGGATCGATCAGCTTCGACAAGGATCGCGAGAGGCTGATCATCGATCTGATCAACACGCGGGAGTTCCAACGGCTGCGCCGCATCCGTCAGCTCGGCGCCCTCTTCCTCACCTTCCACGGCGCCGAGCACACCCGGTTCACGCACTCGATCGGCACGGCGTTCATGGCCAAGCGGATCTTCGACGCCCTGCTCGCCTCGGGGCAGGTGACGCAGCGGGCCCGCGAGGCGGAGCGGACGCGCCTCGTGTCGATCGCGGCGGCGCTGCTGCACGATGTCGGGCACGGTCCGTTCTCGCACCTGTACGAGAAGGTTTTCAACGATCGGCGGCACGAGGAGTGGACGCGGCTCATCGTGCGGTCGCGCCGGACGGACGTCGGACGGCTCCTGCGCCGCGCCGGCCTGGCCGAGGAGATCCTCGCCGTCTACGACCGCTCCTACCGCCCGTCGTTCGTGAGCGACATCGTCTCGTCGCAGCTCGACGCGGACCGGCTCGACTATCTGCTGCGGGATTCCTTCATGACCGGGGTGGCCTACGGGCGGTACGATCTCGAGTGGATCCTCACGAACCTGCGTCTGGCGCGCAAGGCCCCGGCGCGGGAGCGGCCCGCACGCCGCGGCAGGACCGGACGCGGCGCGGAGCCCGCCTCCGACCTGCGCCTCGCCATCAACGGCGCCAAGGGTTACCACGCCGCGGAGCAGTTCGTCATCGGCCGCTACCTCATGTACCAGCAGGTCTACTATCACAAGACGAGCCGCGCGGCCGAGCAGATGATCCGCACCGCGCTGCAGCGGCTCGTCGACTCCGTGCGCGAGAGCGGCCGGCATCCCGAGCCGTGCCCGGCGCCCCTTCCGAAGCTGATCGCGTCGCGCGGGGACATCCCCGTCGAAGACTATCTGCGTCTGGACGACTGGCTGCTGCTCTCGGCCTTCGCGGAGTGGTCGGCCGGGCCGCCCGCCGTCGACCCGATCCTCGCCGACCTCTGCCGCCGGATCACGCGCCGCCGGCTGTTCAAGAC
The DNA here is from genome assembly GCA_041580375.1 of Candidatus Polarisedimenticolia bacterium. Lineage (GTDB taxonomy): Bacteria > Acidobacteriota > Polarisedimenticolia > Gp22-AA2 > Gp22-AA2 > JAPUIN01. The sequence goes on from JBFGDZ010000138.1 coordinate 6,516, forward strand.
CGTGCGGGTGACGGGCGATTCGCGGCACCGCGCGTTCGGCGAGGCGATCGAGGCGCTCTCCGGCCTGTTCGTCAAGCGGGGCTTCGATCCGCGCTACTACCTGCTGGAGGACGATGCCACCGACCTGCCCTACCGGGATCTGGCCTACAGCGACCGCATGGGCACGGCGCCCGAGGACATCGGGCTCGCCAGCCGCGGCGTCATCGTGGGGTACATGTCCGAGCGCCGCATCTCGCCCCTCATCGACTCGATCCGGAACGAGCCGCGCAAGCTCCAGCGGCTCTGCTTCCCCGAAAGCATGCGCGCCGCCGTCGAGCGCCGCCTGAAGCCGTTCATCGCCAGAGAGCGGCCGGAGGGCGCCGCGCGCACGACGCGTGCCACTTGACTGGGCTCTCCCGGCGCGTTACCGTCACGACCCTATGGAACGTCACGCGACGTCCCGCCGCCTGATCCACGCGCTGCTCGTTCCGATCCTGCTCGTCCCGGCCGCCTGCGCCGCCTCGGTCGAGGGGGTCGAGCCGGTCCTGAGGCGGCCGGACCCGAGGCCCGAGCCGGCCGCGGCGCGCCCGGCGCCCGTCGAGGAGGATGAGGAGGATCCCGAGGCGCCCCCGCCCCCGCCGCCCGAGGACGCGTACGACGAGGTGCCGGCGCCTGAGGTCGTCCCGGCGGAGCCGAGCCCGGACGATCCCACCCTGACGGCCGGCGGGGCCCTGCGGCTGTTCATGGCTTCGCGCAATTATTCGACGCTCCGCGCCCTCAAATCGGTCATGACCGAGTCGCTCCAGTCCCGTTACGATCACGACTCGGCTCCGTTCAACGGGAAGAACCGTGTCCGGCTGGCGGCGTTTCATTTCACCCCGGACGATCTCAAGCCCGTGATCCCGCGCGACTCGAAGGGCCGGCCGCCCGACACCTACATCGCCCACGTGAAGACGCTCTGGGCCGACCAGGGGGAGGTCGTGGAGCGCCGCACGGAGGCCATCCGCGTCGTGCGCACGGGGATCGGGCTCTGGCGAGTCTCGCGGCTTCAGGAGGTCGCGTCGGAATCGCTGCGCTACCGCAGCGACCTGCAGGGCCTGATCGCGCTGCGCCGGATCATGCGCGGCTGGATCCGCCGCAGCCTTCCGTCGGTGCAGCGCTATTTCAGCTCCGGGTTCGAGAGGCGGTACGCGGGCCGGGAGGAGGACCTCGCCTCCCTGTTCGTGGGCCGGGACGATCCGCGTCACGCCGCCTACCGCATCGTCGAGCTGAAGGAGGTGGGGGATACCCGCCTCGTGGCGCGGCTCGAGCTGTACGACACCTCCCCCGGACAGCCGGCGCCAATCGAGGGAAGACCGGTCATCCTGCAGCTGGTCCGGCAGGCGCCCTACTGGCTCCTGGACTCGTGGGAGCGGGGCTGACAACCGGCGCTGCCGGCACCGGGGCGCGCGCCCACCCATGTATAATGACGCCGTGGAGGAAGAGCGGGCATGACTGAACCGTCCCGATCGTCGCCCGTCCGCCGGGCGCGGGCCTCGGACGATCGATTCCATGACGAATGCGGAGTGTTCGGCGTCTTCGGCCATCCGGAAGCCGCGAACCTCACCTACCTCGGGCTGCACGGCCTCCAGCACCGCGGGCAGGAAGCGGCCGGGATCGTCTCCTCCGGCGGGACCCGTCTCGTCGAGGAGAAGGGGATGGGCCAGGTCGCCCGCATCTTCAAGAAGAATCACTTCCGCCGCCTGCGCGGCCACCTGGCGATCGGGCACGTCCGCTACTCGACCGCCGGGCGCAGCAACAGGGTCAACGCGCAGCCGTTCCGCATCGATTCCTGCAAGGGAGAGATCGCGGTCGCCCACAACGGCAACCTCGTCAACGCGACCGAGCTGAAGGACCGCCTCGAGCGGGAAGGCTCCATCTTCGCCACCTCGTCCGACACGGAGGTGATCCTTCACCTCATCGCCCGCTCGAGGAAGGACGACCTGGAGGCGGCGATCGTGGATGCGCTGAGCCAGGTCCAGGGCGCCTACTCGCTGATCTTCATCGCCCCCGATCGGATCATCGGCGTGCGGGATCCGCGCGGCTTCAGGCCCCTGTCGCTCGGCCGGTTCCAGGACACGCACATCCTCACGTCCGAGTCGTGCGCCCTCGATCTGATCGACGCCGTTCTCGTGCGCGATCTGGATCCGGGCGAGATGGTGGTGATCTCGGATGCGGGCGTGAAGTCCTACCGTCCGTTCCCGCCGGCCGAGCCCTCTCAGTGCATCTTCGAGTACGTCTACTTCTCGCGCCCCGACTCGGTCATCTACGGGCGCAGCGTGCACGAGGTGCGGAAGAGGCTCGGCATCGAGCTGGCGCGCGAGCATCCGGTGGAGGCGGACGTCGTCGTTCCGGTCCCGGACTCGGGCGTGTACGCCGCCCTGGGGTACGCGGAGGGCTCCGACACCCCGCTCGCCTTCGGTCTCGTCCGCAATCATTACGTGGGACGAACGTTCATCGAGCCGCAGCAGTCGATCCGGAACTTCGGGGTCAAGCTGAAGCTCAATCCGGTCCGAACGCTGCTGGACGGACGCCGCGTCGTCCTGATCGACGACTCCATCGTGCGCGGCACGACCAGCCGCAAGATCGTCTCGATGATCCGCGGCGCGGGAGCCCGGGAGGTTCACGTGCGCATCTCGTCGGCGCCCACGGTGGGACCCTGCTACTACGGGGTGGACACGCCGAGCCGGGGAGAGCTCATCGCCTCCGCGCACACGGTGCCGGAGATCCGGAATCACATCCAGGCGGACTCCCTCGGCTATCTCTCTCTGGAGGGCATGTACCGGGCGGTGGGCGATCAGCGTTCGTTCTGCGCGGCCTGCTACACCAATACGTACCCGGTCCCGGTCGCCGCCGAGGAGGCGATCCTGAAGTTTGCTTCCAAGAGAGGGGGCGGCTAGACTCCCCCTCCACCCCGCTCGTTCACCGGCGGCCTGCGGCCGGCGCGGAGCCTCGGCGCCGTGCCGACCGGCCCCCGGTCAGCCGGGAGACCATGTCGAAGAACTCGGGTTCCAGCGAACGGGCGCGCCTCGCCATCAACACCATCAAGACGCTCGC
>JBFGDZ010000139.1:0-9507 GCA_041580375.1 Candidatus Polarisedimenticolia bacterium
CGATGCCGATGAGCGCGGTCACCCGATCGTCGGCGCAACCGACCCGCAGGCCGACGAACGCGCCGAAGGAGTACCCGGCGATCAGCAGGGGCAGGCGCGGGAATCGTCCTGACAGATGCTCGAGCACGACTTTGAGGTCGTCCTGTTCTCCGCGCCCGCCATCGTGCCGGCCGCCGCTGCCGCCGGCCCCCCGGAAATTGAATCGCAGCACCGGGATCCCCTCGCGCCCGATCGCCTCGGCGGCCGCGTGCACGACCCTGTTGTGCAGCGTGCCGCCGAACAGCGGATGCGGATGGCAGACGACGGCCGCCCCGGCATGGGCGTCGTCCGCAGCGCGGAAGACCGGGCGCTTGAGCAGACATTCGATGCGGCCGGAGGGACCGGCGAGAAAGAAGGTCTCGATGCGCGGCAGGGGAGCGTCCTCCCGAAGAGCGCGGCATCTTATCATCCGCCCGGGGCCATCCGATGCGCGCGGACGGGCCGCGCGAACCATCCGAACCGTTCGATCCGGGCCGCCCCCCTTCCGATCGCGATCGGGCTGTTGTACTCTCCCGGCCGCATCGCCGTCATCGGATCGGAGTCCGTCGTGCCGTTGTCATCGGAAGAGTTCCGCGCAGCGCTCAGGCACTGGGCCAGCGGCGTGTCGATCGTCACGACACGCGGCCCCCGCGGCGTCCAGGGGATCACGGTCGCTTCGTTCTGCTCCCTCTCCCTGGAACCGCCGCTCATTCTCATCTGCATCAACCGCGCTGCGCGCAGCCACCGGACGATCGCGGCGCAGCGCCGCTTCGGCGTGAGCATCCTGCGCGATGATCAGCAGCCGGTGTCGGACATCGCCGCGGGCCGGGTTGCGCGCGGCGGGGGGCTGTCGCGCCTGCGGACGCGCACGGCGATCACCGGGGCGCCGATCCTCGCCGACGCGCTGGCCTGGCTGGACTGCAGCCTCGTGAAGGTGCTCCCCGGAGGGGATCACACGATCTTCGTCGGCAGGGTGGAAGCGGCCGGACACGCGGACGGTTCACCGCTCCTCTGGTTCATGAGCGGATATCGGCGCCTGGTCGCGGGCGCCGCGAAGCGGGCGAAGGCCGCCGGCCGCCGCCGGGGGGCGGGAGCGAGGCGGAGGACGACCCGGAGGCGCCCGGCGCGGCGCCGGTGACGTCGGCGGGTCAGGTCTTCTTGATCGCGTGTCCGCCGAACTGGTTGCGCAGCGCCGCCAGCAGGCGGTCGGCGAACGACGACTTCTGGCGGCTTCGAAATCGCGCCATGAGCGAGTGGGCGATCACCGGAACCGGGACGCCGCGCTCGATCCCCTCCTGCACCGTCCATCGCCCCTCGCCCGAATCGGCCACCCACGGCGCGATCCCATCGAGCGCCGGATTCTCCTCGAACGCATCGGCGGCCAGATCCAGGAGCCACGAGCGCACGACGCTCCCGTGCTGCCAGATGCGCGACACGCGGTGCAGGTCGAGGCCGAACTCGCCGGCCTCGTGCATCAAATTGAATCCCTCCGCATAGGCCTGCATCATCCCGTACTCGATCCCATTGTGCACCATTTTCACGAAGTGCCCGGCGCCGACGGGGCCGACCCGGCCCCATCCGCGATCCGGCGCGGGCGCGAGCGTGACGAACGCCGGCTCGAGGCGCGCGACGATCGCCTGCGGCCCGCCGATCATGAGGCAGTAACCCTCCTTCAGGCCCCAGACGCCTCCGCTGGTTCCCTGATCGACATAGTGGATCCCCTTCTTCTCGAGCATGGCGGAGCGCCGGAGATCGTCCTTGTAGTAGGTGTTGCCGCCGTCCACGACGACGTCGTCGCGCCCGAGGATCTCCGACAGGCTCAGGACCGCGTCCTCCGTCGGCTGCCCGGCCGGCAGCATCAGCCACACCGCCCGCGGCGGCCTGAGGCGCCTGACGAGATCCTCGGCGGAGGACGCCCCGACCATCCCTTCCTTCTCGAGCGACTTCACGGTGGCGGCCGTGCGCGCGTGACCGACGACGGCGTGGCCCCCGCGGATCCACCGTCGCGCCATGTTGCCGCCCATCTTCCCCAGGCCCAGCAGCCCGAGCTCCATCATCGTCCTCCCGCCCGATCGCTCAGCGCCCCGCCTTCTCGAGGGCCAGCATCTTCTCCAGCCGGCGCCGATGCCGTTCCTCGCCCGTGAAGCGGGCGCTCAGGAATGCCCGCACCAGCTCGGTCGCCACCGCCTCGCCGATGACCCGCGCGCCGAGGCAGAGCACGTTCACGTCGTCGTGCTCCACGCCCTGGTGCGCGCTGTAGACGTCGTGGCAGAGGCCCGCGCGGACCCCCCGGATCTTATTGGCCGCCACCGACGCGCCGACCCCGCTGCCGCACACCAGGATGCCGCGCTCCGCCCGGCCTCCGGCGACGGCGCGCGCGACCGCCGCGGCCGCGTCCGGGTAATCGTCGTCCGGATCGAGGCGGGTCGCTCCGACGTCCAGAACCTCGTGCCCGTCATGGGTCAGCAGGGCGGCCAGAGTCCGCTTGAGATCGAAGCCGGCGTGATCGCAGCCGATGGCGATCTTCATCGGGGCCGCACCTCGAAGGTCAGGGACGCCCAGAACGACTCCCAGTCGTCATCGCCGCCCGGGGCCAGCCGGCGCATGCGGGTGATGCGGAGGAGCTGCCAGCCGGGGGCGCGGAGGGTGACCGTCGCCATCCCCTCGTCGTCCAGGCGCCCGCACCAGGCGAAGGCGTCATGTTCCCGAGAGTACCCGGCATGCGTGGCGCACAGCCGGCCGCCGGCGTAGGGCTCGTTCTCGAAGAAGACGCGCACGGGCAACGAGTCGCCGGGCCGCAGGTCCGCGGGATCGCGCCCCGGGACGATCTCGATCGTGAGGCCGAGCCTCCGGGTGGCGGGACCCGGGGCCGCGCCGGCGCCGGAGAGGAGCGTCTTCACGAAGCGCGTGTACCGCTCGCGCTCCACGTCCGGGCGCGCCTTCCCGGCCCGGCGGGCCTTCAGAATCGCCGTGTGCCCCTCGTGCTCCAGGTAGGAATCGAAATCATCGGGCGACAGCTCGATCCGGCTCGGCTCCGTCTGCAGGGCGATCACGGCCGCGCCGCTGCGGAGCCTGACGTGCGCCACGGGCGGATCGCCGCGCACCGGCGACTTCAGGAGCGACGCTTTGCCCCGATCGTCGACGAGGAAGAAGTCGCGCGTCCGCTTCGTCCGCCAGGGGACGGGCTCGCCCGGGAAGGTGTCGCTGACGTGCATGGCGATCTCGATCGCCGCGCCCGCTTCCGGACGCGAGACGCTCGGGATGAGGAAGAAATCGTGCGCGCTCAGCGGAGCGGGCGCGGCGGCGCACAGGAGAAGGCCCGCGGCGAGGAACAGGGTGGGACGTGCCGTGGACGGCGTCGACATCTGCTCAAGCCTCCCGGAGGCCTGTCAAACTACCACAGTTGCCGCCGCCTCCGCCGCATCTTCTCCGCTGCGCACGCAGTCGGGCACGCCCACGCCGCGCAGACCGTTCCCCGCCAGCGCGAGCCCCGGAAGGCGCTTCAGGAGCGCCTCGACGCGCTCGACGCGGTCGAGATGCCCGACCTCGTACTGCGCCATCGCGCCTCGCCACACCGAGGTCACGGCGAGGATCGGCGAGGCGGTCAGGCGGAGCGTGCGGCGGAGATCCTCACGGACGGCGCCCTCGAGCTCCCCGGGGCCGGCGCGCTCCGCCTCGGGGCCCCCGAGAAAGCAGCGCAGGAGGATCGTTCCCGCCCGCGCCCGCCCCTCGAATTTGACGCTGGAGAACGAGCAGGCGATGAGGGCGAGCCCTTCGGAGCGCGGCACGACGAAGCCGAAGCCGCGCACGGGGAAGGGGATGTCCTCGAGCCGGTAGCCCAGGTTGACCGTGGCGGAGGTGCCGTACGGGATCGATCCCAGGGCGTCGGCGAGGCCCGCGCCGACCTCGCGGACGAGGGGGGCGGCCGCGTTCGCCGGCATGGCGAGCACGACGGCGTCGGCGGAGACCCTCTCGCCCTCCGAGGTCGCCACGCTCCAGCCGGAATGCTCGCGAGTCAGGGACGCGGCCCGCACGCCGAGACGCAGCGCGTCCGGAGGGAGGAGCCCGACGAGCCGGTCGATCATCGTCTGAAGGCCGTCGCGCAGGGTGGCGAAGAGCGAGTAGCGCGCACCGGACACACCCTGCTCGGGCCGCGCCCTGCGACGGCGCGCCCGGGCGAGGGCCAGGATGAGACTGCGATCCTCCCGCTCCATCTCGAGGAAGCGCGGCATGGTGGCGCGCAGGCTGAGCCGCTCCGGGTCGGCGTTGTAGATCCCGGCGACGAGCGGCTGCGCGAGCCGCTCCAGGACCTGCCCGCCGAACCGGCGCCTCACGAAGGACGCCAGGCTCTCGTCGGCGCGCGCGTCTCCTCGGGGCAGGACGAGGTCGAACGCGGCGCGGATCTTTCCGCCCAGGCTGAGGATCGGGGTCGTGGCGAAAGGGAGCAACCGGCCCGGAGCCATCAGCTGATATCCCTCCGGGATCGGCAGGATCCGCCCCTTGAGGAGCACGAACGAGCGGCGGCAGTCGGGGTTGGTCCCGATCACCTGATCCTCGAGGCCGAGCCGCCGGCACAGATCGAGGGCCCAGGGCTTCTCGGTGATGAAGCAGTCGGGTCCGCGCTCGACCAGGAAGCCGTCGCGCCGCTCGGACGCGATGACGCCCCCGGCGCGGGGCGCCGCGTCCAGGATCGTCAGGCGGATCGGCCGCCGCCCGGGGCGGGCGCGATCGAGCAGGCGCGCGGCGCAGGCCAGGCCGGCGATCCCGGCGCCCACGATGACGACGCGAGGGCCGCCGGGCGTCCCGGATGGCGCCGCCGGGCGGCTCATGCGCGGGAGGGGCCGGCCGGATCGCGAACGAGGGCGGCGAGCATGCGGATGAAGGCGGGGTGATCCCCCGCGGTCGGAGCGCGGTGGAACGCCAGGCCGATCTCCGACGCGATCCCGCGGGCCTCGATGTCGAGGTCGTACAGCACCTCGACGTGATCGCAGACGAAGCCGATCGGCGCCGCGACGACGACCCGTTCGCCGCGCCGCCGCGCCTCGCGCAGCGCGTCGCCGATGTCCGGCTCCAGCCAGGGATCCTTCGGGTTGCCGCTGCGGCTCTGGTAGGCGATCTCCCAGGCGTCGATCCCGAGCGCCCGGCTGACGAGCAGGGCCGTGCGGGCGAGCGTCCTCGCGTAGCCCGATCGTTCCGACATGCCGGTCGGGATGCTGTGGGCCGTGTAGATGAGGCGGGCGGCGCGCCGGTCCCCGGCGTCGAGAGCGTCGAGCGTCTCCCGGACGCGACCGGCGAGGGACTCGATGAACAGCGGGTGCTCATAGAAGGGATCGGCGAAGGTCACCGCGGGCGCGTCCGGGCCGACCTCGCTGCGTCCCCGTTCCAGCGCCTCGATGTAGCTCTCACGCGAGGCGTGCGACGGATGGGGGGCGAGGATCACGGCCCGGGCGCGGCGGCAGCCGTCGCGCGCCATCCCGGAGAGAGTCTCGGCGAGCAGCGGCGTCCAGTGTCGCATCCCCACGTACACGGGGAGGTCGGGGCCCTCCCGCCGCAGCAGGGCGCGCAGACTGTCGGCCTGGAGCCGGGTGAGGCGATTGATCGGCGATGCGCCGCCCACCATCTCGTAATGCCGCACCACCTCCTCGTACCGCTCGCGGGGGACGGGACGTCCCGCCAGGACCCGATCGAGGAAGGGCCGGATCTCCTCCGCGCGCGTCGGCCCTCCGTAGGCGATCAGCAGCACCGCCTCATCCGGGGGCACTCGGACAGGCACCTAGATGCCCCCCCATTCGTGCACCGTGTCGACCAGAGCCCGCGCGTTGTCGAGCGGCGTGTGCGGAAGAATGCCGTGACCGAGATTGAAGATGTGTCCCGGCCGGCCACCGACCCTGCCGAGCAGCTCCCGGGCGCGCTCGCGCACGACGGATCGCGGCGCGAAGAGGACGGTCGGATCGAGATTGCCCTGGACGGCCTTGTCACCGAGGCGGTCCCACGTGTCGACCAGGTCGACGCGCCAGTCCAGGCCGACGACGCCGGCCCCGGCCTGACCGTACTCCGGCAGGAGGTGCGCCGTCCCCGTGCCGAAGTGGATCACGGGAACGCCGGGCGTCAGCGACGCGATCACGCGGCGCGTGTGCGGCAGGACATGCTCGACGTAGTCGGCGCGCGACAGGCACCCGACCCAGGTGTCGAACAGCTGCACCGCGTGCGCTCCGGCCTCGATCTGGGCGTTGAGATAATCGATCGTCACACGGCTGATGCGCTCCAGAAGCGCCTTCCATGCCCCGGGATCGGACCGCAGGAAGGTCTTGGTCTGGACGTAGTGGGAGGAGCCCCCGCCTTCAATCATGTAGGACGCGAGAGTGAACGGGGCGCCCGCGAACCCGAGCAGCGGGATCGACGCCGGGAGGGCGCGGCGCGTCCGACGGATCGCCTCGAACAGGTACCCGACCGACTCGAGGACGTCCGCCTCGCGCAGCCGATCCACGTCCTCGCCGGTGCGGAGGGGAGGGTCGATCGACGGACCCTCCCCCCGGTTGTAGGCGAGGTTCAGGCCCATCCCGGGGAGCGGGAGCAGCAGGTCGGCGAAGATGATCGCGGCGTCGACTTGCAGTCTCTCGACCGCGTAGACGGTGATCTGGGTGACCAGATCGGGATCCCGGCACACGTCCAGAAAGGACCGGCGGGCGCGGATCAGCCGGTATTCGCGCATGTAGCGTCCCGCCTGGCGCATCAGCCAGATCGGGGTCACCGAGGACGGCTCGCGGCGGCAGGCGCGCATGAAGGGACCGTCCTGCGCCGGATCGGAATCCCCGAGGGCGCGCCGCTCGATCGGCGCGGCGGCGGCCGATGCGGCGCCGGATCGGGTCGCGATCGGCCCGTTGCCGGCGGGATTCCGGGGGGATGATCCGCCGGATCGCTTGGCCTCCAGGATCTCGTGGCAGCGCAGGCTCGCCTCCTTCACCAGCGGCCCCATCTTCGGGTGCGGCGGCTCCAGATCGGCCGCGATCCCGTGATGGGCCAGGCTCTGGCTCGAGATCGGCCCGACCGACGCGACCACCCCGCGCCGGAGCGCCGCGCGCGTCTCCTCGAGGAGTCCCAGGTCGCGGGCGACCTGCATGACGTTGTCGACCTGATTGGCGTTCGTGAACAGGGCGATCGGGACGCGGCCCGCGGCGATCTCGCGCAGGGCGTTCTCGAGCGGCGCGAGGTCGTCGGGGAGGGCCCAGCGGTAGACCGGCACGCGCGTCACGACGGCGCCCCGCTCCTTCAATCCCTGGATCAGCTCCAGATTGCTGATGCCGTACTCCTGCACCGCGACCCGCCGATCGCGGACCGGTTCCTTCTCGTCGAGCGTCGTCAGGAGCTCCTGCCACGTGTTTGGCTCCGGGACGGTGAGGCCGGGATCGATCCCGAACGACTTGAGGGCGGCGACCGGTTTCGGTCCGCGGCAGACTCGGCGGACGCCGCGCAGGGCCGCGAGGATGCGCTCGCGCGGATGGCGGGTCTCGAGCGTCGCGACCAGCGCCCGCGTGCCGACGCCGGTCAGCAGGATGAGGACGTCGCACTCGCCCGCCAGGAGGCGGTCGCCGAACGCGAGCGCCTCGCGGTTCTCCTCCAGCGGGATCTCACGCATGCTGGGGGCGACGACCGCCTGCCCGCCGTGGTGGTCGATCAGGCGGGCCATCTCGGCGGCCATGCGGCTTTCGAACGCGGCCACACGGAGACCGCCGAAGCCCTTGTTTTTCCGGCTCTTGCCCGCCATCGCTCTCCCCGGGGAGGGGCCATCCTACCCCCGCCGGGAGCGCGGATCAAGCGTTCCGGGGGGCATCCGGGGGCGGGTTTCATTGACAAAAAAGTACACATTGACTAGAATGACTCCATGAGAGGGCGGAGGCGAGGACCCGGATGAAAGTCTCGGCACAGGAAGAATACGGTCTGCGCTGCATGCTCCAGCTGGCGCGGCGCGAGCTGCACGGCCAGGAGGATCCGCTGACGCTGGCGGAGATGAGCCGCGAGGAAGGCCTCACGGTTCCGCACGTGGCGAAGATGATCACGCACCTGCGCCGGGCCGGTCTGGTCAAGAGCGCCCTCGGGCGGCGAGGCGGATACACGCTGGCGCGCTCGGCGGCGGAGATCAGCGTCTCCGAGATCCTGCGCGCACTGGGAGGGCGGCTCTACGACACGGAGTACTGCAACCGGTATTCCGGCGATCTCGACATCTGCACGCACATGGGGGACTGCTCCATCCGATCCCTCTGGGGCGTCCTGGAGACCCTGCTCGAGAGCGTGCTGAGCAGGACGATGCTCTCCGATCTCGTGCGAACTGAATGCGGCATGAGCGCGGTGCTCGACATGAGGACCGCGGCCGCGATTCCGCGCGTGGGCGGCGGCCGTTGAAAGACCCGGCTTCCCGAGAACGCGCAGTACGCGAGGCTCACATGGCTGGCGAGGACAGCAAGACGATCCAGGAGATCACCGAGCAGGAGTACAAATACGGGTTCGTCACCGAGATCGAGGCGGACACCGTCCCCCCCGGGCTCAACGAGGACGTCATCCGCCTGATCTCCTCGAAGAAGGGCGAGCCCGAGTTCATGCTCGACTGGCGCCTCCGGGCCTACCGGCACTGGCTCAGAATGCATGAGCCGCGCTGGGCCAACGTCCGCTATCCGAAGATCGACTATCAGGCGATCAGCTACTACTCGGCGCCGAAGTCGAAGAAGGACGGCCCCAAGAGCCTGGACGAGGTCGATCCCGAGATCCTGGAGACCTACGAGAAGCTCGGCATCCCGCTGGAGGAGCAGAAGGCGCTGGCGGGCGTGGCCGTCGACGCCGTGTTCGACAGCGTGTCCGTGGGAACGACCTTCCGCGAGAAGCTCGCCGAGCTGGGGATCATCTTCTGCTCCTTTTCCGAGGCGGTGCAGGAGCATCCCGAGCTGGTCCGCAAGTACCTCGGATCGGTCGTACCGTACACGGACAATTTCTTCGCGACGCTGAACTCCGCCGTCTTCACGGACGGTTCGTTCGCCTACATCCCGAAGGGCGTGCGCTGCCCCATGGAGCTGTCGACCTATTTCCGCATCAACGCGGCCGACACGGGGCAGTTCGAGCGCACCCTGATCGTGGCCGACGAGGGGTCGTACGTGAGCTACCTGGAGGGCTGCACCGCCCCCCGGCGCGACACCAACCAGCTGCACGCGGCGGTCGTCGAGCTGGTGGCGCTCGACGACGCCCGGATCAAGTACTCGACGGTGCAGAACTGGTATCCGGGCGATCGGGAGGGCCGCGGCGGCATCTACAACTTCGTCACCAAGCGGGGCAAGTGCGCCGGCCGGAACTCCCGCATCTCCTGGACGCAGGTCGAGACCGGCTCGGCGATCACCTGGAAGTACCCCTCCTGCGTGCTGCAGGGCGACGACTCGATCGGCGAGTTCTACTCGGTCGCGGTCACCAACAACCGCCAGCAGGCCGACACCGGCACCAAGATGA
>JBFGDZ010000140.1:0-9422 GCA_041580375.1 Candidatus Polarisedimenticolia bacterium
GCAAGCGGGCCGATATCGAGGGCCGCGTCAAGCAGATCCGGGCGCAGATCGAGGAGACGACCTCGGATTACGACCGCGAGAAGCTGCAGGAGAGGCTCGCCAAGCTCGTGGGCGGCGTCGCCATCATCAAGGTCGGTGCGGCCACCGAAACCGAGATGAAGGAGAAGAAGGCCCGCGTGGAGGACGCCATGCACGCCACCAAGGCGGCCGTCGAAGAGGGCATCGTGCCCGGCGGCGGCGTGGCCCTGGTCCGCTCGATCCCCGCTCTGGAGAAGATCAAGGAGAAGAACGAGGACATCCAGACCGGGATCGGCATCGTGCGACGCGCGCTCGAGGAGCCGGTGCGGCAGATCTCGATCAACGCCGGCTACGAGGGCTCCATCATCGTGCAGCAGGTGAAGCAGAAGGAGAAGCCGGCGGAGGGCTTCGACGCCTACACCGGCAAGTGGGTCGACATGTTCGACGCCGGGATCATCGATCCCACCAAGGTGGTCCGCACGGCGCTGCAGAACGCGGCGAGCATCGCCGGGCTGATGCTGACCACCGAGGCTCTCGTGCACGAGATCCCCGAGAAGGAGAAGGCCGCGCCGGCCGGGCCGCGCGGCATGGGCGGCGACATGTACTGAGGCGCCGCGCCGCGACAGCCGATGAGGCGGTCACGGAGCATCGGTCATCGGCCCCCCGGTCCGCCGGGGGGCCTTTTTTTCGCCGGATGTCTCGGGGATCAGAAGCTCTGCTGGCCCAGGGAGAAGCCGTTGAAGGTCTCGGAGACCTTCACGTCGGGAGGGATGTCGACCTGAAACCGCTGCGCGGCGACGTCCACGTTCACTCTCAGGTCGTGGAAGGTCAGCAGCGTGGAGTCCCCGTCCGCCTCCTCGTAGGCGACCCGGCGGGGCAGGTAGGTCTCCGCGTCGACCCATATCTTCATCATCGCCACGCTCTCGCGGATTCGTTTCTTGCGGGGCGTGAGGACGAGCAGGTGGGTGCCGGCCAGATCGCTCTTCTCGTCGAGATGGAACTCGTAGTACTTGGCCAGGTCCTCGATCGACTGCCCCACGCCGAGGAAGCGGAACAGCCTCTTCCCGACGAACTTCTTGATCTCCACCTCTTCCGCGCGCTTGGCCGCGGGGTAGTAGGCGACGTACCGGTCCTCGGTGATGACGAAGACCTTGTGCTCGGGCTCCGCGTACTCCCAGCGCACCTGGTTCGGCCGGTGGAAGAAGAACTCCCCCTTCGAGATCAGCGGCTCGGCCAGCAGGTTGAGATCCTTGCGCTCGGTGAACCGGGCGACCATCGTGCTGGTCTCGCTCTGCGCGCGGTCGAACCGCTCCAGGAGGCTCTCGAGGGTGACGGCGCCCTCCGCCGCGGGCAGCCGGTGCGCGGAGGACAGGGCGATCGCGAGGACGCCGAATCCGACGGCTGCGATCAGGGAGCGGGGACGACGGGACATCGTATGAGGCCTCTTCGTGACGATAACCGAGCCAATTTAACAGACGCGTACGCCCGCGTCAAGGAAGCGGACCGTCGCGCGGCCCCGCCGCCTCCTCCGCGTCCCGCGCGACCCGCCATTTGACAAAGGCGGCGGCGGGCGGGGATCATCTCCTCCGGTGGGAGCGCGTCAGCGTTGAGCGGGTATTTCCTTCGCAGGATTCTGTCGGCCGCGCCGCTCCTGCTCGGCGTCGCCACCATCATCTTCTCCCTCATCCATCTCATACCCGGCGATCCCGTCGAGGTCATGCTGGGGGCGGGCGCCGGAGCCGGCGACGTCGCCGATCTGCGCCACCGGCTCGGGCTCGATCGCCCGCTGACCCATCAGTATGCGAGTTTCCTGGTCGGGCTCCTCCGCGGCGACCTCGGGACCTCCCTGCGCTACCGCGATCCGGTGATCGATCTGGTGGCGGAGCGGCTTCCCGCGACCCTCCTCCTCGCCCTCGCCAGCATGGTCCTCGCGGCCGCCGTTTCGTTACCGGCTGGGATCGGCGCGGCCCTCCGGCCCGGAGGACTGATCGATCGGATCACCTCGTTCGGATCGGTCCTGGCCCTCTCCCTGCCGAGCTTCTGGCTCGGGCCGCTCCTGATCCTCCTGTTCGCCATTCGGCTGGACTGGCTACCGGTCTCGGGCATGGACGAGCCGGGTGCTCTGGTCCTCCCTTCCGTGACCCTGGCCGCCGCCCTGGCGGCCCTTCTGACGAGACTTCTGCGGGCCGCCCTGCTGGAGGAGCGATCGGCCCTGTACGTCCGGGCGGCCCTCGCCCGCGGACTCTCCCCCGCCTCCGCCGCGCTCCGCCACGCGCTGCGCAATGCCCTGCCGGTCGTGATCACCGTGGCCGGCCTCCAGCTGGGCTCGCTCCTGACCGGCGCCATCCTCACGGAGACGATCTTCTCCTGGCCGGGGCTCGGACGTCTCCTGGTGCAGGCGATCGCGCACCGCGATTACCCGCTCGTCCAGGGCACGGTGCTTCTGTTCGCCGCCATCTACATCGCGGTCAACCTGGCGGCCGATCTCCTGCACGCGCTGCTCGATCCGCGGTCGGCGCCGTGAGCCGCGCGGCCGGCATGCGATCCCTCGTGATCGGCGCCGCCATCCTGATCGCCCTGACGGCGATCGCCGCGGCCGCCCCCTGGCTCGCGCCCTTCCCGCCCGACCGCCAGGATCTCGCCCGCCGCCTGGAGGCTCCCTCGGCCGGGCACCCGCTCGGCCGGGACGACCTCGGCCGGGACCAGCTCGCGCGGCTCATGTGGGGCGCCCGCGTCTCGCTCGCGGCGGGACTCTTCGTCGTGCTGCTCTCCGGATGCGCGGGCGTGCTGATCGGCCTCATCTCCGGTTACGCCGGGGGGCGGACGGACGCCGCCTTCATGGCGATCGTCGATCTCTTCCTCGGGTTCCCCGGCGTGCTGCTCGCGATCGCCCTCGTGGGGGTTCTCGGGCCCCGGCTCCCGAACCTGATCCTCGCTCTCTGCCTGGTCAACTGGGTGGTGTACGCGCGCCTGGCGAGGGGCCAGGCGCTGCGCCTCAAGACGCTCGAGTTCGCCGAGGCCGCCCGGTCGATGGGCGGCGGGAGGTCGCGGCTCCTGCTCCGCCACCTGCTCCCCAACCTTCTGGCGCCCTGCCTCGTTCAGGCGGCGCTGGGGCTCGGGGGCGCGATCATGGCCGAGTCGGGCCTCTCGTTCCTGGGGCTCGGGGTCCCGCCGCCGACCCCGAGCTGGGGCAGCATGCTGCGCGCCGGCAGCCAGAGTCTGCTGGACGCGCCGCACCTGGCGATCGCGCCCGGGCTCGCGATCTTCGTCGCGGTGCTCGGCGCCAACCTGCTCGGGGAAGGACTCAGGCAGAGGCTCGATCCGCGGGGGAGTTTCGAGCGGCCGACCCTGTGATTCAGCGCGGGGGGTCGTTCCTGGCCACGACCCCCTCCAGCACCTTCTGCTGGATGCGGAACCAGTCCTCCCGCGAGATGTCGAGGAAGATCCTGACGACCGAGGGGTCGAACTGCGTTCCGCTGTACTTCTCGATCTCGGCCCGCGCCGTCTCGTACGGCAGGGCCTTGCGGTAGGGGCGATCGGAGGTCATGGCGTCGAGGGTGTCGGCGACGCAGAAGATGCGCGCCCCGATGGGGATCTGATCGCCCTTGAGGCCGCGCGGATACCCGGTTCCGTCGTATCGCTCCTGATGGCTGAGGACGATCTGGCGCGCGCTCTCCAGGAACTGGATGCCGTGCAGGATCCTGTAGCCGATCTCCGGATGCTTGCGCATCTCCACCCACTCCTCGGGTGTCAGCTTCCCGGGTTTGCGCAGGATGGCGTCCGGGACGCCGATCTTGCCGAAGTCGTGCAGGAGGGCGCCCCGGTAGATGTCGGTCAGTTGCGGGTCGCCGATCCCCATGCGCTCCGCGATGTGCGCCGTGTAGGCCGCGACGCGCAGGGAGTGGCCCATCGTCTCGCTGTCGCGCGTGTCGAGCGCGGTGGCGAGAGCCTCGAGCGTCGTCTGGTAGGCGCCCTCCAGCTTGCGGTACAGATCCTCGACCTCGTCGTTCTTGCGCTGCAGCTCCGCGGTGCGCTCCTGAACCCTCTCCTCGAGGTTGCGCTGGTATGCGCGGTTCTCCAGGATCAGCCGGCGTTTCTCGAGCGCCCTCTCGACCGTGATCCGGACCTCGGCCAGGTTGAAGGGCTTCGTCAGATAGTCGTTCGCGCCCAGGCGGATGGAGCTGATCGCCGTGTCGATGTCGACCACGCCGGTCAGCATGATCACCTCGGTGTCCGGGTGGGTCTTCTTGATCTCCTGCAGCAGCTGCACCCCGTCCATCTGGGGCATGTCGATGTCGCTGACGACCAGGTTGAAGCCGTTGCTCTCGAGCTTGGTGAGCGCCTCGCTGGCGTCGCTGGCGATCTCACAGATGTAACCGCTCGCGGTCAGGCCTTCGGCGAGCACGTCGCGGATCGCCTGTTCGTCGTCGACAACCAAGATCCGGCTCGGATTCTCCATCCAGGTCGCCCCCGTGGAGTCGGCAGCGTCATCCGGACCGGCGCCTCAGCATGGCTCGGTTTGCGGTGACATGAATCAATCTAGGTAAAAAGGGGTCCCTGTCAATCGGCCGGAGCCCCTCGGGAGGTGCGGCGAACGCCATCGCGTTTCATTATTGAGATCCGGAGAGCGGCTCCATGTCGAGCCAGTTCGGCCCGATCTTCAGATCGACGACGAGGGGGACGTCGAGGGGCCGCACCCCGGTCATGACCGTGCGCACCAGCGCGGGCACCTCGCCGGTTTCATCGTCCGGAATCTCGAGCACGAGCTCATCGTGCACCTGGAGGATCATGCGGACCTTCGAGCCGGATGCGACGAGCCTGCGTTGCAGGGCGACCATCGCCTCCTTGATGATGTCGGCGGCCGAGCCCTGGATGATCGTGTTGACGGCCGCCCGGATCGCCTGCTGCCGGGCGTTGCGGTCCGCGCCCCGGATCTCCGGCAGGTACCGGACGCGCCCGAGCAGGGTGCGCACGCGGCCCTCGGCCCGGGCTCGCTCGACCGTCGCGTCGATGTAGGCTTTGACGTCCGGGAACCGGCTGAAGTACTCGTCGATGAAACGGGCCGCCTCCCGGAGCTTCATACCCTGCTCCCGCGCCAGCCGCTGCGCGCCCATGCCGTAGATGATCCCGAAATTGACGGCCTTGGCCCGCCGACGCATCTCGTCGCTCACGAGCTCGGGGTGCACGCCGAACACCTCGGCGGCGGTCCTGCGGTGGATGTCTTCCCCCTGCCTGAAGGCGGCGCGCAGGGCGGGATCGCCGCACAGATGAGCCAGCACCCGGAGCTCAATCTGGGAGTAGTCGGCCGAGAGCAGCCGGCGCCCCGGCGCGGGCACGAAGGCACGGCGGATCTGGCGGCCGAGCTCCGTCCGGATCGGGATGTTCTGCAGGTTGGGGTCGCTGCTGCTCAGGCGGCCGGTGGCGGCGACCGTCTGGTTGAACGAGGTGTGAACGCGTCCCGTCTGAGGGTGCACGAGCTGCGGGAGCGCGTCCACGTAGGTCGACCTGAGCTTCTGCAGGCTCCGGTAGGCCAGGATCCGGCGCGGCAGCTCGTGCGATTCCGCAAGCTCCTCCAGAACCTCGACGCCCGTGGAGAAGGAACGGGTCTTGCGGGTCTTCCGGCCGGGCTTGAGCCCGAGGGTGTCGAACAGGATCTCCCCCAGCTGCCTGGGCGAGTTGATGTTGAACTCCCGGCCGGCCAGTCCGTGGATCTCCCCCGTGAGTCGCGCCAGGTCCGCCTCCCACCGTCCCGACAGCCGCTCGAGGAACCCGGCGTCGATGCCGACGCCCTCCAGCTCCATGTCGGCGAGGACCGAGGCGAGCGGCATCTCGAGATCGGCGAAGAGGGGCGCCAGCCCGTCCCGCTCGAGGCGCTCGCGGACCGCGCCCTCGATCGCCATCACGGCGGATGCCCGGGCGCATGCCGTCGCCGCGACCGACTCCACCTCCAGACCGGCGAGCGGGACCGCGCGCGCGCCCGTGCCCTGCAGGTCGGCCAGGCCCGGCACGCTCAGTCCGGCGACCTCCTGCGCCACGGCCTCGAGCTCGTGGCCCCTCCGGGAAGGATTGATGACGTAGCCGGCGATCATGGTGTCGAAGGAGAACCCCGCGGGCTCGATCCCCCTGCGCTTCAGCACGATGAGATCCCCCTTGACGTCGTGCCCCGACCTTTTCAGATCCGGGTCGACGAGGAGCGGACGCAGTCTGCCGAGCGCGTCCTCCTCCGACATCTGCCCGGGCGCGCCCAGATAGGCGTGTCGCAGGGGGACGTAGAAGGCGTCGCGGCCGTCCGCTCCCGCGAGGGCGATGCCCACGATGCCGGCGCGCGTCGGCTCGGGATGATCGCGCAGGATCTGAACGGCGCATCGCCCCGCGGCCCGCAGCCCCGCGATCGCGCCCTCCAGCGCGCGCGGGTCCAGAAGCACCGCGTGCTCCCGGAGCGGCGCCTCCACCGTCCCGGTGAACTCCCTCGCCAGCGTCTCGAACTCGAGCTCGCGGAAGAGCTCGCGCGCCGCGCCGGCGTCCTCCTTCTCCCGGCGCAGGCCGACCGGCTCGATCGGCACGGGAACGTCGAGCTTCACGGTGGCCAGGTCGCGGCTCATGCGCGCGCTCTCGGCGTGGTTCTTGAGCCCCTCGCGGTAGGACCGTCGCTCGACGCTGTCGGCCTCGCGCAGCAGGGTCTCGAGGTCGCCGAAGCGGCGGATCAGATCGCGGGCCCCCTTGTCGCCGATGCCCGGCACCCCCGGGATGTTGTCCGACGAGTCGCCGGCCAGGGCGAGCACGTCCCGCACCTGCTCCGGCAGGACGCCGAAGGCGTCCCGGACCCCGTCCGCGTCGAGCAGCACCTCCTTCACCGGGTTGTAGACGAGCACGCCGCCGCCCACCAGCTGCAGAAGGTCCTTGTCGGACGCCACGATGACGACCCGGAGCCCCTCCTTCCTGGCGCGATCGGCGAGCGTGCCGATGAGATCGTCCGCCTCATAGCCCGCGAGCTCCAGGATCGGCACGCCCAGAACGTGGCAGACCTTCTTGACGTACGGGATCTGGACGACGAGATCCTCGGGCGCCTCCGGCCGGTTCGCCTTGTAGTCCGTGTACGCCCGGTGACGGAAGGTCGGCTCCGCGAGATCGAACGCGACGGCGAGAAACCGGGGCTTCTGATCGCGGAGGATTTTCCTCAGCATGGTGGTGAAGCCGTAGACGGCGTTCGTCGGCATGCCCGTGCTCGTGCTGAGGCCGCGGATGGCGTAAAACGCCCGGAACAGATTGCTGGTGCCGTCGATCAGGAAGAGGGTTTTCTCCGGGTCGATGCGGGGGGGCATTCCCGGGCCTCCCGTGTCAGGTGAGGCCGGCCGCGGCGAGGGCCGCACGGCGAGCCTCGTTCATGCGCCCGGACCGGATGAGCCCCAGAAGCGGGGCGCGGAGAAGCCGCCGCGCGCGCCGCTCCCGCTCCGCCCGATCCGGCACCCCGGCCAGAAGCCGCCGGCGGACGCTCCCCACGATCCTCACCCAGGCGCCGTACTCCGGCCCGTGGCGACGCGCGATGCCGTCCCTGATCGCGCGGGCGAGGGCCGGACTCTCGCCCGACGTCGAGACGGCGATCCGGAGCGGCCCGCGGACGAGGACGGCGGGCATCCGGAACGATCCGGTCTCCGGCGCGTCGGCGACGTTGACCAGCATCCGCCGCCGCCGCCCCTCCCTCGCCACCGCGCGGTTGACCGCCGCGTCGGAGGTGGCCGCGACCGCGAGCCACGCGCCGCGCAGGTGCGCGTTCGCGAAACGCTTCCGGAACCAGACGATCGAGCCCCGGCGCGCCAGGTTCCTGAGCCGCGGGGTGACCTCCGGGGCCACCACCCGCACGCGCGCGCCGGCGCGCCTGAGGGCCGAGGCCTTGCGCTCCGCCACCCGTCCCCCGCCGACGACGACGCACGGCAGCCCGGTCAGATCGAGCAGAACGGGCAGCGGCGTCACGGGCCCGGCCAGGGCGGGCCTCAGGCCCGCCTTCCGGCGTCGCGGCCGGGCGGTCCCGATCGCGGGCGCAGCCACGGATAGAACGGAAACGTCCGGCACGTCGCGCGGACCCCCTCGCGGATGGCCGTCTCCTTCGCGGCGTCCTCCCCGCCGTCGAGCGCCTCGAGGATCCAGCCGGCGATCCGTCGCATTTCGCGCGGGCCCATGCCCCGCGTCGTGACGGCCGGGGTGCCGATGCGCACGCCGCTGCAGATCATCGGCTTCTGCGGATCGAAGGGGATGGTGTTTTTGTTCACCGCGATGCCGACCCGCTCGAGCCTCGATTCCGCCTGCTTGCCGGTGAGACCCCGGGGCCGGAGGTCGACGAGGAACAGGTGCGTGTCGGTGCCG
Source organism: Candidatus Polarisedimenticolia bacterium (assembly GCA_041580375.1). GTDB lineage: Bacteria > Acidobacteriota > Polarisedimenticolia > Gp22-AA2 > Gp22-AA2 > JAPUIN01. Next base: position 8,380 of record JBFGDZ010000140.1, read on the forward strand.
CCGGAGACGATCCTGAGGCCGCCCTCCGCCAGGCCGGCCGCGAGCGCGACGGCGTTCTCGATCGTGCGTTTCTGATCGGCGCGGAACGACTCGGTCATGGCCTCCCTGAAGGCCACGGCCTTGGCGGCGATCATGTGCACCAGAGGTCCACCCTGCGTGCCCGGAAAGACGGCGCTGTCGACCGCCTTCGCGTACCGCTGCTTGCACAGAATGAGGGCGCCGCGCGGGCCGCGCAGCGTCTTGTGGGTCGTCGTGGTCACGAAGTCGGAGTGCGGCACCGGGTTCGGATGTGCTCCGGCCGCGATCAGCCCCGCGACGTGGGCTATGTCCGAGAGGACCATCGCGCCCGCCGCGTCCGCGATCCGGCGCACGCGCTCGAAATCGATGATGCGCGCGTAGGCGCTGGCTCCGACCACGATCATCTTCGGGCGATGCTCGCGCGCGAGGCGCTCCAGCGCGTCGTAGTCCAGGCGCTCGGTCTCCGGATCCACGCCGTAGGGGACGACGCGGAAGTAGCGGCCCGAGAAGTTGATCGGATGACCGTGCGTGAGATGACCGCCGTGGGAGAGATCCATCCCGAGGATCGTGTCCCCCGGCTTCAGCATCGCCAGGTAGACGGCCATGTTCGCCTGCGATCCGGAATGGGGCTGCACGTTGGCGTGCTCGGCGCCGAAGAGGCTCACGGCGCGCTCGATCGCCAGCCTCTCGACCGTGTCGCTGTGCTCGCAACCCCCGTAATAACGACGCCCGGGGTAGCCCTCGGCGTACTTGTTGGTGAACACCGACCCCATCGTCTCGAGGACCGCCCTCGACGCGAAATTCTCCGAGGCGATCAGAACGAGCGTCTCCTCCTGCCTCGCGACCTCGGCGTCGAGCGCGGCCGCCACGTCCGGATCGATCTCCCTCACCGCTTCCAGCACATCAGCCTCCTCTCCTCGGCGGCCGCCCCGCCGGATCCGGCCGGTCCGGGACGGCCCGGCGCTCCCGTCCACCGGATCTCTCCCGCGTTCCGGGAGAGCTCCGTGACGGAGCGGGATGGGCCA
>JBFGDZ010000141.1:0-9195 GCA_041580375.1 Candidatus Polarisedimenticolia bacterium
CTCGCGACCGGAATCCCGGCCGCGGTCACCACCGGGCTGGTCAATCCCTCGGGGCTGGCCCTGAACGCCGCCGGCACCATCGGTTACGTGACCGAATCGTCGAGCGGATTCCAGTCGATATCGGCCGTCGACCTCGCGACGGGCGTCATCACGCCGATCTTCTCGGGCATCGAGGATGTGATCAGCTTCAACGACGGCCTCGAGCTCAGCCCGCGTCCTCCCGTCGTGTTGAGCGCACCGGTGGCGGCTCCCGGACTGCCCTCCACCAGCATCGTCGTCCCGGTGAACGTCGACGACGTGACCGGCCTCGGGATCCTGTCGGCCGACTTCGCCGTCGAGTTCAACCCCGCCGTCCTCGTTCCCGGGGCCTCTGTCGCCTCGGCCACCGGAACCCTGACGGGGGGCTGCACCGTGACCGACAACTCGACGATCCCCGGCCGGGTGGTCATCTCCGTCTTCTGCAGCGCCGACCTGGCCGGTTCCGGTTCGATCGCCGAGATCTTCTTCAACGTCGTCGGCATCCGGGGGGAGGGAAGCCCTCTCGAGCTCACCTCCGTGCTCCTCAACGAGGGGGCGCCCGGCGTGTGCGGAAGCAACGGGAGCTTCGTCGTCCCGGTCGACATCGGCGGGAGGGTCGTCTACTATCGCGACCCCGGCCCGCCGGCGGCGTTCGAGCCGAGCGCCAAGCCCGTCGACGCCGCCAGCGTCGGCCTCGAGCGCCTCGACTTCGACCCGATGTTCGGCCCGACGTGGACACCGATCGGGGCGACCGCCACCGACTGCAGCGGCGATTACGGGCTCACGTCGCTGACACCGATCCTGACCTACGGGATCACGCCGTCGAAAGCGGCCGACTACGAGGGCGCGGTCGATCCGTTCGACGCCGCCCTGAACGCACAGCACGTCGTCGGCCTGATCACCCTCACCGCCAACCAGAGCCTGGCGGCCGACGTCACCGGCAACGGCACCCTGACCTCGTTCGACTCGGCGCATATCGCCCAGTTCTCCGTCGGATCGATCACTCAATTCCCGGTTGCCGCCGCGAACGGCAGCGACTGGTCCTTCGTGCCGGCCCCGCAGGTCGAGCCGAACCAGTCGGTCACCCCGCCCGATCCGGCGGCCGCGCTACAGGGCCGGATCGACTACACGCCGATCGTCGAATCGGCCGAGAATCAGGACTTCCACGCCATCCTGTACGGCGACGTCTCCGGCAACTGGTTCGGCGTCTGCGGCGTCGCGCGCTCGACGCCACACGCGCTCGAGGGAATCTCCGACGGCCCCGCCCCGCAACGCGGCACCGCCGGCCGCGGAAAGCCGGGGCAGGGCGCCGTCGCGTCGCTTCCCTTCCTGCGCGCGGCGCCCGGGGAGGTGATCCGTGTTCCGGTCCGCGTCAAGGGAGCCGCCGAGGCGATCGCGTTCCTCTTCGACCTGCGCTACGACCCGGCGGTCCTCGAATTGCTGGGCGCCGAAAGGGGAGGGGAGGCGGCCGCCTTCCAGGTCGAGGCGAACACCGGCGAGCCGGGCCGTGCCCGCCTGGCCCTGTTCAGCCCCTCCGCGCTCGGAGGCGACGGCGAGATCGTCGTCCTGCGGTTCCGGGTGGTGGGAAGCCCTCGCTCCCGCACGGCCCTGACGCTCGTGACCTCCAGGGCGAACGAGGGGCGGATCCCGTTGGCAGTGCGCGAAGGGAGGGTGATCGTGACGCGCGGGTCTCCCCGGCGCTAGGCGGAATGCGCATGCGGGAGGGCCGCAGGAGTCGCCGGCCCGCCGTTGCGACCGCGGCGGCGATCGGAGCGTGCCTGTGCATCGTCATGGGCGCGCCCCGCGCCGCCGCGGCGACCCTCACCCTGCCGCCCGACGCCGGCGCTCCCCCGGGAACGAACGCCGTCGTGCTCCTCGCCATCGACGACGCCGTGGGTCTGCTCGGCACCGACCTCGTCGTCACCTACGACCCGGCCGTCATCACCGCAATCGATGTGTCGACGACCGGACTGTCGTCGGCACACACCATGATGCACAACCTGGCGCCGGCCGGCACGATCCGCATCGCCCTGTACGGCGCGCAGCCGTTGAGCGGATCGGGGGCGCTCCTCGCCATCACGTTCACCGCCTCCGGCCCTCCCGGCAGCCTGACCTCCATCGATCTGGTCTCCGCCGATCTCAACGAGGGGAGCATCCCCGCCACGCTGGTCAGCGGCCTGTTCTGCGTCGGCGGGACCGCCGCCGAGATCGCCGGTCTGGCCGCCGATCTCATTCCCGGGTCGACCACCGCGCTCCTCTCCTGGACCGGCGACCCGTCCGCCGGCTCCTACAACCTGTACCGCGCGTCCTCTCCCGACCTCGCCGACCTCGACTGCCTCCAATCGGCCATCCAGGCGACCTCGACGAACGATGACGGTCTGACGCCTCCGCCCGGGGGACTCTTCGTCTACGTCGTCACCGGGAACACCTGCAGCGGCGAGACGAGCGCCGGCACCGATTCGGGCGGGGGGGAACGGGTGATTCCGGTTCCCTGTTCCTAGGGGGCGGTTCCGGATCGGGTCGTCCACGCATCGGATCGGCAGACGAGGTCATGTTGGCCCCCGGCCAGCTCCGCGCGGGGGTCTGACCGCAGCGCGGCAGACGCATCACCAGGTTGGTCGGTGACCGCAGCCTGGCGAGCAGCTCGTCATGAGGCAGGGCGTGAAGCGGCGGATCCGGGAGGTCCGGCCGTTGAAGACCGCGTCGAACAGGACCCGCCCCTGCCGGATCAGCCCGGCAAGACCGATCGCGCCCGAGTCGATGTCCGCCTGATCGAGATGACGCTCGACCGCCGGCCTCTCGCCGATCGTGACGTCGCCGGGGGCAGGACGGCCGCCTCCGGGATCATGGGCTACCGCGTCTCCGGCTCCCGGCCCGCCGGCCGCCGAATGGGACGCGATCAGCAGCGCCACGATGAATGTGCACGACACGCCTGCAAGCCACGGCCTTCCCGACATGGTGCTCTCTCCATGATCGTGTTTCGGTGACGCCGGGGGCGGGCGTTCGCGTCTCGACGGGTGCTGGAATGTGTTGCCCGTAAGGATACGCGACCGGTGTGCTCCATCAAGGTGGATCTGGATCGGATTCTCCGTCGCGGTCGGCGCCGTGGGTGTACAATGAATCATCGACCGCTTCCGCCGGAGCTTCGTTACCATGCGTCCGCTCCGCCGTCATTCCCTCGCCGGGCTGCTCGCGCTGGCGGCGGCCCTCGCGCCCGCGATCGCCTTCGACGATCACGTCTTCGTCGTCACCACCGACGCGGCCGGAGCCGGCAGCTGCGCCGCCTTCGACATCGATCGGCCGTGGGCGGGCGCCACGCGCCTGGAGGCGACCGGCCCGTGGGCGATCGTGCGTCACTTCTTCGGCCGGCACTACGTCGTGAATCGCACTCTCGGGACGATCCAGGTGATCGACCCCAAGACGTTCGCGACCGTGATCGAATTCTCCGTCGGAGCCGGCTCGAACCCGCACGACATCCTGGTCGTCGATCGGCGGACCGCCTACGTCACCCGCCACGCGAGCCCTCTGCTGTACGAGGTCGATCCCTCGACCGGCGCCCTGCGGTCCACCATCGATCTGTCGATGTTCGCCGACGCCGACGGCATCCCCGAGATGTCGATGATGGCCCGCGACGGGCACCACCTGTTCGTCCAGATGCAGCGGCTGACGCCGGGGCTCGCGATCGTTTCTCCGTCCTATCTGGCGGTCATCGACGTCCGCACCAACGAGATCGTCGACACCGATCCGGAGCGGGACGGCGCGCAGGGGATCGAGCTCACCGGTCTCTACCCGGGCTACAAGATGGCGATCGACCCGGCTCTGCGGCGGCTCTACGTCAGCGAGCCCGGCGAGCACCATGATTCAAAGGGCGGCATCGACACGATCGATCTCGACTCGCTGACGGCGCTCGGCTTCCTGACCACCGAGGCGCAGGTCCCGCTGAACCTCACCGGCTTCGTCCTGGTCTCCCCGGTGAAGGGGTACGTCATCGCCCACACCGACATCGCCCTGTCGTCCCACCTGCAGCCGTTCTCGCGCATCGACGGCTCGCCGCTCGGGGACCAGGTCACGGCCACCCTCACCCAGGTCGACTCGCTGGTTCACGACCCCGTCACCGATCAGCTCTTCTTTCCCGATCCGCTCGTCGAGGGCGTCATGGTCTTCGACGCCACGACGCAGGCGCAGCTGAGCCGGAAGCCGATCGACACCGGGGCGGGCCCCACGGATCTCGTCCTCGCCCGGTCGGTCACGCCGGGAGAGGCGACGGATCTGCGCGTCGAGTCGTTCGATCCGGCGACCGGCGCGATGCAGATCGGCTTCGAGCCCGCCTGCGGCGCCGGCGACCACAGCATCGTCTTCGGCAGGCTCGAGGATCTGCCCGGCTACGGCTACTCGGGCCGTGTCTGCGATGTCGGGAGCCGGGGACGGCTCGGGGGATTCGACCCCGGGGAGGGGTCGTACTTTTTCGTGGTCGCCGGCAACGACGGCGGCGCGGTCGAGGGTTCGTACGGCCTCGACGGCGCGCTCCAGGAGCGGCCGCCCTACTCCGGCGGCGATCCCCCCTGCGCGTTCGACCGGGATCTCAGCCTGCGCTGTGACTGAGTTGCCGGGTCACATCGGGATCAGCGCGCCGTATCCGGTGACCGTCGCGTTCACGACCGGCGGATTGCCCGCGTAATAGATGTTGCCCTGGCCCGAGATGGTGCCGTTCAGGACCTCGGTCACGGTGATGCGGCAGTCGCCGGTTCCGCCGAGATGGATCGAGGCCGTGCGGGTCCGAAGGGCCCCGGCGTCGATCCCGCCGACGCCCGTCGTCGTGGCGTGGTAGGTGTCGGCGACCCCGGACAGCGTCATGCCCCCCACGCCCGTCTTCGCGACGGTGAGGTCGCCGCTCGTGGAGAGGCCGGAAGCGCTGAGGCTCCCCACGCCCGTCACCCGCAGGCTCCGCACGTCGATCATGTCGATGAAGATCCGGACGTTGTGGTCGGTGTCGTAGTTCGCCTGCGTCTCGATGATCAGCACTCCGCCCGACACGTAGGTCCAAATCTCGTCGATGATGTTGTCGTCGGTCTCGATCCGTACGCTCTGCGTTCCGGTCTGCGTGATCTCGATGTCGAATTCGCCGATGCTCACATCGACGCCGTGAAAGTCGGGAAGCGCGCGGGTCTCGGAGACGATGATCCCCGAGCCCACGATCAGCGGCGCCTGGACGATGCGGTTGCCGCTGCCGCCGCCGCACGCGACGAGAACCAGCGCCGCAGCGCAGCCGGCGGCGCCCATCCGCATGAAAGGATCGTGTCTCATCGATTCCCTCCCGCGGAACGATCGGGATCGATCCGTCCCGCTCGACTCTCCAATGAACTGTGAGTGCAACGGAAAAGATAGCATGGGAATCGAATGCGCGAACACGCGACCCGTCCGACGTGATCGATCGATTGCCGCCGTCTGTCATCCGCGTGGAGACCGCCTACTCAGATCGGGGGACAATGATCATGCGAATGGGTGAGGCGGCGGTCGCCACTCCGCGATCGATCTCGTCGCGCAGATCAGACGTTGACATTGGCGGACGCGTCGTCGATCGTCGGGAGCAGTCCGCGGCTTTCGGACGGTCCGGACGCCGCCGATGCGGAGGGGCGAGTCATGATCTCGAACCACGAAGCGTTCTGGTCCAGGCGATCCTACGCGGTTGTCGGACATGCCGCGAAGAAGAACTTCCCCCGTCTGACCTTCCGGGGTCTCAGGAAGCTCGACAAGGTGGTCTTCGCCGTCGATCCCTCGGTTGAGGAGATCGACGGAATCCGCACGTTCCCGGATCTCGAGTCCCTCCCCGAGAGGGTGGACGCCGTCGTCCTCGAGGTGCCGAAGGAGGAAACGCGGGACTGGGTCGCGCGCGCGGCCGAGGCCGGCATCAAGGACGTCTGGATCCACATGCGAAGGGAGACGCCCGAAGCGCTCGCGCTGGCGAAGGAGAAGGGCATCAACGTCCGCAGCGGGACCTGCGCCGTGATGTATCTGAAGCCCGGCCCGACGTACCACGCCATCCACAAATGGATCATGAAGCTGGTGGGCCGGTATTGATTCCCGGGGGGCGGCGGCGCACGCGCACGGCGCGCGTCGTCATCGGAGAGCGGCGGCCGCCGTGCCCGTCAGAGGGGTTGGCGTCCTGAATACAGCGGCGTCGGTCGGCGGGCCGTGAGCACTGAACGCACTCGGCGTTCGGCCGGCGCTCTCCACCGACTAATATACCCGTTCCATCAGGGGAGGCAAGCACGATCGGAGGGACTGCTCCGACAGGCCGTCGGGGGGTGACCCCGATCCACTCATCGAGAGGATTCACCATGCGCCGGAGCCGATCCCTAATGAGGCGATGTCGATGCGTCGCGATCCTGGTCACCCTGCTGGTCCCCACGGGGGTTCCGGCCGACGAGGGGATGTGGATGCCGCAGCAGATCCCCGCGCTGGGCGACGAGCTGAAGGGGATGGGGCTGGAACTCGAACCCGGATCGTTCGCCGACCTGACCGCCTTTCCGATGGGGGCGGTCGTCTCGCTCGGCGGTTGCAGCGCGGCCTTCGTGTCGCCGCGGGGGCTCATCGTCACCAACCACCACTGCGTCCTCGGGGCGCTGCAGTACAACTCGACCCCCGAGAAAGATCTGATCGCCACCGGCTTTCTAGCACGCAGCCCGGACGATGAGCCGCCGGCGCTTCCGACGGCGCGCGTCTACGTCACCACGGCCATCGACGATGTGACGGCTGAGATCGCGGGGAGCCTTGACAAGGGACTGTCGGACCTCGAGCGGGCGAAGACGATCGATCGGCGCAGCAAGCGCATGGTGCGCGAGTGCGAGAGGCCGGGAGATCTTCGCTGCCAGGTCGTGTCGTTCTTCGCGGGCGAGAGGTATCTCAGGCTGACCGCGCTGAAGATCAGGGACGTGCGCCTGGTCTACGCGCCGGCGCTCGGCGTAGGGAACTTCGGCGACGAGGAGGACAACTGGATGTGGCCCCGGCACACGGGCGATTTCAGCTTCCTGCGCGCCTACGTCGGCAGGGACGGCGAGCCGGCCGCCTACGCGCCCGACAACGTGCCGTACGCTCCGAAGCACCATCTGAAGATCTCGACGCGCGATCTCGACCCCGACGATCTGATTCTGCTGGCCGGCTATCCGGCGAAAACTTCGCGCCTGGTCACGGCCGGGGAGGTGCGCGACGCGCAGCGGTACGATCTGCCCGAGGCGATCCGCTACCGCGAGATGCTGCTCGCGATCCTGCGCGAGATGGGGCGGGGCGACCGCGAGGTGCAGATCCGGAACGCGGTCCGCGTCGCGTCGCTCGAGAACTATCTGAAAAAGTACCGGGGGACGCTCGAAGCGTTCGAGCGCGACCGCCTGCTGGAGCGGAAGCGCGAGGACGAGCGCCGGCTCGAGGAGCACTTCGGCCGCGACCCCGCCGGGGCGCGGCGCCACCGCGCCATCCGCGACGAGTTGGCCGGCCTTCTCGCCGAGCGCCGCCGGACCCGCGAGCGCGACACCCTCTACGAGTGGCTGTACCGCGCGTCGCCGATGCTGGAGCAGGCCGATCTTCTCCACCGGATGAGCGTCGAGCGCGCGAAGGACGACGACGACGATCGCGACGAGGACTTCCAGGAGCGCGACTGGCCGCGCAATCTCGGCAAGATCCGGCGGATGCAGAGACAGATCGAGGTGCGCGGCGACCGCGCCGGGCTGCGCGCCTTCATCCTGGGGACGACGAGGCTGCCGGCGGGGCAGCGGATCGAGGCGGTCGATCGCGCCCTGGCCGCGACCGGCAGGACGGATGTCGAGGCGCGCGTCGATGCGCTGCTCGACCGGCTGTACGCCGGGACGAAGATGGCCGACCTCGACGTCCGGCTGGAGATGTTCGAGTGGCCGACCGGAAAGCTTCTCGAGGACGGCGACCCGATGATCGGGTTCGCGGCCGCGCTGCGCGATCTGGGCGAGGCGATCGAGGAGCGCGACCTCGCCTTCGAGGGAGCCGAGCAGCGCCTGCGCCCGCAGTGGGTCGCCGCGATCCGCGCGCTGAAGAGAGGGCGCCTCGCCCCCGACGCGAACGGCACGCTGCGCGTGGGGTTCGGCCGGATCGAGGGGTACACGCCGCGCGATGGCGTCATGTACGCCCCGCAGACGACCATCCGGGGCGTGCTCGAGAAGGACATCGGGGCGCGCCCGTTCGACAGCCCCGCGATGCTGCTGCGGCTGGCCGGCGAGGGGCGGTTCGGGCCGTACGCCGATCCCGATCTCGGGACGCTTCCCGTCGCTTTCATCAGCACCGTCAGCGTGACCAACGGCCACTCCGGATCGCCCGCCCTCAACGCCCGGGGCGAGATCGCCGGTCTCGCGTTCGACATGAACTGGGAGGGGGTCGCGGCCGACTGGGTCGTCAACGAGACGTACGTGCGCACCATCCACGTCGACGCGCGCTACATGCTCTGGGTGATGGACGCGGTCGACGGAGCGCACCACCTGCTGCGCGAGATGGGGCTGCCGGTCCACTTCGATGGCCGGCCGCGAGGCTTCGAAGCGACCGCGGAGGACGGAAAACCGCGGGACCGTCGCGCCTTTGGATATAATCCCGGCATGGAATTCAGCAATCGACCCTGACCTCGAGCCCGCAACGACCCTGAGCACGGGACCGGGGAGCGTCTCGCATGCCCAAGGCCGATCACGACGCCGATCGTGATCCTCCCGGCCGGGCGGATCGCGCCGTCGGGCAATCCGGCTCTAAGAAGGCGGCGGGACCCTTCTGGACCTGACCTTCACCGACGCGAGCGGCCATTACGAATTCCCCGGCGTGAGGTACTATCGGGTCGCGGCATTCAACAACCGCTGCCCGGCGGAAGGGCCGAGGTGATCGCCGTCCCCGCCGGCCGGGCCGGCGGACGTCCACCGCCGCCCGGTTAGCCGCAGCGTCCGTTTTTCTTGTAGACCCCCGAGCAGCAGTCGGCACCGGTCGCGCAGGCCGCGGAGATCGCGCCGGTCGACGAGATCACGATCGGACGGGTCGAGCAGCTTCTCGGCGACTTTCTCATCCATCAGTTCCGGGCGGGCCGGGCGGCGGGGCATCCTGCGCATCGAGCGGGGCCGCCTGACCCTGCGGGACGAGACCCAGCTGCGCGAGATCCTGGCGAGGTAGAACGGACCC
>JBFGDZ010000142.1:0-9172 GCA_041580375.1 Candidatus Polarisedimenticolia bacterium
TCCCGTCGCCAGGCTGACCACGACCATGATCGCCGCCGCCGCGATCACCGCCACGACGTCGCCGGCATCATCACCGGTGATCCACTTCAGCGACGCGTAGGTGACGAGCCCGACGCCCATGGCCGCGAGGGCGCCCGGGGCGTTGGCCCGCCGCCACCAGAGTCCCGCCATGAAGGGAACGAACAGCACGACCAGGAGAAGCGCGAAGGACTCCACCAGGAGCTCGTACGCCCTGGGCAGCATCAGCGCCATGACGAGCGCCAGCGCGCCCACGAGCGGCACCGAGCGCCGGCTCCATTTCAGCACCGTGTCCTGATCGACGTCCGGCCGGACGAATCGCAGCAGGTTCTGGCCGATGATGCTCGACGGGACGAGGAGCGCGCTGTCGGCGCTGCTCATGATGGCGGAGATGAGGGCGCCGAGGAAGAGCGCCATGAGGGGAAGGGGCAGAAAGGTCCGCGCCATGATCGGGATCACGAGCTCCGGATCCTCGAGGCCGGCTTCAGGAAGCAGAATCGTCCCCGCCAGCCCGATCAGCAGGGGGATCAGACCGAAGGTCAGATAGAAAAGACCGGACAGGTAGGCGCTGTTCTGGGCCACGCGCTCATCGCGGCTCGCGAACGATCGCTGGAGGAGATCCTGCCCGGCGAGATTGCCGAGGCCCAGAACGATCCAGGCCCGCAGCCAGTTGATCCATCCGATCGGATCGGTGCCGGCTTCTGGAACGAGGCGGAACGATCCGTCGGGCACGCCCGCCACGTAGGCGGACCAGCCGCCGCAGGCCGCGATCACCAGAGGAAGGATCACCAGCAGGCCGATGATCAGAATGATGATCTGCAGAAAGTCGGTCACGGTGACGGCCCACATCCCTCCGAAATAGGTGTACGTCACGACGACGATGGCGCCGATCACCATGCCCGTGGCGGCCGGGATCCCGGCGAGCGCGTACAGGACCTTGCCGATGACGACGATCTGGGCCGCCGTCCAGCCGGCGTACGCGAGGGTCAACGCCAGGCTCGCGATGAGATCCGCGCCTCGTCCGTAGCGCAGGCGGAAGAAGTCGGAGACGGTCAGCAGCCGCATGCGCCGCACGGTCCGCACCACCAGCAACCCGGCGATCAGCAGGCAGAGCCCGGCGCCGAACGGATCCGGAATGACCCCGAGGAAGCCCTCGCTGTAGGCCTGCCCGCCCGCTCCGAGCACCGTGGCCCCGCCGAACCAGGTCGCCGAGAGCGTGGCCGTGGCGAGCCAGAGCGGGAGCCGCCGCCCCGCCACGATGAAGTCAGCGGATTCGCGGATGCGACGGTGCGACCACCATCCGATCGCGAGCATGGCGAGGACGTACAGGGACGCGCCGCCCCAGATCACGATCCGCTCGGCCACCGGGCACTCCGAACAGGACGGCGCGCCTCCCGCGCGCCGACGGGTCCGGGCATCTTATGGAGGCCGTCTCGCGGGTGTCAACCGCGAGCGCCGCCGCCCGCACTCCCCGCCTTGACAGGATCCTCGCGCAGTCGCTACGCTCGGCACCTCGAATTCAGGACGAGGACGCATCAACATGCCGTTCGCATCCACCCGCCCGCGCGCGATGGTTCTCCTGCTCGCCTCGATGCTGGTGGCCACGGCGTCGATCCGCGCCGCGGCGGCGGAGCCGGAACGGCCGTCCCCGGCGGCGGACGGATCGATCGAATCGATCAAGGAGGCGGTCGTCGCGTCGATCGACCGTCAGCGCGTCGAGCTGACCGACCTCAGCGACAGGATCTGGGAGTACGCCGAGCTGGCGCTGAGGGAAACGAGGTCCGCGCGGGCCCTGGCCGATGCCGCCGAACGCCACGGATTCCGGGTCGAGCGGAGCGTGGCCGGGATGCCCACGGCGTTCGTCGCGTCCTACGGCCGCGGCCGTCCCATCATCGGGATCCTGGGCGAGTACGACGCCCTGCCCGGGCTCTCCCAGAAACCCGTCTCGCGCAAGGAGCCGCTGGTATCGGGTGGGGCGGGACACGGATGCGGCCACAACATGTTCGGGGCCGCCAGCCTGGGCGCCGCCATCGCCGTCAAAGAGCGGATCGAGGCGGGCGCGCTCCAGGGCACCGTGCGCTTCTACGGAACGCCCGCGGAGGAGTCGATCGGAGGCAAGATCTACATGGCCCGCGCGGGCCTGTTCGACGACCTGGACATGTGCCTCGCCTGGCACCCCGGCACCGAGATCAAGGTCGACACCGACAGCAGCCTGGCCATGGTCGATTTCTTCGTGGACTTCAGTGGAAAGGCCGCGCACGCGGCCTACGATCCCTGGAACGGGCGCAGCGCCCTGGACGCGCTCGAGCTGTTCACGCACGCTCTCAATCTGATGCGGGAGCACGTGAGACCGACGGTGCGGATCCATTACACCGTGGTGCGGGGCGGGGACGTCCCCAACGTCGTCCCGGAGCATGCCCGTCTGTGGTGCTGGATCCGCGACGAGAAGAAAGCGAGCGTCGACGCCCTGCTGGAGCGCGCGCGATCGATGGCTCGGGGGGCGGCGCTGGCCGCGGGGGTCGAGAGCGAGGTCGCCGTGCAGAGCGGCTCCTACGAGATGCTGGTCAACCTGGCCGCGGCCGGGGTCGTGCAGTTGAATCTCGAGCGGCTCGGGCCCCTGCGGTTCACCGAGGAGCAGCAGCGCTTCGCCCGCTCGATCCAGGAGGCGGCCGGAGTCGAGCCGGCCGGTCTGGTGGAGACGATCACGCCTCTCGATCCCGACCCCGGCGCGACCGATCGCGGCTCGACCGACGTCGCCGACGTCAGCTGGGTCGTGCCGACCGTCGACCTGACCGTGACGACCTCGCCCGCCGGCGCGCCGTGGCATGCCTGGCCGGTCGTCGCGACGGGAGGCATGTCGATCGGGCACGAAGGGCTGATCTACGCCGCCAAGGCGCTGGCGACGACGATGGTGGATCTGTATCTCGATCCCCGCCATCTGCAGGCGATCCGATCGGAATTCGAGGACAGGACCCGAGGCCACGTCTACCGCGCCTACATCCCCGAGGGGCCTCCCCCGGTGCCTCATGACTGAACCGCGCCGACCCGCCCGCTCGTACGGCGTCCTGGCCGCTCTGCTCGTCTCGGCCGCCATGCCGGCGTGGCCGGCCGGAGACTCGCCCGCATCGACTCTGATCGTGATCCGGGCCGCGCGCATGCTGGACGTCGAGGGGGGCCGGATCGTGAGGGATCCGGTGATCGTGGTACGGGGCGATCGGATCGAGGCCTTGAACCCGGCCTCCATTCCGCCCGGCGCCGCGATCATCCGGCTCGGGGACGTCACCCTTCTGCCGGGCCTGATCGACGTCCACACCCATCTGACCTACGATCTGGAGGACGACTGGATCAACCAGGCGGTCGTCGAGAGCCCGGCCGATCTGGCGCTGAGGGGCGTCCGCAACGCGCGGCGGACGCTGATGGCCGGTTTCACGACGGTGCGCGACGTGGGAGCCTACGACTTCGCCGACGTCGCGCTCGCCCGGGCCGTGGAGAAGGGCTTCATCGAGGGCCCCCGCATCGTACCCTCCGGGCACATGATCGGGATCACGGGGGGGCACTGCGACGTCACCGGGTTTCAGCCGGGCGTCGCAGAGACCGGTCCGCGCGACGGCATCGCGGACGGAGAGGCGGAGGTCCTCAAGGCGGTGCGCTACCAGATCAAGCACGGAGCGCGCGTGATCAAGACGTGCGCCACCGCGGGCATCATGTCCTTCGAGGAATCCGCCGGAGCACAGCAGTACACGGATGCGGAGCTGATGACGATGGTCGAGGAAGCGTCCCGCCACGGCTTGCCCGTCGCGGCGCACGCGCACGGCCCCGAGGGCATCGCCGCCGCCGTGCGCGCGGGAGTGGCCTCCATCGAGCACGGATCCATGCTCGATGAGAAGGCGATCGCCCTGATGAAGGAGCGCGGCACCTTCCTCGTGCCGACGGTCTACACGTGGCGCGTGCCGGGCGACTATCCCCCGCTCATCGAAAGAAAGATCGCGGAGATGCAGCCCCACGTCGACGGGAGCGTGCGCGCCGCCGTGCGCGCCGGGATCCGCATCGCGTTCGGAACCGATTCGGGCACCTACCCGCACGGCGAGAACGCGCGCGAGTTCGCCGAGCTCGTGGGACTCGGCATGTCGCCGGCCGGGGCGATCCGCGCGGCCACGGTCGACGCGGCTGAGCTGCTGCGGCTGAACGACCGGGGACGCATCGCGGCGGGTCTGCTGGCCGATCTGATCGCCGTGCCGGGCGACCCGCTCAAGGACATCCGCGTGCTGGAAAACGTCCGGTTCGTCCTCTTCGGCGGGCGCGTCGTCCGCCACGATGCCGCGGGCAGGGAGGCCACTCGATGAAATTCGCCCACGCGATGATCCGGGTACGGGATCTCGACGCGAGCACGACCTTCTACCGGGATCTGCTCGGTCTCAGGGAGGAGGGCCGCAAGGAGATCGGAGACGAGGCGACCCTCGTCTTTCTGTGCGACGACGACGGGCGGCGCGTCGTGGAGCTCACGCACAACAAGGACGGCCGGGCCTACGAGCTGGGCGATCAGTTCGGTCATCTCGCGTTCTACACTCCGGATCTCGAATCGGTCGTGCGCGAGGTGGAGAGACGGGGCCTGCCGTTCCGGCGATCCCGCCGGGAGCTGAGCTCCCGCTACATCTTCATCAAGGACCCGGACGGCTACGACATCGAGATCCTCCAGTCGCGATCGGGTGAACAATGATGAAGAGGGCCTTCGAGATCGATCGGTTGATCGAACGGCGGCGCGCCGGGGGCGATCCGTGGTTGGAGTTCCTGCGCGTTCCCGCGCTCAGCGCGGGCCTCTACGTGCTGGAGGCGGGCGCCGAGGACGCCCAGGAGCCCCATACGGAGGACGAGGTGTATTACGTCGTGAGCGGCCGCGCCATGATCCACGTGGACGGCGTGGACAGCCCTGTGAAGCCAGGCTCGCTCGTCTTCGTCCCCGCCCGGGCCATCCACCGCTTTCACGGGATCACCGAGACGTTGACGGCTCTGGTCCTGTTCGCCCCCGCGGAGGGATCGGGCTCCTGAGCGCACCGAGCCGCGATCGCGAGCCTGCGCCCCCGGTCGAGCCGACGGCCCAGGAGGCCGTTTCCCTGACGACGGGATCCCCGTCCTCGACGAGATCCGCGGCCGCGGCGATGGCGCGCTCGTCCCCCGTGTTGGAGGCGACGATCAGGGCGTTGCGCACCAGGCCGGCGCGTCCGGGGCGTTCGAGCGCCGAGTCGGCGTATCGCTCCTGAAAGCTCCGATCGTCGAGCCGGACCAGATCGGCGATTTCGGCGTCCCTCAACCCGTCCCGAGGGCGGAACGCGTCATCGTTCGTCGGCGTGACCTTGCGGTTCCACGGGCAGACCTCCTGGCACACGTCGCACCCGAAGACCCAGTCTCCGAGGGCCGCCCGCTGTTCGACCGGGATCGAGCCGCGCAGCTCGATGGTCATGTACGAGATGCAGCGGTTCGAATCGACGAGGTACGGCTCGGGTATGGCGCCGGTCGGGCAGGCGTCGATGCACGCCGTGCAGGTCCCGCAGTGATCGGTTACCGGCCCGTCGGCCGGCAGATCCAGATCGGTCAGGATCTGTCCGAGCAGGAGCCACGAATCCCCCCGCGGACCGATGAGGTTGGCGTTCTTGCCGAACCAGCCCAGTCCGGCCCGGGCCGCCAGTTCGCGCTCGAGCAGCGGTCCGGTGTCGACGTAGACGCGGGTGCGGCTTCCGGGCGCCTCGCCGCGGATGAACTCGGCGAGCGCCTCCAGTCGCCGCCCGAGAACGGCGTGGTAGTCGAGCCCGACGGCGTACCGGGCGACATGGCGCACCGCCCCCGGCTGCCCGGCTCGGTCTCCCGCGTACGGCAGATAGGACACCGCGGCCGCGATCGCCGAGCGGGCCCACGTGAAGCGCCTGCGGGGATCCGAGCGCACACCCGCGGTGCGTCCCATCCAGGACATGCGGCCGGCGAATCCGGAAGCGAGCCAGCGCTCGAAGAACTCGGCGTGATCGGACGGGCCGAGCGCGGCGATCCCGATCGCGCCGAGGCCGAGCTCCCGGCCGCGTTCCTTCGCTCTCCTCGCGAGGCCCGACGTATCCATCCGTCCCGGCTCCTCACATCCGGCGTAGCGACACGACGCGGTTGCCGGCGTCTTCGAGAATCAGCCCGCGCGGTGCGCGACCCCGCGGGAGGTTTTCGAGCGCCCACGAAGTGGCCGTCCGACGATCCCTCAGACGCGCCACCCCCAGAAGGCGGGCCGTCTCGCGGGTCAGAGCGCGCGAGATCACGCCCACCCGTACCCTGCGCCGCCCGGTGAGCCATCGCAGGCGCACCGCCTTGTGATCTCCCAGCCTATACCCGTTTCGCTCGATCAGCGCCAGAGTTCCCGCAAGGCCCCGGGCACGGCGCAGCGGCTCGAGGAAGGCGTCGATCCCGATGCCCCCCGCGCATGCGGCGTCGAGAATGATGACGCCGCCGTCACGCACGGCCCCCTCGACGTTCTTGATCCCCTTGTCCGCCTGATAGAAGGTCCGGTCGAGCGGAGGCCGGACGCGCGCGACGATCAGGTCGAGCGCCGCGGGGACGAGCACCTCCTGTCTGCGCCGGACCTCCGGCAGGATCCGCCGGAGGGCCTCCAGGGGGGGGCCGGCGGCGCAGGCGGCCAGCCCTGATCCGGCCGCGAGGAGATTCACCGCGAACAAACGGGCGCCGGCGCGGCGGAGGGCCTCCAGCGCCCAGCCGATCTTCTCGAACACCGGATTGCCGTCGATCACGAGGGGGGCTGCGCGCGGATCGAGCGCCGACTCGTGGTTGGCGCGCAGATCCTCGGCGCTCATGAGCCCCACCGTCAGGGACTTGTGCGCTCCCGTGACTCCGGCGAAGTAGTGGGGCTCCGTGGTGCCGACGGCGACGCAGGCTCCTCCGCCGAGGAGCCACCGGTGGAATCGGAACGGGCCGGCGGCCGCGAGGAGCTCCTCGCGGCCCTGATCGTGCCACTCGCGCTCGGGGACCCGGCGCGCCGAGGCCCGCAGAACCCGTCGCTCGTGCCGGGCGCGTTCGGCGGCGCTGAACCGGTGGCTGCCTGTCGCCACGAGAAGGCGCCACCGCTCGCGGACGCCCTCCGCGGCGGCGACGGCGAGGAGGCCGCGGAGGACCGTCTCCGGCATGACGGCGCGGTGCGGATCGTTCACGACCAGCGTGATCGGTCCACGCGGCGCGGCTTCGCGGAGGAAAGACCCGAAGCGTCCCCGCGCGAGGGCGCGACTCACGAGCCGCGCGGCATCCCTCGCGGCGGGGACCGCGAGCGTCCCGCCGGAGCGAAGGAGCTCGACCCCTGTCAAGCACGACCTCCAGGACGGCGTTCGGGGGGAGGCGGGCATCATGGTCGCGATCGGTCGGGGCGCCGCGCACCGAGCCGGTTTCAGGCCAGGAGCCTCTCGGCATCCGGCAGGATGAGCCGGCGGCGCCATGCGCGCAGGCCGGGAATGACTCCCTCCTCGCTCAGGGCGGCCGGGCCGGCCGACGCGAGAGCCTCCAGGATCGACTGCGGGAAGAACACTCCGGGGTCCAGACCCAGCTCCTTCGCCTTCTCGCTGCGCCACGCCCGCAGGCGCTCGAGCCGCGACGAGGACGCCGCGCTGCGCCGGCGGCCTCTCCCCCGCGGGGGCGTGGGGAGTTCCGTCTCCGGCACCGACATCGCCTCGCGCACGGCTTCCAGCACCTGGGGTCCGATCCTCCTGCGGACGAGGGGGGTGACCCCCTTGATGCCCTCCAGGTCGGATCGCCGGCGCGGCGCCCGGCGGGTCAGGGCGAGGAGGGCATGGTCCGATAGGATCCGGAAGGGGGGCAGGTCGGCCTCGCGAGCCCTTCCGTCCCGCATGACGTAAAGGGACCTCAAAACGGCCGCCTGGCGGGGAGTCAGATCGCGGGACCCCTTGACGCTCCAGAAATCGGCCGGGTCGAAGGCGCGGGGCTCCCACGCGCGCGCCGCCACGATATCGAACTCCTCCTGGGCCCAGGCCGATCGCCCGCGCACCTGAAGATCGGCACTGAGGCAGTCCCTGAGACGCGGCAGGTGTCGCACGTCCTCGCCGGCATATTTCTTCTGCCGTTCGGTCAGCGGCCGTCGCGACCAGTCGTCCCGCTGGCAACCTTTGTCGAGCCGGACGTCGAAGTGGCTCTGGAGCAGGCTCGCGAGGCCGACGCCGGAGCGTCCGAGAAGCTGCGCCGCGATCATGGTGTCGAACAGCGGCGACAGGGTGAACCCGTAGTCACGTTTCAGGTAGAGGACGTCCTGCTCCGCAGCGTGCAGCACCTTCACGATATCCGGAGCGGAGAACAGCCGTCCGAGCGGATCGAGGTCCCGGAGGCGCAGGGGGTCGACCAGGTAAGCGACGTCGCCCGCCGAGATCTGGATCAGGCAGCACTTGTGGAAGTAGTGGTAGAAGGAATCGGCCTCCGTGTCGACGCCGACCGATGCCGCCCGCGACAGGTCCTCGACCGCGGCCTGGAGCCCCTCCGCCGTGTCGACCCAGACGTACGGGAACGCATCGTCGTTTCGCGCGGTCTCGCGCGCCCGCTTCGCCTCCCCGCCGCGCGGCGATTCCCGTCTCATTCGTCGAACCCCTGACGGCCGACCAGGCGCACGAAGGAGCACGCATCGAACTCCTCCGCCCGGGCGCCCGAGGGGGTGCGGACCAGACGCCGGAGCACCTGACGCGCCACGTCCCCCACCGGGATCACCATGCGCCCTCCCGGCATGAGCTGGCTCAGCAGCGTCCGCGGGACCGACGGCGCGGCGGCGCTCACCAGGATCGCGGTGAAGGGCGCCTCCGCGGGCCAGCCGAGCGTTCCGTCTCCGACCCGCAGCGGCACGGACGGGATTCCCGCCCGCAGCCAGTTCGCGCGCGCCCGACGGGCAAGCGGTTCCAGCCGCTCCACGGTGTAGACCGCACCCGCGAGCTGCCGGAGCAGAGCCGCCTGGTATCCCGAGCCGGTGCCGATCTCGAGCACCCGATCCGATCGGTCGGGTGCCAGCAGATCGATCATCCGCGCGATGATGTAGGGCTGGGAGAGGGTCTGGCCGCAGCCGATCGGCAGCGGGGCGTCCCCATAGGCCCGCTCCGACAGGGCCTCGTCCACGAACAGA
>JBFGDZ010000143.1:0-9167 GCA_041580375.1 Candidatus Polarisedimenticolia bacterium
GCATTCGAAGCAACCCGGGTCGGTCCGCATGGTCCAGGCGGCGACCGGCCGGACGATCTGGCAGGCCGGCGGGGCGGAGGCGGCCTTCGCCGGGCGAGTCGTCGAGCACGTCCACACGGACGGCGGCGTCGTGGTGCTCATGGATCCCGGCGGCGACGGCGCCGCGAAGGCGCCGGCGGACGAGAAACGGAAGGACGGGAAAAAGAAGAAGGACGCCGACGAGCCGAAGGATCCCAACAAGAAGTCGAAGCTGTCATGGCTGACCGGCTGGATGAAGAGGGGGGAGAGCGACCGCGAGTACCTGCTCGACGTTCTCGATCCGGCGACGGGCGGCCGGCGGTTGAAGGACCCCCTCAAGGTCGAGGGGCGGCTCGTCGCCGCCGAGGCGATCGAGGCCGGCATCCTCTTCGTCACGACGAGCGATCTGAACGTCGTCGATCCGGCGAGCGGCTCCCTGGCGGTCAAGAAGCCGATCCGCTCGAAGGCGAGCCTGATCACGTCGGACGCCGGCGACTCCCTGCTCGCCTTCTCCAGCGACGAGGGCGCGCTCTACCGTCTCGATCGCGCGTCCGGGAAGATCAAGAAGATCTCGGACAAGAGCGTCAAGCTCGAATGGGACGACACGCCCGCGGCGCTCGAGGTGGAGGGCGAGCGGATCGTCCTGCTGGCCAGCCAGAACGTCGCCACCTTCGGGAGCGACGGCAAGCTGAGATTCCACGAGCACCAGGGGCCTCCCGAGGATCCGACCTGGCGGGAGCCGCTGTTCCGCGCGCAGTCGGTCCGCTCCGCCCTGGCCGCCGTCGCCGCCGGGACGGCGGTGCGTGACGCCGTCGCGCGGGTGGCGGATCGCGGATGGCGGGGCCCGGGAGGCGAGGTCGCGGCCGCGCTCACGAGCCGTTACGCGAGGACGTCCAGTGAGAGTTCCCGCTTCCCCGCGCCGTACGCGCAGGCGGCGCGCGCGCGGGCGCAGGTCTCCACCGCCGCCCGCAACCACACCTACATGATGGTGCAGCTCGAGGACGAGCACTACGGCCTGCTGAAGATCAGCAAGGAGAACGGGCGCCGGCTCCGGATGATCCGCCTGGGCCGCACGAAGCGCCCGATCTACGCCGTCGACGCCGTCTGGGATCAGGTCTACACGCGTCCCAACCCCTACGAGGTTGCGGCGTACAAGTTCTAATGCGACGGTCGGCTCCCATCATCGGCTCCCTCGCCGTGCGCGGAGGGCCCCGCCGGTAGTACCATGGCGGGGCCATGGGCCACAGGACCGTCGGCATCACGCTCGCCATTCTTGCGTCCGCCGTCGCTGGCTGCGGCGCGCGCACGGAACCGGCCGACCTCCTCATCCGCAACGCCCGCGTCTACACGCTCGAGAGCGACCGGCCGTGGGCGGAGGCCGTGGCGATCCGCGGCGAGCGGATCGCCTGGGTCGGGGACGACGCGGATGCCGGCCGGTTCGCCGGTCCCGCGACGCGCGTCATCGACGCCGGCGGGCGATTGATGCTCCCCGGGTTCTTCGACAGCCACAACCACATCCGGGACGGATCGGATCCCCTCGTCGTGAAGCTGCACGACGCGCGCAGCCTCGCCGAGATCCGCGAGCGGGTCGGGCGGTTCGCGTCGGAGCATCCCGATCTGGAGTGGATCGAGGGGGAGGGGTGGAACTACTCCGCCATCCCGGGGGACGGCATGCCCGAAGCCGCCGACCTCGAGGGGATCACGGGGGGCCGACCGGCGTTCCTGATCTCGTACGACGTGCACTCCGTCTGGCTGAACCGCGCGGCGCTGAAGCGGCTCGGCATCGGGCCGGGAACGGGGAACGTTGAGTTCGGCGAGGTCGAGCGCGACCCGCGCACCGGCGCGCCGACCGGACTGCTGTCGAACTTCGCGACGCTCGGGATCTCGAGCGCGGGGGAGGCGCGCCTGGCCGGGATCCTCCCTTCGCAGACGGAGGAGCGGCGCTACGGGTCGCTGCGCCGCAGCCTGGAGGACGCGGCGCGATTCGGGATCACGACGATCGTCGATCCGCAGGTCGACGTCGACGATCTCCCGATGTTCGAGCGGGCGCGCCGCGACGGATTGCTGAAATCGCGCCTCATCGTCGCCCTGTTCCACCCGCGCGGAACGCCGGAGGCCGAGATCGATCGCCTCGACGAGGCCCGCGCGCGCCTCAACGACGACCGCCTGCGGGCCGGCCCGGTCAAACTGTACATCGACGACGTCATCGAGCCCCACACGGCTGCGATGCTCGAGCCGTACGCGAACCGCCCCGGCGAGCGGGGCGCGACGCTCTACCCTCCGGATGAGTTCGACGACCTGGTGACCCGGCTCGATCGCCGCGGCTTCCAGATGTTCATCCACGCCATCGGGGACCGGGGCGTCCGCACGGCGCTCGACGCCCTTGAGCGCGCGCGGCGCGCCAACGGCCCGCGCGACGCGCGCCACCAGCTCGTGCACGTCGAGGTGATCGCGCCGGACGACGCGCCGCGCTTCCGCGACCTCGGCGTCGTCGCGTGCATGCAGCCGCGCCACGCCGCCCCCGACATCACGGGGCAGTGGGCCAAAAACGTCGGGCCGGAGCGCAGCCGGTACGCCTTCGCCTGGAGGACGCTCGCCGACGCCGGCGCCACGCTCGCCTTCGCCAGCGACTGGAACGTGGCCGAGATGGACCCGCTCGTCGGCATCTACACGGCCGTCACCCGCCGCGGACTCGACGGACAGCCGCCCGACGGCTGGATCCCCGAGCAGCGCATCGACGTCGCCACGGCGATCCGGGCCTACACACTGGGGAGCGCCCGGGCCAACTTCGCCGACGGCGACCGCGGCACCATCCGCGCCGGCAAGTACGCCGACCTGATCCTGCTTTCGGAGAACCTCCTTGAGATCCCTCCCGAGCGGATCAGGGACGCCCGCGTCGTCCTGACGCTGGTCGGCGGCGAGGAGATCTGGCGCGGGTTCGAGCCCGGACAAATTTAAGACGTGCCAAGGCGATCCGCCCGAGTGGCGTGACACGCGCCTGGACTGGAACCTCGCCAGGGACGGCGACTCGACGGTCGTCTCGTTCGTCCACGCGGGCTGGCGCGAGATGACACCGGTCTGCGCATCGGGCAACCCCACCTGGGGCGAATTGATGTACCGCCTCGAGAACTACGTCGAGGGAAGGAAGCCCGGACCGCATTGGGCGCGATAGCGAACCGGGACAGGTAATCTCACACTTTCTTGTAGGTTAGCTCTCGGGGCCGTGCCGGACGATCGAGGTCGATTCCTCGTGCGGACTGGCCGGCGGGGGGCGGTCATGCGTCGCATGGCGCCAGGGCGGCATCCGCGAAGCCTAGGATCGCCGGAACGACGTCACCGCTGATCGTCCACCGCCGTGACGGCGAGGCTCCACGGGCAGAAGCCGATTCGGAACCAGTACGGCTTGTCGAACTCCACATCGGAGGGCTTGCCGTCGCAAACCTCGACCGCGGCGGGGGCCCACACGACGTCGAATGGGTCCGGGTGCCACGTCCACTGGGGGTCGCAATCGCGACCATCGAGCAACGTATTGAAGATCGCAACGTCGCCCGTGGGATCGGTGAGCTCCTGTAGCGCCTGATCGATGAAGGGTCCGTTCGTGATCCAGACACGCAGCGACTCGCCGCCGATGTCGAACGTGATGTAAGCGCCGCCTGCGCGGCCAGAGCACAGGCTGCAGGCGGGGAGGGCGGTCGCGGCGTCGAGAGCCTCGCGCGCTTCGGGGCGGCCGATGCCCCGGCCGTAGGTGCCCGGCCCGCAGGAGTTGCCGGCGCGGATCAGGTAGTAGTGGCCGTAGCCGGGCGAAGGGTCGGTGCGCGTGTCGTTGAAGGGCGGAGAGAGGAGACTGGACCCGAGGAGGCAGGCTCGCGAAAAGCCGCCGCCGTAGCGCAGCGCGTCGAGGTCGCCGCTGACGATGGTCGTGCGCGTTCCGCCGCCCGCCGTCGCACTCTGCAGATCCCACGCCAGACCGGTCCCCGATCCCTCCCCCGAGAAGAACGGCGAGAGAATCCGCGTCCGTGGCACCTCCGTCGTCGGCGCGAAAGCGAGCCTGTCGAACGGCGCGCAGTCGCAGGAGTCGTCGACGCTGTCGCCGTCGGCGTCGGGGAAAGCACCGGTGTTCGGCACGATGCGGTAGATCCGTCCGTGGCTCAGCGACACGAGATAGAGGGATCCGTCGACGCCGGTCTTCATGTCGGTCACGATCCCGAACCCGCCGCCGTACAGGATCTCGCTCATCTCCTCGAAGCAGGGCAGGCTGTTGTTGTCGGCGACCCGATCGAGCAGGCCGGCCGACGTGAACGTCAACCCGTCGCGCGCCGCGTTCGGCGTGAACCGGTACAGGTTGCCGCAGTTGGCGTCGCCCACCAGCAGGTCGTGCTCGAGCCCGCAACCGAGCTTGCGGCTGACGACGAACGACAGCGCCGTCGGAGCCACCGGAACGGTCCACGAGAACTCGGGATCCCGGTAGGTCGAACCGGGGGCGCTCCACAAGTCCTCCGGCCCCTCCGGATCGCGGGAATCCGGACCCATGATCCGATTCCAGCCGCTGTTGAACCCGCGTATGACGAGGTTCACCTCGTCGTAGGCGTCGGGTCCGTTTTCCGTGTCCCACAGTGCGCGCGTCACCGGGTCGAAAGCCAGGCCGAACGAATTGCGCACGCCGTAGGCGTAGATACGGCTCATCGAGGCGTTCTCTGGATCCACGTCGTGGAAGGGATTGCCCCCGGCCGGCTGGCCCGTCGTGTCGATCCTGAGAATGGCGCCCGTGTCGTCCGGATCGCCTCCCTCCGGATTGTTCTGAAGCTTGCCGTTCCGGTTCAGGTCTCCGATCACCGCGTACAGCATGTCATCCGGGCCGAACGCGAGAACTCCGCCGTCGTGGTTCGGTCCCGGCGTGGCCGGCAGGTCGAGGATCAGGCGGGGGTCGATCAGCCGCTGCAGGGTGTTCAGATCCCAGGAGTACCGGTAGACGCGATTGCCGAGCGGGATCGAGATGGGATCGCTCGTGTCGCTTCCGGTCGAGCTCTCCGAGTAATAAAGGTAGACGTATGGTCTGTACAGTGTGAAGGCGAAAGAGGGATCCGTCGCGATACCGAGCAGGCCCCGTTCGCCCGCCGAGTTGACGGCCAGGTCGAGCACCACCGTTCCCGTCGTGGCGCCGGACGAGAATTGCAGCACCTTCCCGTCGGCCTTCTGGGCCACGAGAAACCACCCGGTGTTCCCAAGGAACGTCATGGCGATCGGCTGAGTCAGGCCCTCGGCGGCGACCTCCACCCGGACACGCGGGTCGTTGATCGTCTGGGCGAGAAGCGCTCCCGTGTCCGTCGCGCCGCTACCGGCGGCGGCGAACAGGGTCAGGATCATCAGGCGCCTGAGAGACATCGGAAGTGATTCCGCCCTGAAAGTACGGCGAAATCGGCCCCCGGACCAGGGGAAATCGGGATCTTCGAACTCAAGGTGCCCCGCCTACCGGGGTTGCGCATCCCACGTCCCGACCCCAAATTGACGGCGCCCCGGCATCGGGGGGGGTGGTCCCCCTCAGGAGGGATTCATGGTACAGCATGGATCGGCCACTCGGTTCGCTTCCTTCTTGACGATGCTGCTCGCGACGGCCGCCTGTTCCGGCGAGCGGCCCGAGGGCGGAAGTTCGTCGGGGCCGAATCAGCTCGGTGGGTACATCGAGACGGTGCCGGAGGTGGACGGAGCCTGGCGGTTCACGGCCGCCGATCTGAACGACCTCTGCGGGATCGACGGTTTTTCGCCGGGCGACGAGCGCATCCTTCAAATCGCGCAGGCCGACACCCAGATCGCTTTCACCGTGAGCGACGCCTGCGGGGACACGGTCGCCGAAGGTATCGGGATCATCCATCCCGGCGGCCTCACAACACTCTCATACGACGAATCCCGCGTCGTGAACAAGAAATGCTCCCTCGATCTGACGGTCGAGATCGTCGGAACGGCGGACACGCTCGGGCAGACGATCGGCGGCTCATTCACGCTCACCGCGACCCCGATCGGCGAAGACCACGAATGCGGCGTCCCCGACTCCTGCGACGTCACCGGGACGTTCCTGGCGCGCTCCTGTCCGCCGGCCAGCTGCAAGCTTCCGCCCTGCGAGTCCTGAGCAACGCGTCCCTCGCCCGGAAAGGCCATCAGGTCACGGACTAGGAATTGATCGGAGCGCCGATCCGACGTCCGTCAGGAGGGATCGGGGCGGGACGCGATCCGCCGGAGCATCCACCCTAGAACTGCGCCGACCGCCGCCGCGAACCACCAGACCGCCACGGCGCTGAAGGTCAGGACGAGCACGGTCATGCCGACGACGGTCGTGCGTCCCGGCGTGGTCCAGGCGAACAGCGTGGCGAACACCGGCGCGAAGATCAACAGCGCGAGTGTCGCCACGGCGGCGCCCCGGAGGGCGGCCCGGCCGGGCCCTCCCGGACGTGACGGATCGCAGAGCGGCGCGCCGGCCAGGGCCCCCGCCAACGCGGCGGCCGCTCCGGGCGCCGCCATATAGAGCACGAACGCCACGGCATCGCGCCGGCTCAGAACCGAAGGCAGAAACCAGGCGCCGGTGACGGCCGTTCCCACGCATCCGAAACAGACCGCTGCCGCCGACCGCGGCCATCGGCGAATGAACCCGGCAGCCCATCTCACCCGCGCGTGATCCTCCCGGCCGGCCCCAGCCGCGGGTCATTATCGACGATCAGGGTTGCCGCGCGACTCGGATCCTCCCACGGCGGCCGCCGTTCGCGCCCGGGGCCTCCGGAGAGGCCCAACCGGCAGCCCACAGTCCGCCGATGGACGCGGCGAGCCAGCCGATTCCCACGGCCAATCCGGTGGCGAGGTCCCGGAGAACGTTCCTGCCGGAAAACCCGATTGTACGGAACGGACGGCGGTCCACGAACCGCGTCATGACCCAGGTCGCGGCCAGAATGGATATCGCGCCGGCGATGTCGCCGTAGAGCCGCGCCCGCAGCGGAAAAGCATCGGCCCATTCGGAGAGCACCGTCGCGGGAGGAACGAAGAGCAACGCGCCGATTAGCGCGAATGCGAGAACGAACAGCGCCACCCGCCGCAGGATCTGCAGCGCCACGCGCCACCAGCTGGGAGAGGGCGCGACCATCAGGGACCTTCCCCGCGACGGCCGGGCCAGGCCTCCCGCCGCCCGCCCATGCGATCCCGTTCACGGCCTTTCATACACTTCACGAACGAGCCTCCAGAACCACCCGGGCCGGGTGAGCAGAACGTACGCCAGCACGAGACCCAGGATCGGAACGGGGATGATCGCATCGATCACGGCCAGAGGTACCAGAAGGATCAACGTGCGGTCTCTCGCATTCATAAACGCCACCTCTGCGGAGGTCCATCAGGCGGCTCAGTCCAAGGCATCCGCGTTCAGAATGGCATTCGCCACGCCATCGACGACGGCCGCCATCCGCCCGTAATCCAGGGTGTCGGCCGTGTCGGCCGCGGTGTGGTAGTTCGGGTTTCTGATGAAACCGGTGTCGGTCACCATCACGGCTTTGAATCCGTAAATCCAATAGTTGCGGTGGTCCGACAGATCGGTTCCGAGGATCCGCGGCCCGGTGTAGCTGTGCACCGGCACGCGCGCGACGCCGCGCATCGTTCGCTTCATGTGTCTCACGAGCGCGCGATCCGTCCAGCGTCCCACGACGACGATGAAATCCCCGGTCTCGGGATAGAACCAGCGAAGCAGCCGGTTGGGCGCCGGCTGGGATTCCGAGAAAAACCCGATCATCTCGAGACCGATCATTCCGATCGGGACGCGATCGCCGTTGCGAAGGGACCTGGCGTGAACCGCGCTGCCCATTCTGTCCGAGCCGAAGTGCGGCGGCTCTTCCGCGGAAAAGGCGACGAGCTCGAGAGACACGTCCAGATCGACGTTGGCGAGCATGCGAGCAAGTTCGAGCAGCCCGGCGACGCCGCTGGCGTTGTCGTCCGCCCCGGGAAGGTCGCCGTAGACATCATAGTGGGCGCCGACGATCAGGAGCGGTCCATCCGTCCGGCCCAGTCGGGCCGTGATGTTTCTGAATGTCCCGCCATCCGCCCGGAATCTCTGTTCCGTCGCCCGAACGCCCGCCCGCGATATCTGCTCCTTGATGTACTCCGCCGCTCGATCGAGATTCTCGGGATGGCCCACGCTCCTCGGAAACAAATCCTCCGTCAGGTAGCGCACGTGTTCGCGGAGCCTGCCGGCATCGGCACGCACGGCTCCCGCAAACGAGATGCTGCCGAAAACAGGTTGCTTGACGACATACCCGATCGCGAGGGCTGAGGCGACGATCACGGCGGCCGAGGCGGACACGATTCGTAATGCGCTCGAACGCCGGCGTCCGGATGAGATCAATTCACGCGCCCATGGTCGGACAGTCGATGATCCAGAGCCAGGTGCCGTCTTCCTGCCGCCGGGCGACCTCGCAACTGACGGTGCCGTTCGGATAGCGGCTCGAGGTCAGCGCCAGATGGCCGTTCAGGATCGCCGGGTACTGCTCTCCCGCGTGGAACACGAACCCGGTGGCCAGCAGATCGGCGAAATACCGGCGTATCTCGTGAGAGCCGCGCGCGAACCGGCCTCCACCGACGGCCACGACGGCATCGGCCTCATAGAGAGCGACCATGCCATCGATGTCGCCCGCACCGGCGCTGGCGATCAGCGACGGTTCGAGTTCCTGCGGATCGCGAATCGTTTTATGGTTCCTTCGGCTCATCGGGCGGTTTTCCGTTCGAATCGCGGTCGCCTTCCGGGTCCGCGCGGCGCCTCGTTCCCCGCTGCGCCGCACCGAATGCGATGCCGAGTGCGACACCGATCGCAACACCGACGCCGATGTTGTCCAGGGCCACGCCGATCGCGACCCCGGTCGCAATCCCGATGGCCAGACCGCCGCCGCCGCTCGAGCCGCCATTCCTGCCTTTCGAACCCGACATCGACCTGTCCTCCGTCCAGCGTACGGAATCCATATTAAAGCGACAGCTCCAAAATAAGGTCAACCGGAGAATACCGCCGCCCCGCGCGGCGTGACCGGGTGGCCCCGCACTCCGCTTGTCCCCAACTTAGATGGGCCTCAGAAAAGCTCGATGATGCCAATTCCAGTAGATCAGCCCCCCGAGAGCGCCTGCCATGATCA
>JBFGDZ010000144.1:0-9052 GCA_041580375.1 Candidatus Polarisedimenticolia bacterium
GAAGGCACGCGGCCGCGGCGGCCAGCCGCCGCGGCCGGCTCGATCCCCGCTCCGCGCGACGCGTCCTCCTCGGCATCACCAGTCCTTCTCCGGGTGTTTCTGATTCGGCGCGGTGGCGCGGGCGTGCTTTTTCACGCCCTGCCGCTCGTCCTCGCGGAGAGCATCGAGGATGCGCCGCGCATCCTCCTCCGTCATCTGCCCGGGACGGGGCTGCGGGGGCCTCTTCTGCGGCTCCTCCCCCCCGCCGGGCGGCTGCGGCCCCGACTGCGGGGAGGGGTCCGGAGGCTCCCGCCCTTCGTTCTGCTCGTTCTGCTGCTGCCGCTTCCGCTCCTCCGCGAGCAGGCGCAGCGCCAGTTCGAGATTGCGCTTCGCGTCCCCGTCCGACGGGTCGGCGCGGAGCGCCTGGATATAGGCGTTCGCCGCGTCCTGCAGGCGGCCCGACAGCATCAGCGCGTTGCCCCGATTGAAGGTCGCCGCCTGGGAGAGAGCCGCATCACGGGCCGACTCGGCGCGCCGGTATTCCCCGATCGCCTTGTCGTACTCGCCTTTGCGATACAGGACGTTGCCGATGTTGTAGTGCAGCTCCGGCGCCTCCGGGCGGGAGACCTGGGCGTCCGTGTACAGGCGCAGCGCCTCGTCGAACTGCTTCTGTTCGTACAGACGGTTGCCCTCGTTGTTCCTGGAGGCGGCCGAGTCGGCCCGGGTCGTCGAGCCCGTCGCGGCCGCCGCGATCGTCAGGCCGATCAGGATCGCCAGGGCCCTCCTCATGCCGCCTCCTCCGCGCTCTCCTCCGCCCCCTCGCGCGGCGCCTTCGACCGCCGCCGGTGCGGTCGATCGGGGATCGCCGCCTCCAGGGCCAGAAGCACGAGGGCCGCGCCGAGCGGAAACTGGTAGCGGTCCTCATACGAGCTGTGCATGCGGCTGGAGAGGGTCCTCCGGTCCATGCCGGCGATCTCCTCGTAGATCCGCTCCAGCTCCAGCCCCTCCGTCGTGGCCCGGAAGTACCTCCCACCCGTCGCCAGGGCGATCGACTCCAGAGCCGCATCGTTCAGGCGGGTCGTGACCTTCTTCTGGGCGGCGTCCTCCTTGTACCCCACGACCCGGCCCCGCTCGTTCCGCACCGGGATCGGCTCCCCGTCCGGGCTGCCGATCCCGACCGTGTAGATGATGACGCCCGACTCCGCCGCGTCGCGGACCGCCCCCTGGACGTCCCCCTCGTGATCCTCGCCGTCCGTGATCAGCACGAGCACGCGGTAGCGCCGCTCGCTCCCTCCGTAGCCGGCCGTCGCCTTGCGGATGGCCTGGGCGATCGCGGTGCCGGGAATCGGGATCAGGCCGGGCTCCAGGACGTCCACGAAGAGCTTGGCCGCCGCATAGTCGAGGGTCAACGGGCAGGCCACGTAGGCCGATCCGGCGAATGCCACGATCCCGATCCGATCGCCACGGAGGAGATCGATGAACGACGAGACGGCCTCGCGCGCCCTGGAGAGCCTGTTCGGTTTGACGTCCTCCGCCAGCATGCTGCTCGACGTGTCGACGGCGACGAAGACGTCCACGCCGCGCCGGCTCACCGTCTCCAGCTTGGATCCCCATTGCGGCCGGGACAGGGCGAGGATGACGCAGACCGTCGCGATCAGGACGAGGGCGGCCTTCACGACGCGCCGCTCCGCGCTGATGCCGCGAACGAGCCGATGCACGATCGTCCGATCCCCGAAGCGCTCCAGCACCCGCCTCCGTTTGCGGAAAGCCGCCGCGAACAGCGCCACGAGGACGGGAACGGCGGCGAGGAGCCACAGGTAGCCGGGGGCGGCGAAGCGCATCAGGGGATCCTCCTCAGCACGGTCCCGGCCACGAGGAGCTCCACGGCGAGCAACAGGGCCCCGGGATGGAGGAAGAGAGGAAACCGTTCGGTGTGGCGTGTGTAGCCCCGCACGCGGATCTCCGTGCGCTCCATTTCGTCGATCCGGTTGAAGATCGCCTTGAGGGAGCGCGCGTCCGTCGCCCGGAAGTACTGGCCGCCGGTCGCCCGGGCGATCTCCTGGAGGGCATCCTCATCGATGTCGGCCGAGACGTTGATGTACCTCTTCCCCATGATCGGGTCGTCGATCGGATAGGGTGCCGGGCCCTCCGTGCCCACGCCGATGGTGTAGACCTTGATGTCCAGGGCCTGCGCGAGGCCGGCGCCGGTGATCGGGTCGATTTGTCCCTTGTTGTTGCGGCCGTCCGTCAACAGAATGATGATCCGGCTCTTCGCCCGCGCGTCCTTCAGGCGCGAGACGGCCGTGGCGAGGCCCATGCCGATGGCGGTTCCGTCCTCCTCGGACGGTGCGATCTCCACATGGTCCAGCAGATCCAGCAGCACCTCGTAGTCGAGCGTCAGAGGGCAGCGCGTGTAGGCGTTCGCCGCGAAGACGACGAGGCCGATGAGATCGTGGCGCCGGCCGCGCACGAACCGTCCCACCACGTCCTTGGCGACCTCGAGGCGGTTCCGGGGACGGAAGTCCTCCGTCCGCATGCTTCCCGAGATGTCCACGGTCAGCACGATGCCGATTCCCTCGGTGAGCACCTCCTCCTCGTGATGCCCGGTCTGAGGTCTCGCGAAGGCGACGACGAGCAGGGCCAGCCCCGCCACGCGCAAGGCCATGGGCAGGTTTCGGAGCCGCACCGCGAGCCCGCGGGGCGCGTGCCTGAACGGCGCCGTGCCCGAGTAGATCAGGGTGCTCCTCCGATCGCGGTTCCGGTGGAGAAGCCACAGCAGCAGCAGGAGGGCCAGGCCCGCCAGGAGACCGGCCCAGGGGCTTTCGAAGCGGAAGCTGTTCAAGCCGCGCTCTCCCGGGCCGCGGGTTCCTGCGGCCGCGTCTCGTCCACGAGACGATAGGCCCGTCCGACCGCCTCTTTGGTCTCCTCGGACGCGGGCTGGTAGCGGGCGAACTTCACCAGATCGCACGCGGCGAAGAATTCATCGGCGGCCATGATCGTACGCGTGTCCGTCCGCACGCGACGCAGCTCGTCCAGAATCTCGCTGCTCGTCCGCTCGAACGTCTCGATCATGAATCGCGCCGCGAGATACCTGCGGATGATCTCCGCGAGCTCGATGTAGAACGCCTTCACGCGGCCCTCGTTGAGCAGGCTCGACGACAGAAGCCGCTCCAGCTCGGCGTAAGCCGTCTCGTGCGCCGGCCGGGGCGGGGCCGCCGGCGCCGCACCGGCTCCTTCCGGGATCCGCCTCCGCCGCCGCCAGAACCAGAGCGCGGCGGCGAGCGCCGCCGCCCCGACGAGAAGCCACGGCCACGCCGGCGCGGCGGGCATGGACGCAGGCGGCTTGATGTCGGCCGGCTCGGTGTCGTTCTCCGCCAGGACTGAGGCGACCTGAACGCGCATCGGGGCGCTCGCGACCGTCTCCTCATCGCCCCCGCCCGGAGGCACATAGGTCGCCGTGAGGCCGGGGATCTCCCGCTCGCCGATCTCAAACAGGGTCGCACGATAGACCCTCACGTCCTGGATCCGGCCGTCCTCCAGTCTGATCGGCGCCGCGCTCTCGGCATCCAGCAGTTCGAGCGGCGCGACCAGCCCCTCCGGATCGAAGGACACGATGCGCGTACCCTCCGGGTAGGAGAGGCGGACCGTCAGCACGATCGGATCTCCGACGGTGATGGCGGTGCGATCGGCCTCCACCGTCAGTTCGACCCGCCCCGACGGCCGGGCGCCGCCCGGTCCGCCCACCGGCGCATCCCGCGCGCCCGCGAGGAGGACGAGGCCCAGCACCGCGACGGCGGGCGCGAGCCCCCGCCTCACCGGCTCATCCTCCGGGCCCGGCGGTGGAAGAAGCGCACGAGGGGCACGTCGTACGGGCGATTCGTGAACAGCTCCAGGGCATCCATGCCGACCGCCCGGAACAGGGCGTCACGCCGCGCGCGCCTCTCCTCCGCCCACCGCCGCAGCCGGGCGCGCGTGCGCCTGTCGGACGCATCGATGATGACGTGCTCGCCGGTCTCCGCGTCCTCCAGGTCGACGAGTCCAAGGGGCGGGAGTTCCTCCTCGCGCGGATCCGTCATCGTGATGGCGATGACGTCGTGCTTGCGCGCGGCGACGCGCAGCGGCTGCTCGTATCCCTCGCCGAGGAAATCGGAGACCAGAAACACGACGCTCCGCTTGGTGATCGTGCGGACGAGCGTCCGGAGGGCCATGCCGATGTCCGTGCCCCGCCCGCCGGGCCGGAAGTAGAGGACCTCGCGGATCACGCGCAGCACGTGGTCCTTGCCCTTGCGCGGTCTCAGGAAGGTCTCGATGCGATCCGTGAACGCGATGAGGCCCACCCGGTCGTTGTTCTTGATCGCCGAGAACGCGAGCAGGGCGCAGATCTCCGCAGCGATCTCCCGCTTGAACCGCCCCTGCGATCCGAACTCCCCCGACGCCGAGAAATCGACGAGTAGGATCACCGTCAGCTCGCGCTCCTCCACGAATCGCTTGACGTACGGATGTCCCATGCGGGACGTCACGTTCCAGTCGATCGTCCGGATGTCGTCTCCGAACTGGTACTCCCGCACTTCGGAGAACTCCATCCCGCGGCCCTTGAAGACGGAGTGATACTCGCCCGCGAGCGATTCGTTCACGAGACGGTTGGTGCGGATCTCGATGCGCCGGACCTTCCTGAGAATCTCGGCTGGCAGCATGATCGGTCGCTGCTCCGGGCGGGGGGCGCCCTCAGGGCACCTCGATCGTGTCGAGGACGCGCTGGATGATCTCCTCCGTCGTCACGTCCTCGGCCTCGGCCTCGTAGGTCAGGATGATGCGGTGGCGCAGAACGTCGAAGGCCACCGACTTGATGTCCTCCGGAGTGACGTAGCCCCGGCCCCGGATGAACGCGTGCGCCTTGGCGGCGACCGTCAGGAACACCGTGGCGCGCGGCGATCCGCCGAACTGCACGAGACCCTTGATGTCGAGCTTGTAGTCCTCGGGACGCCGGGTGGCGAAGACGATGTCGACGACGTAGTCCTTGATCCGGTTGTCGACGTAGACCTGCTGGATGACCCCCCGCGCCTTCATGATGTCGTCGGGCCGGATGAGCCGCCGCACCTCGAAGTGATTCGTGCTTGTCATCCTGTCGAGGATCGCCCGCTCCTCGGTCTTGTTCGGGTAGTCGACCTTCAACTTCAGCATGAACCGGTCCACCTGGGCCTCGGGCAGCGGGTAGGTCCCCTCCTGCTCGATCGGGTTCTGCGTGGCGAGCACGAGAAACGGCGGCTCCAGAGGATAGGTCGTGTCGCCGATGGTGACCTGCGTCTCCTGCATCGCCTCCAGGAGGGCCGACTGCACCTTCGCGGGAGCGCGGTTGATCTCGTCCGCGAGAATGATGTTCGCGAAGACGGGCCCCTTGCGCGGAACGAACTGGCCGTCCTTCTGGTTGTAGATCATCGTGCCGATGAGATCGGCCGGCAGCAGGTCAGGTGTGAACTGGATGCGTTGAAACCGCGCGTCGACGACGTCGGCGAGGGTCTTCACGGACAGCGTCTTGGCCAGGCCGGGCACCCCCTCGAGAAGGAGGTGTCCGTTCCCGAGCATTCCGATGAGAAGGCGGTCCAGGAGCGTCTTCTGCCCCACGATGACCTTGCGGACCTCGCCCAGGACCTGCTCCACGAAGACCGACTCTCTGGCCACGAGCTCGTTGATCCGCTTGATGTCTTGCTGCATCCTGCGGGTAACCTCCGGAAAACGTTCAAGTTGAGCGGCGAACGATTCTATTGCACCCCCAGGCCGGAGTCAATTTTGCACTCGATCGGAACGCCCGACCCCTCGATGGACGCGACGGCCGGCCGCCCCGCGCGCGCCGCAAAGCCGCTCCCGTCCGTTGGTTGACGGCCCCTTCACCGGAACCTATACTCCACCGCGGCGCGCTCGAACGTGTGGAAGCGCAAGGAGATCCGGTCGATCCCGCGGGGCGTCGGATCGCTTCTGACATGGGAACCGGCTCGGCACTGCCCTTCCAGGCGATCCAGCGGCATCTGGTGAAGCGGCGCGGCCTGGATCTCTCCCGATACAAGGAGAGCTATCTCAGGCGCCGCCTGATGGTGCGCGTGAGGGCGCTTCGACTGAAGGGATTGGACGAGTATGCCAGATACCTGCACCGACACCCGGAGGAGATCGAGCCTCTGCAGGCCGCCCTGTCGATCAAGGTCACGGGCTTCTTCCGCAATCGATCCTGCTACGCGCATCTCAGGGAGCGCGTCGTGCCGGACTTGATCGCGCGCGCCCGATCCCATGGCGGGCGGATCGCCGTCTGGAGCGCCGGCTGCGCCACGGGCGAGGAGCCCTACTCGCTCGCCGCGCTGTTCGCGGCGGAGCAGAGCGAATGTCCGGACGTGCGCGTGACGATCGATGCGACCGACATCGATGCCGGCGCCCTCGAGGTGGCGCGGCGCGGTCTCTTCCCGGCGGCGGCCATCGTGGAGAAGGCGCCTGGCGACGCCGTACGCCGGTTCGAGGCTCGCGAGGACGGCATGCTGTCGCCCTCGGGAGCCCTGCGTGACATGGTGACCTTCCGGCGCGAGAGCCTGCTCGATCCGTTCGATCGGGCCTCGATCGATCTCATCGTCTGCCGCAACGTGCTCATCTACTTCTCCATCGAGCACCAGACGACGCTGCTTCAGCGCTTCGCCGCCGCCAACAGACCGGGCGGATACCTCGTCCTCGGCCGCGTGGAGCGGCTCTTCGGCGGGGCGAGGAATCTCTACGAGACCGCATCCACGCGCAACCGGATCTACCGTCGGAACGGCGCGCCGCCGGTCTTCGGGGAGGGCTCATGCGACTGAAGCTGGCGCTCGCCTTTCTGATCGTGACCTTCCTCTTCGTGGTGACCCACTTCGCCTTCACGCCGCCGCGCTTCTACAGTTTCTGGACGCTCGTCGGGTACATCTCGACCGAGATTCTGATCGGCCTCGCGGCCGCCGTCATCCTGTCGAAGATCTTCACGCGCAGGCTGAGCGATCTGGCCGCCGCCACCGAGATCATCAGCCGCGGCGACCTCACGAAGAAAGTCGAGGTCCGGGGCACCGACGAGGTGGGCGGGCTCGCCCGCTCGTTCAACACGATGACGCAGAGCCTCTTCAATGTGGTGACGGAGGCCCGCACCGTGAGCGCACAGATCTTCGATTCGGCTCAGTCGCTGTCCGGCACGGCGGAGGAGATGAACGCGACGACCCAGGAGATCTCCTCCACCGTGTCCAACATCGCGCGCGGCGCGGAGGGAACCGCCGACATGGTCAACAAGACCTCGTCGATCACGCGCGACATGGCCGCCGCGATCGAAGGGATCTCGGAAAAGGCCCGCTTCGCCGCCAAATCCTCCCAGGAGGCCGGAGACCGGGCGCGGCAGGCGGGGGATCAGATGGGCGGCGCCTCGCACAAGGTCGCCGACATCGTGGTGAGCATCGAAAGGGCGACGACGAACGTGGAGGGGTTCAAGGACCGCGCCCTGCGCATCAACGAGTCGGTCGACTTCATCACGCACATCGCCCAGCAGACCCACCTGCTCGCGCTCAATGCCACCATCGAAGCCGCGCGGGCGGGCGAGCACGGGCGTGGATTCTCCGTCGTGGCCGAGGAGATCCGCAAGCTGGCGGACTCGTCGCGCAGCTTCGCCGACCAGATCGCCCGCCTGGCCAAGGAGATCAACCTCGAATCCAGCGACGTCATCCAGTCGATGGGCGACAGCACCCGGTCGGCGCGCGAGGGCGAACAGGTGATCCGCGGGGCCAAGGAGTCGATCGACGCGATGGTCATGTCGGTCCTGACGAGCATGGAGCGCATTCAGGAGATCTCCGGTCTCGCCGAGGCGCAGGCCCGCGGCGCGGACGGTCTGGTCAGGGCGATCGAGGAGATCTCGAAGATTGCGGAGGAGAACGCGGCGGGCACGGAGGAGGCGTCGGCCGCGACGCAGGAGCAGACGGCCTCGATGCAGGAGATGTCGGCCTCCGCTCAGGAGCTGGCGAGGACGTCGGACACGCTCAAGGAGATGATCTCCATCTTCAAGGTGGCGTAGGATCCGCGGAGGAGTCTTCATGGAGGAGCCGATCATCACGTTCGAGGCGCGATCGGACTGGTACGGCCTGCGGGCGCGGGAGATCCAGGAGATCTCCTTGATCCGTGGGATCCGGCCGGTTCCGCGCTCGCCGCAGATCGTGGCGGGGCTCGCGGAGGTCCACGGGAAGGTGGTGACGCTCATCGATCTCGAGCGCGTCCTGGGCGCCGCCCCGCCTGCGGATGCACGCCCCGCGGGGGAGACGGCGGCTTGCGAGCCCGCCGCGGCCCCGCTCGGCGTCGTGCTGGCTCCGCCCCTCGATCATCTGGGGATCCTCGTGCGTTCGGACGTGGACGTCGCCGCCCCGGCCGGCGCGCCACTCGGCCAGGATGCGTCCGACGAGGGCGGCCTCCTGCGGGCGCGTCTCCCGATCGGCGAGCGGCTGCTCAATCTACTGTCCCTCCCGGCGCTGGTCGACCGCGTCGAGGAGGCGATCCGAGACGGATTTCGGCCCGGCCCCGACGGCCCGGGCGAGGAGGCCTGATGGCGATCCGGGTCCTGATCGTTGATGACGCGATGTTCATGAGATCCATGATCAAGGACATCCTCCACAACGCCGGGGGTCGCTACGAGGTCATCGGTGAGGCCAACAACGGCCGCGAGGCGATCGCCAGGTATCGCGAGCTGCAGCCGGACCTGGTGACCATGGACATCGTCATGCCGCAGATGGACGGCATCGAAGCGACGCGCGAGATCCTCAAGATCAATCCGGCGGCGACGGTCGTCATCTGCAGCGCCATGGGCCAGGAGGCGCTCGTCGTCGAGTCCATCTCCGCCGGGGCGAAGGACTTCATCGTCAAGCCGTTCACCGCCGAGAGGGTGCTCCAGGTCCTGGCCAAGGTCACTCCGGTCCAGAGCGACGCCGCGGCGCGTTGAAGGAGCGCGCGGTGGACACCGGCGACTTCCTCGACCTCTTCCTCACCGAATCCCGCGAGCACATCGAGGGGATGACCGCCCTGCTGGCCTCCGCGCGCA
>JBFGDZ010000145.1:0-8875 GCA_041580375.1 Candidatus Polarisedimenticolia bacterium
GGACGAAAGACGATGCTCTCCTCGCTCTCGCGCACCTCCTCCACTCCGAGAACCGAGAGCAGGTTCGTCCTGGGGTCCGCCGTGCCGCCCGCGTAGCTGGCGCTCCAGCCTCCCGAGGCATCGAAGTGCTGCGCGCCCTCGGCCGGGCGCTTGGCGAACAGACGGCTGACGAGAGCATACGTGACGCGGTTCGCCTCGCCGCCGAACGAGTCGATTTCGTCGAACCGGATCACGTTGTCGGCATCCTGCGAATCGGAGCGATACGCGTAGCGCAGCGTGGGCTCGAACGTGTGCTTGTACTGCGGTGAAAAGTCGGAGTCGGGCGTGTCGAAAACGCGGCTGAACTTCGGGCCGATGATCTCCAGTCCGGCGCGCAACGCGTCCAGGTTGATGCTGTCCCTCAGAACGGTCTCCGTCTCCTCGTCGACCCGGCCGTTGAGGGCTCCGAAGATGGGTCGTCCGTCCCCCGCGTCGCAGCCGACGTCCTCCGCGGCGTCGAAGACCCCGTTCACGACGTTGTTGTCCCTCTCCCTCTCCGTCAGACCGTTCCCCTCCCCCGAATCCCCCGTGTTCGGCCGGTTGTCGCAGCCCAGGTCGTTGCTCTGGCTCCGGGAGTAGTAGGTGCTCTGATAACCCACGCTGGCGTTGACGTCGAGCCAGGTCACGGGCGAGATCTGCGAGGAGATCGTCGGGACGAGGTGAAGCCGTTCGTAATCCGCCCCCGCCTCTCCCCTCGTGAAGGACGCGACGGAGGACTCCAGCGCCAGGAAGAACGGAGCCCGGCCGAGTCGGTGGCGCCGGCCGCGCAGCTCCACCTCGGGCCGCGTCCAGCGCACCACCACGTCCTCGACGGAGGAGACGAAGGGATCGCCCACCGCCCGGGCCGTGACGCGTTCGTTGACGACCTGCTCGCGCCGCTCCCCGCGGACGTTGAGGGAGTAGAACCCCCACCCCCTCGTGAGGAGGAGATTGCTGCGGGCCTCCGGATTGGTCGACAGCCGGAAGTCCCTCTCGTAGTCCCGGTAGTAGTCGAAATCGCTGATGAAATTCGCGTTCGTGACCAGCCGCCAGCCGGCCCCGAAATCCTGCGTCTGTTGATAGTCGATCACCCAGCGGGACTCATCGACGTCGGGCGGATTCTCCTCATCGACGACCTTGTCCCGGATGTAGTAGCCGGTGAAGAAGACGCGCCCGCGATCGTTCGGGACGAGACGGTACTCCAGTCCGGTGCCGTAGCCGGCCTTCGAGAAGTAATCGAAATGGAAGGTCGAATCCATGCTGCGCGTCATCGCCCAGTAGAACGCGTTGCTGATCACGCTCCCGCCGCGGCGCGAGAAGCCGAACTCGGGAAAGAGGAGTCCCGACGCCCGGTCGGTCTTGATCGGCCACACGAGGTAGGGCGTGTAGAAGACGGTGACGCGACCCACCTTGAAGGAGAGGTTGTGCAGATAGGCATATTCGTTGAGCCGCAGCAGACCGCGACCGACCTTGAAGCTCCAGTAGGGGATCGGCTGCGTGCACGCCGTGAAGGTCGCGTCGTGCAGAACGAGCTCGTCGCGGGAGATCTTCTCCAGCGTCTCGGCGTGAAAGATGTACGAGGGCTCGGCGTAGCCGCTCGCGTTGTGGAACACGCCCGTCTCCGTCTCCAGGTTGTAGTCGAGGCTGTCGGCCGTGATTCGCGAGGTGCCCTGATCGAGGATCACGTTGCCCTCAGCGTGGGCCTCGTTGGTCGAGGGAATGAAGCGGACGTAGTCCGCCTGGAGTCGAGCGTCGCCGAATTTGATGTCGACGTATTCCTTCAGGATCAGCTCGTCCTTGCCCAGGATGCTGCCCGGCCCGGCCGCGATCTCGAGCGCGGAGCCTCCCGGGCCCGGCCTCACGACGCGTCGGGTCCCCTGATCCTCCGAAGCCTCGTCCCGCGGCGCGGACGCGTCCTCGGCACGCAGGACGGCGGGGAGCGCCAGGACGAGCGCGATGAGGGCCGCGGTTGCTGTCGTCCGGTATGACATGCGTCGGGGCGTGTCCGCCGGTCTCGAGCCTTCCCGTTCGTCTTCAGGTGACGGCGATGCCAGCGTAGCCGACCACCGATTCGTAGTCGCCGCTCCTGTCGCCCGAGTTCGCGTAGGCGATCAGGCGCGCCTCGCGGGCGCCCAGGCGCCGGGAGGCCTCGAATCCCGCCACGGCCGCCGCCAGACCGCACATGCTGATGTCTCGCTGACGGACGACCCGGTGCAGTCCTTCCGGATCGAGCGCCAGCGCCCGATCGAGCGCCAGCCGGTCCAGCCGCTCGGCCACGTCGGCGGGGATGTAGTGCGACATGTCGCTGCTCATCACGATCAGAACGTCCTCGCCGGCGAGCCGCACCGCCTCCGCCAGCGCCCGTCCCAGGTCGAGCAGGACCGTCAGCTTCTGGGTGCCGACGCAGATCGGAAGCAGGGTGATCCGCTTCAGGAGGTGCTGCAGAAACGGGACCTGGACCTCCAGGGAGTGCTCCCTGAGATGCGCCCGCTCGTCCGCGCGGGCGAACCGACAATGCTCGAGGACGGCGCGAGCAAGCGGCTCGTCGATCGGCGCATCGCCCAGTGGAGACCGCCAGGCTCCGCGATCGTAGACGGCGACCGGTTCACCCGCTCCCGTATGGTTCGGACCCAGGATCACCACGCGGCTGGACAGGCCGGCCGCGCAGTAAGTCGCCGCCGCCACGCCGCCCGAATAGATGTAACCGGCGTGCGGCACCATCAGGGCGATCGCGCGCGGGCGGCGCGGGGCCTCACGGCCGGCGCAGAGCCTCCGCAGATCCTCCGTGAGCGTGCCGGGCTCGGCGGGGTAGAAACTGCCGGCCACGGCGGGATGACGACTCATGCCGGGCCTCCGCGCCCGATGACGGAACCTCCGACGGCGCCGCACATGCTAGCAGATGGTATGGCCAAAGTAAAGAAAACCGGACACTTGCGTTGTTTCCCCGGGACGCCGTGTGCTACCATCACCCCTTCACCGACCGTCATTTCGATCAGGGCTCCTCAGCGATGAAACCGGGTCAGGGCCGGGGCGAACGGCCGGGTCGCTCACTCCGGATGGCGATGGCTCAGATCGAGCCCGTTCTGGGCGACGTGGAGGCGAACGTCGCCATGCACCTCAGGATCGCCCGCGACGCGGCCCGGAGGGGCGCTCGCCTGCTCGTCTTCCCCGAGCTCAGCCTCACCGGCTACCGCCTGCAGGATCTGGTCCCGGAAGTGGCGGTGACGCTCGCGGATCCCGGCCCGCTCCGCCCGCTCCTCGAAGCGAGCCGGAGGATCCCGATGGTCGTGGGGATGGTGGAGGAGTCGGAGGGGCACCGGTACTACAACAGCGGCCTCTATCTCGAGGGCGGGCGGATCCGGCACGTCCACCGCAAGGTGTACCTGCCGACCTACGGCATGTTCGAGGAAGGGCGGTACTTCGCCGCCGGAGACGCCCTTCGCTCGTTCCGGACCCGCGCGGGCCGCTTCGGGATCCTGATCTGCGAGGACCTCTGGCATGCATCGAGCGCCCTCGTGCTGGCCCAGGACGGCGCCGATTATCTGCTGGTGATCTCGAACAGCCCCACCCGGGGGATCGACACAAGCGAGGTCCCCGCGAGCCAGTCGATCTGGATGGATC
This sequence comes from Candidatus Polarisedimenticolia bacterium, assembly GCA_041580375.1. GTDB lineage: Bacteria > Acidobacteriota > Polarisedimenticolia > Gp22-AA2 > Gp22-AA2 > JAPUIN01. The sequence goes on from JBFGDZ010000145.1 coordinate 3,640, forward strand.
TTCTCAAGGTCACGGCCCGGCTCCAGACCGTCTATGTCGTGTGGGTGAACCGCGTCGGTTTCGAGGACGGGATCCACTTCGGCGGCGGCTCGTGCGTGATCGATCCGTATGGAAGAATGACCGGAGGGGCCGGCCCCGTCGAATCCGCTCTGCTGATGTGCGAACTCGATCGCGGCGTGCTGCGACGCGCCCGCACCTCCTACCCGCTGCTGCGCGACGAGCGCCTCCCCGTGCTGGAGCGCGAGGTGCGGCGCCTGCTGGAGCGACCGGCAACCGCGCGTCATCCGGGGGCTCCATGACGATCGTTCTCGCCTACAAGTGCCACGACCTGGGGCGGATGGAGTTCTACTCGCGCTTCACGCCGCTGGGTCTCGGCTACATCGTCGCGCTGCTCCGGCGGGAGGGCTTCGACGCAAGGCTCGTCAACATGAGCGCCTGGCCCTGGCGCCGCGTGGAGCGATACATCCGATCCACGCGCATCGATCTCCTGGGCGTCTCGACCTTCACGTTCAACCGACACGAAGCGATGCGGGTGGCGGCCATCGCGCGCCGCGCTCATCCTCGCTGCCTGATCGTCGCCGGGGGCCCCCACGCCACTCATCTGCCTCATCACCTGCTGCGCGCGTATCCCTCGATCGATCTGATCGTCCGCGGCGAGGGGGAAATGACCATGCTCGAGATCGCCGGGCTTCACCGCTCCGGTCATCTCGCGGCCGGCCTCACCGGGATCCTCGGGATCACCTGCCGCGAGGGGGGCCTTCCCTTCCCGGGAACGCCGGCGCAGCCGGGCGGCTTCATCGACACGCCGGATCGGCCGGTCGTGGCGGATCTCGACAGCCTGCCGCATCCGGCGGCCGATCCCTGCGCCATCGGCGTCGACCCCGCCTCGCAGTTCGAGTTCATCATCACGTCGCGCGGCTGTCCGGCGGCGTGCACCTTCTGCTCGTCACCCGATTTCTGGGGTCGGGCGATGCGTTTCCGCTCGGCGGAGAACATGCTGGAGGAGATCGCGCTCCTGCGCGAGCGGCACGGCATCGTGTACGTGTCGATCCGCGACGACACGTTCACGGTGAACAAGGCGCGCGTCATCGAATTCTGCCGCCGGCTCATCGACGCCAGGACGGGACTCCTCTGGGACTGCCAGTCCCGCGTGAACGCCGTGGACGAGGAGCGGCTCGCGTGGATGCGGCGCGCCGGGTGCACCCACATCCAGTACGGCGTGGAGTCGGGATCGCCGCGCATGCTGCAGCGCCTCAACAAGGGGATCACGCTCGATCAGGTGCGCGCCGCGGCGGCCGCGACGCGGCGCGTGGGCCTGGGACTGTCCATCTACCTGATCACCGGGATCGATTCCGAAAACGACGAGGACCTCGCGTCGACGATCCGTCTCGTGGAGGAGATCCGGCCGCACGACGGCCTGGTCTCCCCCCTCACGATCTATCCGGGGACCGGACTGTGCGAGGAGGCGCGCCGCCGCTTCGGCCTCACGGATTCGTTCTGGCGCGACGACCCGCGCGAGGCCTTCTTCGTGCGCGGGGATCCCTGGACGCGCCGCGCGATCCGCACCCTCCGATCCGTCCTGCGCCGGGTCGGCCGGGAGGCCGCCTACGGCCCGGCCGATTTCGCCCGCCAGCGCGCGCTGGTGGGCGAGAACTATGCGCTGAGACTGTCGATTGGAGAGCACGAGGAGCGTCACGGCCGGATCGGCGGAGCCCGGCGGCAGTACGAGGCGATCCTCCGGCACGGCGAGGGGGCGCTCTGGGCGCGCATGCGCCTCGGCCGCCTCGCCTCGAGGCTGCGCCGGCCGGCGGAGGCGGCGGAGCAGTATCGCGCGGCCGCGGCGCTGGCGCCGGCTTTCCACCTGCCTCACGCGCACCTCGGGACGATGCTCGAGCGGATGGGACGGCACGGTCCCGCAGGGGAGGCGTTCCGGGCCGCCCTCAATCGCTGTCCCGGCGATCCGATCTCGCGGGACGGCCTCGCCCGGCTGCGCCGCCGGGCGCCGCGGCCCCGCCGCCATCGGGACGTCCGCTCGTCGACGCCGGGCCGTCCCCTCGACCACCCCGGCCCGGCGGGTCCTCCACCCGGTTGACGAGCCGCCCGATCCCCTCGATCGATACGCAGACCTCGTCACCGGGCTGCAGCGCGCCCACGCCGGACGGCGTGCCCGTGGCGATCAGATCGCCCGGCTCCAGCGTCATCACGCCCGAGATGAAGCTGACGAGCTTCGGGATCCCGAAGATCATCCGATCGATCGGCGCGAACTGGCGGCGTTCTCCGTTCACGAACGTCTCGATCACGAGAGAGCCCGGATCGATGCCGGCGGCGATGCACGGGCCGACGGGGCAGAACGTGTCGAAGCCCTTCGCGCGGGTGAATTGCACGTCCTTGCGCTGCAGATCCCGGGCGGTGACGTCGTTGAGGCACGTGTAACCGAACACGTGCTCCAGCGCGAGGTCTTCGGGAACCTCGCGGGCGCGGCGCCCGATCACGACGGCGAGCTCGCCCTCGAAGTCGACGCGCCGGCTCGATGCGGGCAGGCGGATCACGCCCCCCGGCGGAAGCAGCGACGACGGCGGCTTCATGAACAGGAGGGGCTCTTCGGGGAGCCGCGATCCGAGCTCGTCCACGTGCTCGCGGTAGTTGCATCCGACCGCGACGATCTTGGAGGGGACGACGGGCGCCAGCCGCGACAGCGAGCCGGTCGGGCGGGCGGGGCCGCCTCCCGCCGGGCCCGTCCACGGATCGACCGGGAGCTCCCGCGCGGTCCCGTCCGACTCCAGCCGCGCGAAGAACGCGCGCGTCCCTTCCGCGAATCGGGCGAAGCGAACGGGATCGGACACCGCCCGCCTACTTGGGGCGCTCCAGGTACTTCCCCTCGGCGGTGTCGATGCGGACGGTCTCTCCGACCTCGATGAACTGGGGAACCTGTACCTGAAGCCCCGTCTCGAGGGTGGCGGGCTTTCCGCTTCCCGTGGCGGTCGCCCCCCTCATGCCGGGAGGAGTGTCGACGACCTTGAGATCGACGGTGGCGGGAAGATCGATGCCCACGGGACGGCTCTCATGGAACTCCACCATGACCCGCGTGTTGGGGACGAGGTAGTCCACGACGCCCTCGAGATCATCGCGCCGGATCGCCATCTGCTCGTAGGTCTCGGTGTTCATGAAGTGAAAATCGTCGCCCGAAGCGTAGAGGAACTCCATCTCGTGCTGCTCCAGCTCGGCGCGCTCGACGCGATCCGTCGAGCTGAAGCGATGTTCGAAGCTGTTGCCCGACGACATGTTGCGCAGCTTCGTCTGCACCAGTCCTCGCTTGTTGCCGGGCGTGATGTGCTGCACCTTCATCACGCGGCAGAGCTCGCCCTGGTGAACGATCATCATGCCGACGCGCAATTGCGTCGCCTGCTTCATTTCGCGGCTCCTCTCCGCTCATGCTTCGTGAAGGATTCATTATAGCGAGCCGGACGAGCGCGCCGCAAGGCGAGCGCCCCCGCGCCCTCCGGCGCGGCGGTCGTTGACACGCCGGATGACGCGGACATACCCTCTGGCCATGCGCCCCAGTGCCGCCGGTTCCGAGACCACGATCCCCGCGCAGCTCGCTCTCGACCCGGAGACGACCGCCTCGCTTCTCTCCGAATTCGTGCGTCGGGAAACGGCCAAGGCCGGCCGCAGGCGCCTCGTCGTGGGCCTGTCCGGAGGGGTGGACTCCGCGACGTCCGCCGCGATCGCGTGCCGCGCCCTGGGCGGGAGGAAGGTCCTGTGCGCACTCCTGCCCTACCGCACGTCGAGCGCCGACAGCGTGCGCGACGCGCGGCGCGTGGCCCGTCTGCTCGGCGCGTCCACCGTGACCATCGACATCTCTCCCATGGTGGACGTCTATTTCCGGCGCCAGAGAGGCGCGACACGGGTGCGGCGCGGCAACAAGATGGCCCGGGAGCGGATGTCGATTCTGTACGATCTCAGCTCGAAGCACGATGCCCTGGTGCTGGGGACCAGCAACAAGACGGAACTGATGCTGGGTTACGGGACCATCTTCGGGGACACCGCCTGCGGTCTCAATCCGCTCGGGGATCTCTACAAGACCCAGGTCCGCCAGCTCGCCCTCCACCTGGGCATACCGCAGCCCATCGTCTGGAAGACGGCGACGGCGGACCTCTGGCGGGGGCAGTCGGACGAGGGGGAGCTCGGTTACCGCTACGTGGACATCGATCGACTGCTCGTGCTCCTGGTCGACCGGCGCGCCACGCGGGAGGAAGCGGTCGCCGCCGGATTCTCCCGCCGGATGGTCGATCACATCACCCGGCTCATCGTCCGATCACAGTTCAAGCGGCGCCCCCCGCTGGTCGCCAAGCTGTCGGCCCGGACGATCGGCATCGACTTCAGGTATCCGCGGGACTGGGGACACTAGGAGCCTGTCCGGGTATTCCGTGGGGTCGCGCGCATGGGGCTTGCGAGGCGAAGACAAGGAGCGGCGAGGAGGCGATGGGGATCCATCGCCGACGAGGCGCGACGCCGGATGCGCCCGCAACCCCCATGCGCCCTGCGGGTTCCGGCGGCACGGGGCCATCTGCGGCGTTGCCGCACCTCGCCGATGCGACGGCCTCTGTCTTCGGCGCGGCGCCTTGCATCTGGCCCCGCGGCGCGCGGAACGCGGCCGCAGGGATTACTCGGACAGGCTCCTAGACTATTCGGAGGACGTGCGGACCCATGCCCCTGTCCGGCGATTTCAGCACCATGTCCCTGATCGAGCTCCTGCAGTGGGCCAGTCACGGACAGCGCACCGGTGTGCTCGAGGTCGAGCAGAACAAGATCTGCCGGCGCATCGAGTTCCGCAAGGGCTGGATCGGCGCCTGCTCGACCGACGACCCGCCGGCCCAGCTCGGGCAGATCCTCCTCTCGCGCGGACGGATCGACCGGGAGCGCCTGCGCGAGGCGCTCGAGCGGCAGGAGCGGACGGGTCAAAGCCTGAGCGTGCTGCTGGTCCGGATGGGCGTGCTGGCCCCGCGGGAGGTGCTGCGCTACATCTCCGAGAAGGCCGAGGAGACGATGTAGGGCCTGTTCGACTGGGAAGACGCCGTGTTTCGCTACCACGAGGGCGCGACGCTCGAGCCGGATCAGATCGAGGTCAACATCTCCGTGGACGAGATCATCGAGCGCGGGCTCAGGCATCAGACCGAGCTCAAGCGCATCCGCAAGCACTTCAAGTCGTCGGGCATCGTCCTCTCGCGCACGCACC
>JBFGDZ010000146.1:0-8743 GCA_041580375.1 Candidatus Polarisedimenticolia bacterium
CCTGTCGATCGGCGCCGTGGGGACGCCCGTGGAGCGCGCGGGACGGTACTTTCACGCGCGCCGCGAGGGCCGGGAGCAGGATCAGCCGATTCTCCACGTGCGGGAGGGACTGCGCGGCACCGACAGACCGCTCGTCGATCCGAACGTGATGAGCGACGACGGCACGGCCGCCCTCGACTGGTGGTATCCGTCGGAGGACGGCGCTCTGCTGGCATGCGGCCTGTCGCACGGGGGAGACGAGCGCAGCACGCTGCGCGTCTTCGACGTCTCCTCCGGCCGAACGCTGCCCGACGTGATCCCGCACACGCGCTACTGCTCGCTCGCGTGGCTGCCCGACGGCAGCGGGTTCTTCTACACCCGCTATCCCGATCCGCGCGAGGCCGTACCGGGGGAGGGGAATTACAACCGGCACCTCTTCCTGCATCGTCTCGGAGATGACCCGGGCCGCGATCGGAAGGTCTTCGGCGACGGGCGCGATCCGGAGGAGATGCTCGAGATCGCGCTGTCGCCGGACGGGCGGCATCTCGTCATCATGGCGTTCGAGGGGTGGTCGCGCTCCGATCTGTTCGTCCTGGACGCGGCGGATCCCCGGATGACCTGCCGGCCCGCCGTCGAGGGAATCGACGCGATCTTCCGCGGCGAGGTGATCGACGGGGTTCTCTACGTTCTGACCAACCGGGATGCGCCGCGCTACCGCCTGATGGCGACCGGGGCGGCCGAGCCCGCCTCCGCGCCCTGGAGGGAGGTCATTCCGGAAGGGGAGGACGTCCTCGATCAGGCCTTGATCACCCGCGCGGGGATCGTCACGCACGGCGTGCGCGACGCCGCCTCGCGCATCCTGCTGCACGATCCGGACGGCGGCGGAGCGCGCCCGATCGCTCTCCCGGCGCCCGGCACGGTGGAGCACCTGTCCGGGCGGCACGGCAGCGACGAAGTGTTCTTCGGGTTCTCGTCCTTCACCGTGGCCCCGGTCATTCAGAGGCTGGACGTGACGACGGGAAAGATGAGCACGTGGGAGGCCGTCAATGCGAGCGTCGACCTCTCGCCCTTCGAGGTGCGCCGCTCCTTCTGCCGCTCGAGAGACGGCACCCGTGTGCCGATCCTTCTGGCTCACCGGCGCGGGGTGCGGCTCGATGGCTCCAACCCGACCCTGCTCTCCGGATACGGCGGCTTCAACATCTCGCAGACGCCGGCGTTCTCCCGCGCGCTCGTGCTGTGGCTGGAGCGGGGCGGCGTCTTCGCCCAGGCCTGCCTGAGGGGGGGCGGCGAGTACGGCGAGTCCTGGCACCGCGCCGGCATGAGGGAGCGCAAGCAGAACGTGTTCGACGACTTCATCGCGGCGGCGGAATGGCTCGTGCGCGAGCGCTACACGGGCCCGGGTCGGCTCGCGATCCGGGGAGGGAGCAACGGCGGCCTCCTGGCCGGGGCGGCGATCACCCAGCGCCCCGATCTCTTCCGCGCGGCGATCATCGCGGTGCCTCTTCTCGACATGATCCGCTATCACCGGTTTCAGATCGCCCGTCTGTGGATTCCGGAGTACGGGTCGGCGGAGCACCCGGAGGAGTTCCGCTGGCTGTACGCCTACTCGCCCTACCACCGCGTCGAGGACGGTGTCTCCTACCCCGCCGTTCTTCTCAAGACGGCGGAGGGAGACAGCCGCGTGGATCCGATGCACGCGCGCAAGATGGCGGCGCGGCTGCAGAGCGCCTCGACCTCGGGACTCCCGGTGCTCCTGCGCACCCAGAGGAGGGCCGGCCACGGCGTGGGCAAGCCGCTCTCCAAGCTGATCGACGAGGCGACCGACGACTGGACGTTTCTCCTGTGGCAGCTCGGGATGGAGAGCGACGGTCCGGACGCGCCGTGATCGGACGCGGTGCTCAGGAAGGCCCACCGCCGACCGGCCGGAGCGCGGTGCTCTTGATCAAGAGATGGACGCGGCGCCCCGCCTCGAGCCGCAGCTCCTCCTTCGCCTCGCGCGTGACGGCGACGTAGAACGGCTCGGGGTCGTCGAAGCGCAGAAGGACGCGGGCGCCGGAGGCGAAGACGTCCCCGATGGTGGCGTCCAGGACATTGCGCGCCGAGGTGACGCCCGGCGGATCCAGCGTGACGATCGCCTCGCTGGGCGCGAAGGCGACGGCGATCCGGCCGCCGCGGTCGCCCCCGGCGATCGGGTCGGCGAGGCGCAGCACGTGACGTCCCCAGCGCACCTCGCGCCCGCCGCCTCCCGGCGCCGGCGACGCGCCGATCAGATTGTCCGCGAGGCCCGCGCCCGCGTGCGCGTCGATCGCGGCGAGGGCCAGCTCCGGCCCCCCCTCTCGCTCGATCCGTCCGGCGCGGATGACGACGACGCGATCGGCGAGCGCCAGGACCTCCGCCGCGTCGTGCGTGACGTACAGCACGGGAAGGCCGAGCGTCCGCTTGATCGACTTGAGATCGGCGAGCGCCCTCATCTTCAGATCCCGATCCAGGGCGCTCATCGGCTCGTCCATGATCAGCGCGTCCGGCGACGTCGCCAGCGCCCGCAGCAGGGCCGCCCGCTGCGCCTCGCCGTGCGAGACCTCCCGCGGCAGGCGATCGAGCAGGTGGCCGATGCCGAGCGCGGCGATCAGATCCTCGATGCTGGGCCCGGCTGGATCCTCGCCCGGCCGTCCCGGATGCCGGCGCGCCGATCGCGGGATCCCGTACTCGATGTTCCGCCGGAGCGTCAGGTGCGGGAAGAGCAGCCCCTCCTGCGGAACGTATCCGAGCCCGCGCCGTTCGGGCGGCAGATGGACGCCGCGCGACGCGTCGTAGAGGACGCGCCCGTTGAGATCGATGCGTCCGGCGCCGGGCCTCAGCAGGCCGGCCAGGCACTGCAGGAGGGTCGACTTGCCGCTCCCGGAGGGGCCGAACAGGACGGTCACGCCGTCGTCGACCTGGAGCGCGATGTCGAGCGAGAACGCTCCGCGCTCGAGGGAGAGCGCGAATCGCAATGCGCCCGCGGCGGGCGCCCGGGCGCCGATCATGGCCCGGAACCGGGCCGGCGCATCCCCTCGATCAGACGGATCGCGGCCAGGGAGCCGAACGCCAGCAGAACCGACAGCGCGCACAGACCGAGTGCCGTGCGATCGGACCCGATCTGAACCGAGGTGAATATCGCGAGCGGTAGAGTCTGTGTGACGCCGGGGATGTTCCCCGCCACCATCATCGTCGCGCCGAACTCGCCGAGGCTGCGCGCGAAACCGAGGAGAACCGCCGCGACCACGCCCGGGAGCGCCATCGGCAGCGTCACGGTGAAGAAGGCGCGGGCGCGCGACGCCCCGAGGGTGCGCGCCATCGCCGGGAGACGCGGATCGATCGACGCGAACGACACCTGCGCGGCGCGCAGCATCAGCGGAAACGAGATCACGGCGGCCGCCAGGGCGGCCGCCTCCCACGTGAACACGAGCGAGGCCCCGGCGAGCGACCAGAGGCTCCCGAGGGGTCCCTCGCGGCTGAGCAGGAGGAGCAGAAAGTATCCGGTGGCGACGGGCGGCAGGACGAGCGGCAGGTTGAGCGCCGTCTCGAGCGCCAGGCGGCCGGGAAACCGCCGGCGCGTCAGAAGCCGCGCGCACAGAAGCGCGAGCGGCAGACCGATCAGGACGCTCGCGGCCGCGACGCGGATGGAGATCAGCAGGGGCCCGACGAACGATTCGCCGGCACGGGCGTCGCCCCGTTCCTCCGGCGGCGGCGCGGACGCCGGCGACGGGGACCCGGCGGGCCCGGCCGGCTCGAACCCGGCGCGGGCGAACAGCGACCGCGCGGAGGGCTCGCTCAGGTGGTCGAGAAACCGCTGCGCCTCGCTCGGCGCCGGACCGTCGGCGACGCGCGCGGCGGGGTAGACGATCGGGCTGTGGAGCGATTCGGGAATGGTCAGCGCGATGCGCACGCCGGATTCGATGCGGGCGTCGGTCGCGTACACGATTCCGGCGTCCGCCTCGCCGGCGGCGACGAAGGCGAGCGCCGCCCGCACGTCGCCGGCCCGCACGAGGCGATTCCGCAGGACGGGCCACAGGCCGGAGCGCTCCAGCGCCTCGACGGCGTAGCCGCCGGCCGGGGACGTGTGGGGATCGCCGATGGCGATGCGACCGATCCCGGCGCCGCCCAGATCGGCCAGCGTTCCGATCCCCGCGGGGCGCCGGGCGGATGTCACCACGACCATCCTGTTGCGCAGCAGATCGCGCCGCGTGCGCGGCGCCAGCCTCCCCGCCGTCTCGAGCCGATTCATCGGCCCCGGCCCCGCGCTGAGGAAGATGTCGGCGGGGGCTCCCTTGAGGATCTGGGTGGCCAGCGCCTCCGAGGGTCCCAGGTGGAACCGCGGCCTCACGCCGGTGCGCTCTCGGAACCGCTCTCCGAGATCGTGCAGGACGTCCGTGAGGCTGGCCGCCGCGAACACGATCGGTCCGGAGGGCGGGCTCGATCGTCCTCCGGCGACGCCGGCGCGGCCGGCGGGCCGATCCCCGGCATGCGCGGCGGTCGGCCCGCCCGCGACGAGGATCGCGAGGAGGGCGGATCCCGCCAGCCGGCCGGAGGTCCGGGGTGTCGTGCGCGTCATGCGGTTCATCTCCGTGCGCTCCCGCGTCGCCCGCGGTGCGGCGAGGAGGGGGTCGGGCGGACCCGACGAACGGTGATATTATGCCCGTCATGCACAGGGCGCACACCGTCTGTCCGCTGGACTGTCCGGACCGCTGCAGCGTCGAGGTCGACGTCGACGGCGGCCGCGTGGTGGCGCTCCGCGGGAACGACGTCAACCCCGTCACCGCCGGTTACATCTGCGCCAAGGTGCGCCGCTTCCCGGAGCGCGTGTACGGCCCGGACCGGCTCCTGCATCCGATGCGCAGGACCGGCCGGAAAGGCTCGGGCCGCTTCGAGGCCATCACGTGGGACGAAGCCCTCGATGCGATCGCCGGGACGTTCGAGACGATCCGCCGGGAGCACGGCGGCGAGGCGATCCTCCCCTTCTCGTACGGCGGCTCGAACGGCCTGATCAGCCAGGGCGCGAACGACGAGCGATTCTTCCGCAGGCTGGGAGCGGCGAGGCTCGCGCGCACCGTCTGCGCGACGCCCACGGCGGCCGCGGCGCGGGCCCTGTACGCCGGCATGGCCGGCGCCGACTATCCCGACTTCGCCGCCGCGCGGTTCATCCTGATCTGGGGCGCCAACCCGAGGCACAGCCACATCCACCTGCTGCCCTACATCAAGAAGGCCCGCGAAGCGGGGGCGAAGGTCGCCATCATCGACCCGCGGCGGATCATGGATCGGCCGTGGATCGACATGCATCTGCCCGTCTATCCGGGATCGGACGGCGCCGTGGCGCTCGCCATGATCGGCCACCTGGAGCGAACCGGCGCTATCGATCGCGGCTTCCTCGAGCGCCACGCCACAGGCTGGGAGAAGCTGCTGGAGCGGGCGCGGACGTGGACGCTCGAGCGCGCCGCCGCGCGCGCCCGCGTGGAGGCCCGCGACATCGCCGCCATCGCGGAGGCCTACGCGGAAGCCTCGCCGGCGCTCCTGCGGTGCGGCTGGGGGCTCGAGCGGAACCGCAACGGCGAGAGCGCCGTCGCCGCCGTGCTGGCGCTGCCGGCCGTGGCGGGGAAGTTCGGGACGCGGGGCGGCGGATACGCGCTGTCGACCTCCGACGCTTACGACGTGAACGATGATCGCCTGGCGGGGGCCCCGGAGCCGAACACGCGCATCATCAACATGGTGCGCATCGGGCGCGCGCTGGAGGCCGACAGGACGCCGCCCATCAGGGGGCTGTTCGTCTACAACTCGAACATGCTCGTCACCACGCCGGATCAGAACCGCATCCGCCGCAATCTCGAGCGCGAGGACCTGTTCACGGTCGTGTTCGATCAGGTGATGACCGATACGGCGCTCTACGCCGACGTCCTGCTCCCCGCGACCACCTTCCTGGAGCATGTCGAGCTGAGCAACTCGTACGGTAACTACGCCATCATGCTCGGTGAGCCGGTGATCCCGCCGGTCGGGGAGGCGCGGTCGAACGACGAGGTGTTCCGGCTGCTGATGGCCCGCTTGGGAATGGAGGACGGCGCCCTCTCGGGCGACGCGCTCCTGCGCGACGCGCTGGGCGCGATCGAGGCTCCCGTCGACGGCGAGAACGGCCGTCCCGGAGCGGACGGTCCGGATCGGGGGGCGGCGCGTCTCGATCGCCTGCGGCGGGAGGGGATCCTCAGGCCGCGCTTCGAGGGCGGGTCGCCGGTGCAGTTCGGCAACGTGTTCCCCGCCACGCCGGACGGGCGTGCGCGCCTGTGGCCCGACTCGCTCGGCCCCGATCCCTACGTGGTCCTGGACGACCCGGCCACGGACCCCGGACTGCTCGCGCTCATCTCGCCGGCCACGGATCGCTCCATCTCCTCGACGCTGGGCGAGTTCAATTTCAAATCGGTCCGCCTCGAGATGCACCCGGCGGACGCCGCCTCGCGGGGGCTGGCCGACGGCGACGCCGTCCGGATCCACAACGACGTGGGGGAGGTGATCGTGCCCCTGCGGATCAATCCCGACATCCGGCCGGGCGTGGCCTACCTTCCCAAGGGGATCTGGAACCGGCACACCGGGAACGGCGTCGCGTCCACGGCCGTCGTCCCCGATTCCGTCACGGCGGTCTCGGGCGGCGCCTGCTTCAACGACGCGCGCGTCCGCGTGAGCCGCGCGGACGGCCCCGTCAGCTAGGACGGGCTGCTCCCGCCCCGCACGTCGCTCGTGATCAGTCCGTCGCGGATCTCGACCCGGCGCGAGGCGCGCCGGGCCAGGGCGGGATCGTGCGTGATGACGAGCACGGTGCGCCCCTGCTCCCACAGATCGCGGAAGAGGGACATGATGTCGCTTCCCGAGGTGGTGTCGAGATTGCCGGTCGGCTCGTCCGCCAGGAGGATGTCGGGATCCATGGCCAGGGCCCGCGCGATGGCGACGCGCTGCATCTGGCCGCCGGACAGCTCGGTCGGCTTGTGCTCCATGCGATCCGAGAGGCCCACGCGCTCCAGGACCTCGCACACCCGCCGGCGCCTCTCGCGCGTCGGGACTCCGCCGAAGAGCATCGGCATCTCGACGTTCTCGAACGTCGAGATCTGCGGCAGCAGATTGAAGTTCTGAAAGACGAATCCGACGTGCCGGTTGCGAATGGCCGCGAGGTCCTCCTTCCTCAGCCCCGCGACGCGGCGGCCGCGGAGCAGGTAGGTCCCCTCCGTCGGCGTGTCCAGACAGCCGATCAGGTTCATCAGCGTCGACTTGCCGGAGCCCGAGGGGCCGACGATGGCCACCATCTCGCCCCGCGCGATGTTCAGGTCGATGCCGCGCAGCGCCTCGACCTTCACCCGGCCGGTGTCGTAGATCTTTCGAATCCCCTCCATCCGGATCACGGCGCCGTTCGATCCGTTCGTCGCTTCGTCGCTCATCGAGACCTCGTCATTCGTAGCGCAGCGTGTCGACCGGGTCGACCGCCGCCGCGCGCCGGGCCGGGAAGTAGGCCGCCAGCAGGCCGATGAGGCCCAGGATGGCGGCGTTGGCGATCGCGATCGGGACGGACAGCGTCGGCTTGCCCAGAAACTCGATCGCCTCGTTGCCGCCGGTGGGAGCCAGCTGCAGGAGGATCACGGCGACGGTCGCCATGACGAACCCGAGCACGCCGCCGAGCACCGTGTACAGGAGGCCCTCCAGGATCAGCGGGCCCGTGATCCAGCCAGGGCGGGCTCCCATGGCCATCTTGACCCCGATCTCCCTCGTGCGCTCCTTGACGACGGCGTACATGATGTTGGCCACGCCGATGCCGCCGACGAACAGCGTCAGCGCGCCGATGATGCCGAGGAAGATCTGGATGCCGATCAGCATGTTGTTGAAGGAGGCGGAGGTGCGCACGGTGTCCCAGACGCCCAGGGCGCGATCGTCCGCGGGGTCGAACCCGTACCGGGCGCCCATCGCCTCCCGGATGCCGGCCAGGACCGACTCCATCTGCTCCGGGCGCGCCGGCTTGATCACCAGGTTGGACAGCTGGTCGCCGCCGAACTGGGCGCGGTAGGTGCCGATCGGGATCACCGCGTGACCCTTGTCCGGCCCTCCGTACGTGCCCATCTGCATCTTCTCCTTCATCACCCCGACGACCGTGTACGGCACGTTGTTCACGAGGAGCGTGCGCCCGACCACGTCGGTGCTCCCGAAGACGTCCTCCGCGAGCTCCCAGCCGAGAAAGATGACGCGCCGGCGCAGCCGGTCGTCCAGGGCATTCAGCCAGCGGCCGCCGGGGCGCGCGATGTGGTTTCGCAGGTCCCCGTACTCCAGTCCGGCGCCGGTCAGCCGGGCGTTGACGGTGCGGCGGCCGACCGTGTAGGCGGTGCGCCAGTTGCGGGTCTCGCCGCTGATCCCCGCCAGGTCCGTCACCCGCTGGCGGATCAGATCGACGTCGTCGTATCGCAGCCGGATCGGGCGGCCCGCGGGCAGGCCCTGCCACGGGCGCGTCGTCTCGCCCGGCCAGATGACCGCGATGCTCTGCCCCATGCCGGCCCGCGCGAGGCTCAGCTGCCTCTTCATCCCCTCCCCGAACGCCAGGAGCAGCAGCAGCGAGAGCGAGCCCCACGCGATCGCCGCGACCGTGAGGATCGCCCGTTTCTTCTGCACGCGGGACGCCCTCAGGAAGAGCTGCCAGACCAGGAGCGGCCGGAATCCTCTCATCGACTCACACCTTCATCGCCACGACCGGGTCCAGGCGCGC